>NZ_JAUHLI010000012.1:0-163026 GCF_036325985.1 Alkalimonas cellulosilytica
ATTAACCAATTACCAAAGCCGGTTGGAGCGGGTTGCTGGCATTGCCCCTGAGCGGTGGCAGCCGCTGCAAGCCGATACGCTGCCTGCAGCCCGTGATTTACTGCACCCGTTGCCGGATCTGCGGCTGGATCTGCTGGATGCCTGGGCCAGCCGCCAATGCGGGCTGGACGCATTAATCGCCGAACGCAACTCCAGCCTGGGCCGGGTGCAAAGCCATAGCCTGCGGCTGAACTATGAACTCCGTTTACTGCGGCAATTAGAACATTGCCTGCAACAGGACAGCATCCCTGAACCACTGCAACAGCAACTTGCCGATATTTTGTACAGCAAACGAAACAGCATTGAGCTGTCATTTTTTAATATGCTGCATGCCGAGCAGACCCTGCGTCAACAACTGCATGGCAAAAGCCAGCTGTTGCCGCTAGCCGGCCAGGAGGCACTGGTAGAGAGCCAGGCCGCACTGCAGCAGCTAAACCAACTGCAAAACGCTATCTCAGCACAAGACTGGCCAGCCGCCGCAGCGATTGATATTGAGGCGGCACTTGGCGTGTTGCATCGTTTCGATACCCTGGCGGTGCTGCAGTACAGCCAGCGCTATCTGACTGGCTGGTTAACCAGTCTGAATGCAGCTCTGCTGGCTCTTGAGCCTACACAATTTTGCCCAAACCAGCGCTCAACAGAGCAACTCAGCATCCTCACCACAGTGTTTTTGAAGTTTTTTGCTGAAGAGCTGCAGCCTTATTTCAACCTGCACCAACGCCATATGCAGGCGCTCTGGCCCGAGCTGCAACAATTGTATCGGCACAGCCCACTGCTGCCGGTAATAGAGCAGCGCTACGCTGGCAGCGCTACGCAGTTGCAACAGGAAATCCTGGCCCATGTCGGCTGGTGGCAGCAATTGAACAGCGACTGTGCGGCTGGTTTAACCCAAAGGCCAGACTAAGCTGGCCTTTGATACTCATCCGTTAATCGTATGCCTGATACGGCATGCCCTGTAGCCACCAATCCGGAGCCGGCTCACCTTTCAGGTAATGATTAAAAAACTCCAGCATCTTGATGCTGTAATCCAGTTTGTTGGCAAAGCGCTGCAAGTGATGCCCCTCGCCTTCGTAATGCAGCATCACCACATCCTTCTGCAACCGGCGCATGGCTAAATACAGCTCAATGCCCTGCTCCCAGGGTACAGCGCCATCTTTATCACCAAATTGGATCAGCAAGGGTGTGTTGATGCGATCGGCAAAGAACACCGGCGAATTTTTGATGTACGGCGCCCTATCTTCAAACATCGACACCCCCAAACGGCTCTGGCCGGTTTCGTACTGAAACAAACGTGCCAAACCGGTTTGCCAGCGGATGCCACTGTAGGCACTGGTCATGTTGGATACCGGAGCGCCGGCTACAGCTGCAGCAAAACGGTCGGTTTCGGTCACCACAAAAGCCGTTTGATAGCCCGACCAGCTGTGGCCGTGCAAACCAATGGCATTGGGATCGGCAATGCCAAGTTCAATCAAGCGATCAATGCCCGGCAGCAAGGACTCGGTGGCACTTGGCCCGGGCGCGCCTTCGCGAAAGCGTACATCCGGTAAAAGCACCACATAATCCTGACCCAGATAAAACGGGAAATTCGGCCGGTGATTGACCTTCATCTGATTAAAGTGATGCAGGCGCTGGGAAAATTGCTCGTAGTAGTAGACCAGCACCGGGTAGCGGCGATTGGCATCAAAGCCATCCGGGGTGATCACCACGCCCTGCAAGCGCTCACCATCTTCAGTCAACCAGTCAATCAGATGGCTGTCGCCCCAGACAAACTGGGCTTTTTGTGGGTTCAGATCGGTCAGTTGCTGCCGCTTGGAAAAATCAGCATTGGCATACCAGATATTAGGGAACTGCCGAAAGCTTTGCTCGGTGTACAAATAACCGCCCAGCTCAGGCAGGGCCTCTACCAGGTCAAAGCGTTTGGTATCCGCCAGCAGTTGCTGCAGGTGTTGATTGCTCAGACTTAACTGGTAAAAGCCATAGCTTTTATCTTCTTCATCAAAGCGGTTTAGCAGCACATCCGCATCAGGCTCAATGGCAAGGGCTTTCGGATCGGTGCGCTCAACCCGAAAGCGCTGCTGGCTATCCCGGCCGATACGGGTCAGATTGACACTGCTGCCATCAAGCGACAACTGCCAGATATCAAAACGATCGTACACCAACACTGCCGTTTCATCAGCCAACCAGCCGGCTACGCCATAACTGGACGCAGGCTCTGGCCGATCGTGGGTTTCATCGAGCCAGGAAACACCTGCATCGCTCCCCAAAGTGCGCCGCTCACCGGTGTGGCTATCAAACAACTGCCAGCTGCCACCTTGCTGATAGGCCGCATAACGGCCCGTCGGTGATAAATGGGCCCGTTCGACAGTGCGATTCCGGGCAAACACCTGCTGGCGCGCTCCGGTGCGTAAATGGACGTGCCAGACATCGTGAAAGCGGCCATCCCAGGTCAGGTCCTGCAAATAAGGCCGGCCGTTGCTGATCAGTGCCGCCTCGCTGTGCTCGCTCTCATAGAGCCGGTCTTCCACATCCTCACCCAGCAGCACCAGCTGTTCGTCCTGCAACCAGAATACCGCAGGCGCCGTGCGTCGCTGCGCTTGCTGGTGTTCGGCTTTTTGCTGTGAATTAATGCGATCGTCCTGGCCATGCCAGACCTGCAGACGACGGTCACTTAACAAACGCTCGGAATCAAAGAGCTCGGCTTCGCTTTGCGGCGGCTCGATGTCTGGCGCGGCCGGGGCTGATTCGGGTCGAAAGCCAACAAAGACCCGCTTGCCATCCTCGGAAAAGCGCGGAGCTTGCTGCGCGCTCAGCTGCCAGCCTTCGTGTTTGAGCTCGTGCGGGGCGGCTTTATTTTGTTCAGATGGCCAGTGCCAGAGCTGCTGCGCGACTTCCTGGTTCTTTTCAGCACGCTCACCGGCAAAAAACACCAGTTGCTGGCCATCGGCACTAAAGATGAGCTGTTGGTACCGGGCGGCAGAAGGTGGTGCCAGCTCAAAGCGGCGGTCAAAAGCCGCATCCCACAGCATCACTTGCTGCAGGGTAAGACTGTCATCGTCTTGATCGGTAAATTCCAGCACATAGGCGACCAAAGTGCCCTGCTCAGCCACCGCAAATTCGCTGATCTGGCCCAGCTCAATCGACTTGCCCTGCTCCATCCGGCCGGTGTTCGTCAGCTGCACCGCACTAAGCAACTGGGTTTTGTCGTTGCTGTCGGCCTTACGGGCCAGCAGCAACGCCTGGTGGCCATCGCCGGTAAAGGCAAAGCGGTCGATAGCGGCAAACAACTGTTGCTCGCCAGTCACAGCATTTAACAACACCGCATCATGCGCCAAGGCATCACGGGCGGCTTTGTCGGTGGCTTGCTCGCGCAGCAACAAGGGCGAACGCTGACGGAACAGCGCAAAACTGCCATCGGCATTCAACTGACCGCGATCGGCATAGGGCACTGAAAATTGCTGCCCGGTCAGCACATTCACCAGATAGCCGGTACTGTCGCCATAGTCTGGTTCTGCGGTATAGACCATCGCCTGCTGATTGCTGCTGACGCTGCGCTGTTTGATTTCACGAAACTGCATGATATCGCTAAAGGTCAGCGGCCTGAGCACATCGGTCACCACAGCGCTGGATGGGATCACCACCGCAGTGGGTGCTGGCGTTACACTGGTTGGTAACTGGCTGCAGGCAAAGGTACCTAATGCCAGAGTAAAACAAAGCGCCAAACGGCGCACGGATGGTTGGTTTCTATTCATGGTTTATTCTTATAAGACGACATCCATCCAACCTTACCACAGGCATATTTGCCGTGCAGAAAAACCCCATCAAGCAGCAAAAGCATGGGATAAACCGCAGTTTAGTGGCTGCAGCACCAGCATACGGGTAAAAATCCGCCAAACAGCTCAGCCCGTTAAAAAAACACTTGCCAAGCTACCGACCGCCCACTAAGATAGCGGCCGTTGTCAGAGACAACATTCTGCGTCCTTAGCTCAGTTGGTTAGAGCACCACCTTGACATGGTGGGGGTCGGTGGTTCGAATCCACTAGGACGCACCAAATTCTCAAACAAAAGCGCCGCTCATTGAGCGGCGTTTTTGTTTTTAAGCTATTGATTCAAAATATTACAGAACGATGTAGTTTTTGGTCAGGTTAATTCTGATTCAAAATTTCAATATAAGCACGGTAAGCAAATACCCGATTACGTTTTTGGCCGGTGAGCTCTTGCACCCAGGCTAATTCGGGTTGCAGTAGTTTATCCATCACCTTACCTACCGTAGCGGCTGTCAGGCCACTTTGTTTCACTAAGGTGTTGATGTTGGCAATGGGGTATTCAAATAACACATCCAGCACCTGCTGAGCGGATGACGCTATGCGGCCAAAGCTGGCCAATGCAGCCCGATGCTCACTACGTAAACTATTAAGCTGCTGCGCCATTTGTACAGCCTGGGTTGCAGTAGCAGCTACCGCATCGGCAAAAAACAGTAGCCAGCCTTCCCAATCGCCAGTCGTCCGTACCAGTTGTAAGCGCTCGTAGTAGGTTTGCCGGTGTTTTTTAAAAAATACCGACAGATACAACAGCGGTTGGCTTAATACCTTTGCCTGCAGCAAAATCAGCGGAATAAGTAGCCGGCCCAGCCGGCCATTGCCGTCCATAAAGGGGTGAATGGTTTCAAACTGCACATGGGCCAGCGCTGCTTTAATTAACGGGTCGGTTTCTTGTGGCACGTCATTTAAAAAGCGCTCTAAATCAGCCCAGCACTGCGCCAGCTCATGTGCCGGCGTGGGTACAAAGGTGGCTTCATCGGCGCGGTAACCGCCAATCCAGACCTGATTTTTACGAAATTCACCCGGGCCTTTGCTAATGCCCCGCCCCGAGGTCATCAGTGCCCGGTGTAATTCCGTTAGCAACCGAAAGGTAATGGGGTGCCCTTCGTTGATACGGCTAACTCCCAACTCTAAGGCGCTAACATAGCAAGACACTTCCTGCACATCGTCCATCGGCACGCCTGGCATGCCTTCCATTTCATACAGCATTAAATCACTGAGTGACGATTGGGTGCCTTCAATCTGGGAAGACATCACGGCCTCTTTGCGCACATAGCTGTATAAAAACAAACGGGCATCTGGCAACAAGGTACTGATGGCATCCAATCTACCTAGCGCCAGCATGGCCTGATTAATGCGTCCTTGCAGCTTGGTATCGAGCAACAGCGCTGGCTCTGGTGGTAAGGGTGCTGGCACAAAAGCCTGACAGTTTACCCCACCCGCGATACTAGCTACGTAATGCCCGGTGATTCCTCGCTGCATGGTTTATCCTAAAGTTAAATTAAAACCGGCTTTTAATTTAACTTAATTTCGAAATTAAAATAAGCTCAAAGCTTAATTTAATTTGTTTTAAGTGCTTACCCTTGCGTTGTTGACTGTTTTCATGCGGTTGTAGAATCAATGAAGGCTTTAGTATTTATAGAAAATCATAAAAACTATACATGTCTTACTCTAATAGTATAAAAAACGCCACTCCATTACGTAGCGTTTTGGCTGATACAGCTCTGTTACAACGCCTGCAGCTGGCGCAGCTGCTCTGCGACCTGCCCTGCCTGTTGCTGTACCTTGCTGATTTCCAGTTGGTAATGATTGAGCACCGAACGCATTTCTTCCGCCGCGCCGGCAATAAAAGTGCGGCCGGTCACCGCATCCGGTGATTGAATGTCTTCGCCGGTGATTTCAGACAACTTGGCATTGCGCTCCCGCTCCAAATTCTGCCGCCGATTGTTCAGTTGCTGCAACTGGCGTTCTAAACTTTGCTTACGAACATTCAGACTGATCTGCTGCAAGCTTTCAGTGGCATTGCTGTTCTGAGCGCTGTCTCTTGCCGGAGATGCAGCATCACGCTTGGTGGGGGTGGTGTCGTATTGTGCCAGCTTCTCGGCGTTATCAGCACATGGCGTTTGACTAAACAAAGTCACACCATTTTGCTCGCAGCGGTAAACGCTGGCATGGCTAACAACACTGAATAAGATCAGACTAAGAGGGAGCAGTTTTTTCATTTGAATACCGGAAGCTTGGGCCAAACATCTACCACGAAGGTTAAATCAGTTTTAATGACTTGGAAAGTGTTTTAAAAGCTTTGGGCAAATAAAAAACCGGGGCATTCAGCCCCGGTCTTTTCGGAATATTTGTTACGACTTGCGGCGGCGGAGCAACCACAAAGCACCCAACCCAAACAACCCGATGGTAGCTGGAGCTGGCACTGGCGTTGGTGTATCCAGTGGCACACCGGAAAATACCAGTTGGTTCTGAGAGTTGGCATTGGTTAAAACATACAAGCTGAACTGGCTTTCAATGCTATCCAGGTTTGACAACCACTGATTGGCCATATCTCTGGCAGCACCATTGCTGGTCACACGGAAATTACCTGTAGTCAGACTCCAGTTTGACCCATTCTCATGCACCACTTCCCATAATGCTAACTGAAAAGCCGCTTTACTGGCAGGAGTATCAACTTGATTGTGGTAAGCAGTATAGAGACGCTCAATGGCCATAGACTGGGTAGCAGAAAACACCTGGGCAGTTTCAACCAGGCTGTAACTTTGCCAACCAGACATTACGCCCTGAGTAAACTCCACGCAAAATGCATCGATTGACAGGCCGTTGACATCAAAAGGAAGCACAGCAGTATTGGTAGATGACGCCAGATTAAACTGGAGCAAGCCTGCCTGCTGATTGGATGTAGTCCCCTGGTGACGAACAGTAACCGATTGACCACTAAAACTTTGATACGCTGCATCGACAATCAAGCTGGCAGAGGCCTGTTGGCTCACCATGGCTGTTGTCAGCAGTGCAGCAGCAGTTAAACATACGCGAAATTTCATCTGAATCTCTCCTTGCAGATGCGAAATCTTTATCCCTGATTGAGAATGGTACCTAGGCAGAAAAACCCATTTGACAAGCACACCATACTACACAGACTGTTTGATGCTGCTGAGCCAAGAACCTCGCTAAGCAACAATGGTATTGTACAAGAATCACTCAAAATGATGCAACGCTAATTTATGTAGTATTTATGTATAAATTTATTGCTATTATGATCTTAAATATGACGTTATGGATACATTATCGGTGCACCTTAACCAGCAGGCTTGTTTGGTGACAACCTGGTTTTTAACTCACGACTAAAGGTGCGGCTAACTTTTAAGGTTTTGTTGTTGCTTAAAGTGGCGTGGTACTCCGAGTTGTTAAGCGGTTCCAAACTGTTGATATGCAGAAGATTTACAATGGTGGATTTATGAATGCGCAAGAAATTTGCCGGCAGGGTTTGCTGGATCAGGCTTTTCATCCGCGCCCGCATCACAAAGGTGGCATCCCCGGTATGAACACACATGTAATCGCCTGCGGCATCGATCCATAGAATATCGGAGTATGGAACCAGCTGCACCGGCTGGTGGCCATCCTGGATCACCAGCTTGTCCTGATGAATGGAATAGTCTGGCTCTATACCAGGCGTTATTTGTTGCTCCCTTTGCTGCAACTGATCCACCGCGGCCAGCAGTTGTTGCTTGCTGGCTGGCCGATACAGATTGTCGCTGACCCTGGCGATGGCTTCGGCCAATCGCTCGGTTTTCACCGGTTTAAGCAAGTAATCCAGCGCCCGCACTTCAAATGCCTGCACCGCGTAGTGATGAAAAGCAGTAACAAACACAACAGCAGGACAGATTTCCGGTTGCAGTTGCTTTACCAGCTCAAAACCGGATTTGCCGGGCATTTCAATGTCAAGAAAAACCAGGTCCGGTGCGCACTGATTGATGAGTGCCAGGGCCTCATCCACTGTGCTGGCCTGACCGATAATCCTAACCTCAGGAAAGGCCGCAAGGCGGATAGCCAGCCCTTCAATGGCGCTGGGTTCGTCATCCACCACCAAACTCGTCGGGGCGGCCCCGCAACTGATCGCAGTTCACCAAATCCAGGCTGCCACCACTGTTGTTGCTGTACTGCTGGAACACTGTGTGGTTGCTAAAGCGGCCATGACTGGGTTCCCACAAAGCACTGATTCGGTATGAGTACTCATTGGCATTGTGGTAAAAATCTTTTTTGTTGGCCGGCGTTAAAGCCCGCACCCGCTGCGCTTCTGGATCGGTACCAGCACTATCAATCCACCAGTTCTCACGCTGGGTGACGGTAGAGCCAATGCCCTGATAGGAGTTTTCTGAAATGACTGGCGCATTCAGCACCTCCGGACTTAAGCGACGGGTATCGTACTGATTGGGATCCCAGTACCCTTCCAGGTAGGCATCGCGCTTTAAGCCCTTGGCGGCAATGCGAATAGCAAACTCATCATTCACCGGCAGATTGACAAAACCACCGGCGCTTCGGGTGTTAAAGCGGCCCGCTTCCAGATTGACGTTGCCAAAAGTACCGGAAAAATCAGGCTTGGCAGAAATCACATTGATGCTGCCCACCGTCGAGTTACGGCCAAATAGCGTGCCCTGAGGCCCCCGCAGGGCTTCAACCCGCTCGACATCGTACATTAGCGCTAAAGCACCCTGCATCCGGGGCGAGTAGATGCCATCCAGGTGTACGCCGACTGCCGGATCTCCGAGCTCGGTAATATTGGTTGAACGTACCCCGCGCATCGAAATAACCGGCGCGGCCTGATCGGTGGCCATGGAGATATCCAGTCCCGGCACCAGATCAGCCATGTCTTTGATGTTGTGGATACCGCTTTGCCGCAGTTGCTCCTGCGTCAATACCGTGATGGCCACTGGCGTTTCCATCAAGGCAGTACGGCGCTTGGTGGCAGTGACTGAGATCACCTCAATGGCGCGATCACTTTCAGCCACTGGTTGATTGTCATTGTCGCTCGCACTTTGTGCGGCCATGGCCGGCAGTGCACCGGCCATCAGCATGGCCAGTGTAATGGCGTTTAACTTGTACATGTCTACCCTCCCCGGGCTCTTGTCGTCTTATTGTTGTTTGGGCAAAAATTGTGTAGGCAAAGCTATGAATGTTCTGACGTTATTATTATCAGCAGTACTCTAGTGTGTTTTTTTGCCCAAAAACCAGCCAGATTCGGCAAGGCGAGCTGCAGACACTACAACCCGATAACAGAGCAGCCTGCCTTGTCCAAACATCGGATGGCAAGCTGTCAGGCTAAAACCTAAGCTTGATCCAGCACATTGCAGTTTGGAAACAGAGCCGTCACACTAAGGGGGTTCCGACTGATTTATCAGGAGAATGTATGCCCAACAAGACACCATCTGGTTCACCTGAGCAATCAGGCCGTCCGCCAGCTCATGCGGAAGACGCCAAGGAGTTGCTTGCTCACCAGCACAGTACTATCGAGGGGCTAAGCACGGCTGAAGCCGCCAAACGGCTAAGCGAACATGGTACCAATGCATTGCCCGAGCCCCCCCAGCCAGGCATCTTGCAGCGGTTTTTTAAGCATTTCCACGATACGCTGATATACATCTTGCTGGCAGCAGCCGGCATTACCGCCTTGCTGGGGCACTGGCTGGACACCTGGGTGATTCTGGCGGTGGTGCTGTTCAATGCCAGCATCGGTTTTGTGCAGGAAGGCAAAGCCGAAAAAGCACTGGCCGGCATTCGAAACATGCTGTCTTTGCATGCCACCGTAAAGCGGGATGGCAGCTGGCAGCAGCTGGCAGCCGAGCAATTGGTGGTTGGCGATATAGTGCGGCTTCGCTCCGGCGACAAAGTACCGGCCGATATGCGGCTGCTGGAAACTAACAACCTGCGGATTGAAGAGTCGGCGCTGACCGGCGAGTCGGTGCCCACCGAAAAAAACACTCAGGCTGTAGCAGCAGATGCCGGTGTCGGCGACCGTTTTTGCATGGCGTTTTCCGGCACCTTAGTCGCCGCCGGGCGCGGTACCGCGGTGGTCACTGCAACTGGTGCCCATACAGAAATAGGCCAAATCAACGCCATGCTTTCATCGGTGCAGGCCATTGCGACGCCGCTGACCCGCCAAATGGCGCAGTTCAGTAAATGGCTATCGGTGGTGATTGTTGCTTTGGCGCTGCTGATGCTACTGATTGGCTATCTGCTGCATGATTTTGCCATTGGCGAACTGTTTTTAGCGGCGATCGGCTTTGCTGTTGCCGCTATCCCTGAAGGCCTGCCAGCCATTTTAACCATCACTCTGGCGCTTGGCGTGCAGCAAATGGCCCGTCGCAATGCCATTACCCGCAGGTTAAATGCGGTGGAAACCTTAGGTTCCATTACCGTGATTTGTTCAGATAAAACCGGTACTTTAACCCGTAATGAGATGACCGCCAGTCAGGTGATCACCACCGCCGGAAACTACCAGATCAGTGGACTGGGCTATCAGCCGGAAGGTGATTTCGAGCTGGAAGGCGAGCACCTAACTGCGCTTAAACAGCCAACTCTGGCCGCCCTGATTGAAGTGGTCGCGGTTGCCAACGACAGCCAGTTGACCCAGCAGAATGAAAACTGGGGCGTCCAGGGCGAGCCAACCGAAGGCGCCTTGCTGTGCCTGGCAGAGAAAGCCGGCTTTGAACGTGAACGCTACCAGCGGTTGGCGGTGATCCCGTTTGAGTCTGAAAACAAGTTTATGGCCAGTCTGGAGCAACGGCCGGATGGCAGCCGGCAGATTTTGCTGAAAGGCGCACCGGATCGCTTGCTGGAACGTTGCACAAGCCAGCTGGATGCCAACGGCGATGCCGAAGCGCTGGATAGCGACTTCTGGCAACAGCAATTGGATGCGCTTAGCAGCCAGGGACTGCGGGTGCTGGCTGCTGCCAACAAGAGCACTGAACACAGTGAGCTGGGGCTGGATGAACTGAGTGAGATGACATTGATTGGCCTGATTGGCATCATCGATCCGCCCAGGCCCGAGGCTATTGAGGCCATCGCCCAGTGCCATCAGGCTGGTATTCGGGTCAAAATGATCACCGGCGATCATGCCGGCACCGCCGAAGCCATCGGCAAAGCCATGCAGCTGTCAGCCGATGGTGCTTTGTGTGTGGTCACAGGTGCTGAAATTGAGGCCGCCAGCGATGAAGAACTTCAAGCCATCGCCGGGCGCAGCAACATCTTTGCCCGCACCAGCCCGGAGCACAAGCTTCGGCTGGTTAAAGCACTGCAAGCCAATGGCGAGGTGGTGGCCATGACCGGCGATGGTGTTAACGATGCCCCGGCGCTCAAGCGCGCTGATGTGGGCATCGCCATGGGCATCAAGGGCACCGAGGCTACCAAAGAAGCGGCCGATATCGTACTGGCCGATGACAACTTCAGCACCATCGCCCAAGCAATAGCCGAAGGGCGCACCATCTACGACAACTTGCGTAAAGCCATCCTGTTTATTTTACCCACCAATGGTGCTCAGGGTCTGGTGATGCTGGCAGCGGTGCTGTTTGGTCTGACCTTGCCGCTAACGCCGGTGCAGATCCTCTGGGTCAATATGGTGGTGGCAGTAACCCTGGCGTTGGCGCTGGCGTTTGAGCCGGCCGAGCCGGGCGTGATGAAGCGGCCACCACGCGATCCCAGAGCAGCCATTTTAAGCGCGATGTTTTTATGGCGCATCAGTCTGGTGTCGCTGATGATTGGTGGGGTGTCGATTTTGATGTTTTTATCGGCCATGGCTGCTGAGGTGGATCTCAGTACAGCCCGGACCCTGGCGGTCAATACGCTGGTGATGGCGCAGGCGTTTTATTTGATCAACAGCCGCTATCTGGCCGAGTGCAGCTTACGGTTTGGTTTGTTGTTTGCCAACAAAGTGGCCTGGCTGGCAATGGGAGTTCTGCTGCTGTTACAGCTCGCATTCGTCTACCTGCCCTTTATGCAGCAATTATTCGGCACCAGCGCCCTGCCCCTTGCTTACTGGCTGCTCCCGATCGGTCTGGGCCTGGCGATTATGCTGCTGATTGAGCTGGAGAAGAAATGGCTCTGGCGCTGACGCACTTTTGATGCCTGCTGGTGAATAAAAGTGAACAGGATACGGCATAAGGCCGTACCCTGTACTTTAGCACTTAAACACTTAACACTCAGGAGCAAAGCCGATGTTTGGATTATTTAAACGCGACCCTATCAAAAAACTGCGTAAAATCTACGATCAAAAGCTGGAGCAAGCCATGTTGGCACAGCGCAAAGGCGATATGCGGCTCTTTGCCGATTTAACCGCTGAAAGCGAAGCCTTATGGCAACAAATTGAGCAGTTGCAACAGCAACAATCTTAATCTGCACTGCCGGGATTGAGCAGCTGCAGCTCTGCCAGCTCTTTGTACAGCGGGCAACTGGCCATCAGCTCACTGTGACTGCCGCTAGCAATGACGCGGCCTTTGTCCAGCACCACGATGCGATCCACATGCAGCACCGTCGATAAGCGATGCGCAATGATCAGGGTGGTTTTGCCTTGCATCAGGTGCTGCAACGCTTCTTTCACCGCATGCTCACTGACCGCATCCAGCGCACTGGTTGCTTCGTCCAGCAGCAATACCGGCCGATCCGCCAGAATAGCCCGGGCGATGGCCAGCCGTTGTTTCTGCCCACCAGATAGACGCACACCGCGCTCGCCTAATTGGCTGTGATAGCCTTCAGGCAATTCCTGGATAAACACATCCGCCCGGGCCGCTATGCAGGCGGCTATCACTTCAGCTTCGCTTGCCTCTGGCCGGCCATAACGCACATTTTCCAGCACCGAATCGGCAAAAATCACCGCATCCTGGGGTACCAGGGCAAATTGGGCCCGTAAGCTGGCCAGATCCAGCTCGGCAATATCGATGTTATCGAGCAAAATGCGACCTTGCTGCGGCTGATAAAAGCGTTGCAGCAACTGAAACAAAGTGCTTTTGCCGGCGCCGCTAGGCCCGACCAATGCAATGCGCTCACCTGGCGCTATGCTAAGATCAAGTCCGCTCAATGCAGCGCTGCTGCCAGCCTGCGGGTAGGAAAAACTGAGTTGTTGCAACTCCAAACGTCCCTGCACCGGCTGTGGCAATGCCTGAGGCTGTGCGACCGTCTCAATGTGCACCGGCACCTCTGACAATTCAATCAAACGTTCGGTTGCACCAGCTGCACGCTGCACCTCGCCAATCACTTCGCTGATGGTCGCAGTCGCGCCCGCCACCAAGACCGCATAAAACAAGAATGCCGTAAGCTGACCGGCTGACATTCGGCCTTGCAACACATCCAGCGCCCCTGCCCAGCCAATCAAGGTGATGGCACTGACGCTCAGCAGCATCACCAGCCCAATCAACAAAGCACGGTAAAAAATGCGCTTTTGGGCTGCATTGATCACCTGCTCAATTTTGCCGGCGAACAGCTGCTGATCCAGGCGTTCATGGCCATAAGACTGAACGGTGTGAATTTCGTGCAGGCTCTCATCGACATGAGCACCAATATCGGCCAGCCGATCCTGGCTGGCCCGCGATAAGCGCCGCACTTTGCGGCCCAGCACAATGATAGGCACCAACACCAAAGGCACTGCCAACAGCACCAAAGCCGTCAATTTGAAACTGGTTAGCAGCATCATCAGTAAGCCGCCGATGGCGGTCACGCCTGAGCGCAGTGCCATCGACAAACTGGAGCCCACCACCGATTGCAGCAAGGTGGTATCGGCAGTAAAGCGGGAAATCACTTCGCCGGTGCGGGTTTCGCTGTAAAAAGCCGGTGAGAGTTTCAGTAAATGCCGGTACACCCGATTGCGGATATCGGCACTGACCCGCTCGCCCAGCCAGGTCATCAGGTAAAAGCGGCAAAACACCGCGCTGGCGCTGATGGCGCTTATAAGCAACACCCAGCCGACCAGTTGATTCAGCCGCCCGGCATTGCCAGCCACAAAGCCTTCGTCTACCAGCAGCCGCACACCCTGCCCCAGCGCAAGCCAGGCCAAGGAACCCACCAGCAGGAAAAACACCGCCGCCGCGACCTGCCAGCGGTAAGGCTTTAAAAAAGCCAGCAGCCAGGGCAATACAGCCTTATTTGAGGCAGTGGCGTTAACTGTGGAGGATTGAGACATTGTTAGTCCTTGCGTGATTGGATGAGCGTCTGACTTGCGCGAACAGGGCTGCTTTGGCTAGACTAAGCCACTTTTTTAGCTTTCGTACAGGACTATTTATGGGCGCGCAGTGGAAAACCAAACACAAAATGGATGCAGCGGCATCCAAAGGACGTATTTTTACCAAGCTGGCCAAAGAAATCATGGTGGCTGCACGCAATGGCGCCGATCCGGATATGAACAGCAAACTGCGCTCGGCCATTGATGCCGCCAAAAAGGCCTCCATGCCCAAAGACACCTTGGAGCGCGCCATCAAAAAAGGCGCCGGCTTGCTGGATGGCCCGGTCAACTATGAGTCCGTCACCTACGAAGGCTTTGCCCCGCATCAGGTGCCGGTCATCGTCGAGTGCTTAACCGACAATAAAAACCGCTCGGCCCAGAGTATGCGCTTGCTGTTTCGTAAAGGCCAGCTGGCTACTTCGGGCGCTGTGTCCTGGGATTTTAAGCATCTTGGGCAAATTGAAGCCACCCCAAGCAGCGATGATGCCGATTTAGAGCTGGCCGCCATTGAAGCCGGTGCGCAGGATTTTGAAGCTGGTGAAGGCAATGACGTGGTGTTTTTAACCGAACCGACCGATTTGGATGCCGTCAGCAAAGCCCTGCCGGAATTTGGCTACGAAGTCCAATCCGCCAAACTGGTGTACCGCGCCAACAACCCGGTTGAATTAAGCGGCGATGCGCTGGCCGAAGTGGAAGCCTTTTTGGATGCCATCGACAACGATGACGATGTGCAAAATGTCTATGCGGGGTTGGCGGGCTAAGCTAGGGCACGCCCTAGCTGAATAATAACAGGCAGCACAATTTAAGGCGCGGGCGGCTCCGGTTGCAGCAGGTACTCATCCGGAGTCAACGCACTGACAGGTGAGTGACGAAAATCCCGTACATTGCGGGTGATGATACAATCACATCCCAGAGTTTCGGCGGCAGCTGCAACGACGGCGTCCTCAAAATCTGGCCAGCCAAGCCCCTGTGCGCGCAGGAGTTCGGCATGCCCGACCGCCGCTACCGAAAAGTGCTTGAGCAACCAGGCAACCACTTGATCGGCAACGCTATTGTTGTTATAACGCCCCACCAGGTAATGAATGGTGGTGACCGCATGCCCCGCGACTGCCCCCTGCTTCTGTCGATGGATCACTTGATCCAACACGGCTGCAGACGCACGGTAGTGTGGTTCGCGTTGCTGAATGACATCCAACAGGACATTGAGATCAATCAGGATCATTGGCTGTGTTTGTCTAGAAGATGATCGCGGTAGAGTTGCCGTGCATCGACCTGCTCGGGAACCAGGCCGCTGATTTGTTCCAGTTCGACCGACGGTGTGTACTGCTCCAGCGCCCGCAAGCGACGCAGATAGCGGTCAATCATCTCGGTAACCGTGATGCCATGCCGCTGTGAATAGCTCTTGGCGAAATCAACATCCTGGCTAGGCAGGCGAATCGTTAGTTTGGTCGATGTCTGCTCCATCTGCGCCCTCTCAATACGGCTCAATTGTTTCAAGTATACGGCACACGTAGCAAAGCGCAAGGCAGAACGCTGCCATGCAACCTTGATCAATGGCTTACGCCAATGATTTTGGCGGCGCATCCTTGCGCCACGCTTGTTTATCAAGGCTTCACCCTACCCTGATGCGTTAACGGCAAACAACATCCGACGAACGAACAAAACCATCAATCCATTGCCCAAATGCAGCCATTGCCATTTGGTAATTAGGATAACCTCCCTTCACCGTAAACCATTGATTACTTGCATAATCCGGTAAAGTAATCACCAAAGTGCCGTTACTATTTTCTTGCACCCGAAGCAAGGGCAACAAAGAGCGCCCTTGCTGTTGCCAATGCTGCAGTAAAGCAATGGCTTCTTTTTTCCCGATGACAACTGACAACGCAATACACCTCACACAAATACGGGTATCAAGCCAGGAACACAGCCCCTACTTAACGTATAGATAGTTTTTAAATGATTAACGAAGAAACACCATGGCCTCGCGGACTAAGCGATGCAAAGCTGCCAGCGTCACCTCGAACACCCAGCGAATAAACCGGTAGGATAGATCCACCACCTGGGTTCCACCTTTGCCTGCGAAAACCAGCATATGCCCTAACAAACCTAAGGTCTGGTTTGCATATTCAGCGGATAACTTTGCAATTTTCTCCACCGATGAAGCAAGCAGATCATAAAAGGTAAGAAAGGTGACGGCCCCTGCCTGCACAGCGATGGCAGAAAGCTGCCCAGATTTTTTTAGCAGGGTAATAAGCGCATTGTTGATACGGTGCGCCCAGTAGGTGGTAAAAGTCACCTGATGGCGGTCGGGGTATTGCAGCTCTGTCGCTTTAAACAATTCAGCAGATTGGCTTTGCAACGCATCCCAGCTATGGCTGTTGGCTGTGTTTAAATAACCAGGCGTGCCATTTTCGCCCATGCTGTGGGCAGATGCGCGCAAGCCTTGCGCTGAACTGAGCAAGATTTCCCGCCCTTTGTAAGGCGCATGCATAAAGGGCCATAATGGCACCAGAGGCACAGGATCACCTGCATGGGTGCAACGGAAAATTTTATCAATACTGCCGGTTGTTTTGATAGAGAAGCCATCAAAACCCACCCGCGGGGCGCCAAAGGTATACAAGCACACTCTTTTTTTATAACGGCGCTTCACCCAATCTGCCGTGATATGCGCCAGGGCACCACCTAAGCTGTGACCAATACAGTGCACCGTACCGCGGCCACTGCCCGTCAAAACAGGGGTCAGGCTTTGCTCTAATGCCGGTTTCATACTTTGAAATACTTTGTTAAAACCGGCATGCACCAGTGCATTACTTTCACCACCGGTTAACCCAATATGCAGATCAGTGATCACATCTCGCAGACCATCGGTTCCGCGGATTGCAACCACATGATCACCGGTATAAGATGCTTTGCCTATGCCAATAGCCGCAAAGCCCGTTTGCCGGTTAAATAGCCGCGAAATAAAGCCACCTGATACGCCCTGAATGCGATGATTGCTTAAATCGAAGTCAAAGTTATTAGTAACCTGTTTGCTGAGAAGTGCAAGAAACCTTTGCTCCATCCCCTTCTCTTTTAGGGTATAAACTGAGTTCGCTAAAGATGCTGCCATGAGCGGTGTCAGTTCATTCATTTCCAAAGTTCCTTTTCTAAAATTATTTCATCGTGTTCAAACGTGCATATAGAGACAACACCAAGTGGTGGTGATTGAGGGTTTCTCATCGGAATTTCCAGTCTCATATCAGGTGATGTCAGTTCACACTGCATGCTGGATAACAATTGACGTATACTGTCGTAGTTCAAAGTGTTGAGATTGGCAGCAGCCCAAATCTCAGTTCGCGAATTTGCATGCTCAACAACTAATGTTTGCGTTACTGTGGTATCAAACATCGGCGAAACGCGCAGTTTGGCAATTTTAACCGGCAACTGAAAATGGCCTTGTTCATCCGTAATGGCACTGTCATTAAATTTTTTATCACTGTAGGTTAAGTAGCGATGTACTGTTGCCCCGGCTACCGGTTTGTTGTGCAAGGTGACAGTACCGTTCACCTCGGGAGATAGTTCCAACTCTGTTTTTTTAAACCAACCAAACACACCGGCCTCCACATGTGTTGTAAACATCAACAGTATCAGTGCCAAACCAGCTATAGCTGGCTTTTTGTCAATACGCTGCCATTCAAGCATTCGGTAAACCCTAAGGGTATATTGATATGGTGAATTCTAACCTTTGCTATAAAGGTGTCAACAAGGAAGCCATAAAAGGATATTTTCAGCAGCAATTATGAAACAAAAATAGCTGTATTAGGCTAAATTGAATTTATTGGAGGTGGGATTCAATAAGTATGGTTTTTGTTTACTAGTATAAACAAAGTCAGGGCGCTGCCGAACATTACTGTACCAGGCAGCCCCTGACTTAATCATTATTTAAAACTGATAACGCAGCCCCAAGGAGGCAGTGCGGCCATTGATGGTACGGGCCGTAATAATGCCATTGGCAGGCACACTGCCCTGCTCGGCTTCGGTAATGCCGATGGTATCGAACAGGTTGTTGATGTTCAGCGACAGCGTCAGGTTGGTCGCAAGATCATAACTGGCAAAGGCATTGACCTGGGTATAACCACTGAACTTCAGATCGTTGTTGTCCTGCGCATAGGCTGCCGTGGTGCCAATCAGGCTCAGGCCAAGCTGTGCCTGATCAAAGGTGTAACGGGCAATCAGGCTGTAAATAAAATCCGCCTGGCGCCGTGGCGTATTGCCAACCACATCCGGGTTCAGCGCATCGCGGGTGATCTCGGCATCGGTCCAGGTGACCGAGCCGCGCAGGTCAAAATCACCGATGCGGTAACTGCTTTCCAATTCAATGCCCTTGGCCTGGTACACCCGGTCAAAAAACAGCTGAGTGGTGGCTTCAAAGTTTTGCTCTTCGGTTTCGGCAAAGAACAAGGTGGCAAACAAGTTCAGATTGCCATGGCGGCTTTTGCTGCCCAATTCATACTGTTTGACTTCATCGATGGCGTCTTCTCTGGCCACGCTGCCATCGGCATTGACTTTGCCAAACAGCAGACGGTCGGCATTGGCACGGCCACCTTTACTGATTCGGCCAAACACAGCCCAGTCGTTGTCTAACTGGTAGTTGGCACCCACGGAATAAGAGTTGTAGCCCCAGCTGTAATTGACCAGGCTGGGATTGGCCAGATCAATGGCCGACACACTTTGCTCGACCTGGCTGATGATGCCGTCACCATTCATATCGCGGCTACTTTGCACCGCGCCGGCGTAGCTACCCCGGGCCTTACCAAGATCACGCCGCACACTGGCATCCAGCGATAAATCGCCCATGGCCCAGCTGGCCGTCAGATACGGCGCTTTGATGCTGTAGTCGCTATCGTAGTTGCGCTGACAGCAATTGCCCCAGAACGGCACACCGTAAGCCAGCAAGCCCTGCTCGGAAAAGGCCGTGCCATCGGCCGCATACACATCCAGCAGCTCGGCATTGTCGCCTTTGAGTGCCATCAGGTAGGAGTTCCATAGCCAGGACATCCGAATGCTTTGATCGGCCATGTAGTAGCCAAAGGTGACATCGACCTCACCAAAGCGGCGCGACAGCTTCAGATCATTCACGATGGAACCAAAGTCATTCAGCTCCACATCAAAGGTATGAATGCGCATGGCATTTTCTGCCGTGAAGCGCTCACCTGCATTTGGCCCGACTGCGTAACGCACCACCGCATCATCGCCGGCTATGCTGTTGGCAATGCTTTGGGCACTATCCACTTCGGCAGGGAACAAGGTAATAAAATTCCCGCTAACGGAATTGATGCGAAAACGATTTTCCAATGTCCAGTTATCGTCCAGATCAAAGATGGCTTCGAATCCAAAGCTGTTCACTTCCGGGTTCATGCCATTACGAAGATCACCACGCGAGATTTGGTTGTCGCCATTGAGCCGTACCGTTTGCGTCAGGTAGACCGATTGCAAGGTGTCTTTGCGCGCATCAAAGCCCGGTACCGAGCTGCCATCGGCAAACATTGGCATCGGCATGTAGCTGGCAACCCGGTCGTTTAAGTGCTTGGCATACAAGCGGACATAGCCGGTGTCGAACTCTTTGGTCAGATTGGCCTTAAGTTGATAGCCTTTCTCACCCTGATAACCCGGGTTACGCACCCCTTCGCCCTGGCGAACAAAGCCACCTATATGAAAGCGGGTATCGTTGTTGATATCGCCACCGTATTCAAAGTCGGTACGAAAACTGTCGTAGTTCAGGCCGGAGGTAAAGGCAACACTGCCGCCCTCTTCCAGCCCGGTTTTACTGACAAAGTTAATAATGCCACCTGGTGAATTGCTGGCGGCAGTACTGGCCGAGCCACCACGAATGACATCAAGCCGCGAAATGGTCGAATCGGCCCGCAGAAAGATATCGGCATTACCAAAGGCAATATCGCCAAACTGCATTACCGGCAAACCATCTTCCTGCAAGGTTAAAAACTTGGCGCCACCGGCCGCAACCGGCAAGCCCCGTATCGCAATATTGGCATTGCCATCACCGCCGGTGGACTCGCTGCGCACACCCGGCAGCATACGGAAAATCTCGGCGGTACTGCGCGGTGCCGCTATTTGAATGTCTTCGGTGGTTACGGTGCTGACCGAAACGCTGGATTGCATCACCGTTTGGTTACGCGCTACCGCACCGGTGACCACAATGCGCTCAAAGCCAAGGCCGGTGCTCTCACTGGCATCGCTTTCGTCCGGCTCGGCCAGCGCCAATGAGCTGCCCAGTGCCAGACTGATGGCCAGCGCCAATTGTGAAGGGGTTGTCAGATTGTGTCTCATCGCTTGTCTCCCGTGTTGATCGTACTGTGTTTTAATTTTTAAAGGAACACGACTTAATCGTTTAAGATTTGCTTGCAAAAAATAGTCTGGAAAAAATGTCAGGACGACATTTTCTCCAGCTGCGCTTTGGCCGGTTGCGCCAGCCAGTTGTACAACATCAGTGCCGCCAATAAAGCCGCAAAAAAAGTAGCCAGGTAAAAGCCAGCCACCACATCACCGGCCAGATCGCCCAGCAGCGCCATCAGGGCTGGAGCTACCGCAGCCGCCAGCGCGGTAAAGGCCAGAATAAGTCCCGCCACGGCGCCATGCTGCTGCCGTGGAAAACAGCTGATGCCCTTGGAGTTCAACGTGGGGTAAATCATCGACATAAAAAGCCCGGACAGCGGCATCAGCCACAGCGCCCAGTCGCGGCCCAGCAGCATGCTAAGCGCAAAACATAAGAAAATCAGCGCCGTGAACACCGCCATCACACTGCTCCAGCAAAAATGGCGCAAAATCAGGCTGGCTAAAAAGCGGCCCAGCGCGCGTAAAATAAAGAAGATGGTGACGGCATGCAGCGCCAGCAGCGCAAAGCGGCCGCTGTAATCGGCCAGCAGGGTTGGCAACCAGACAAAGATGGCCACTTCGCAGCTGACATAGAGTGCTATCGCCAATGAAAAGCCCATAGCATAGCGATCTTTGAGCAGCCGCATCGATTGACGCAGCGATACCTGCTCCGCCGAAGCCTGATAAGGCGGATACGGCATGCGGGCGGCAATAATCACCAACACCGTGCACAGCAAGCCCGCCAGCAGATACAACTGCTTCCAGTGGATGGAAGCGGCAATCATCCAGGTCACCAGCGCCGGGCCGGCAATGGCTCCAAGCGCAAAAAAGCCTTCTACCGTATTCATGGTGCGGGTATGGCCGTGACTGTCGCGGCTGATATCCCCAATCAGCGCCAGTGCCGCCGTTTTAAAGATCCCAATCGCCAGGCCACAAAGGCCCATCAGCAGAATAAAAAACAGCGCGCTATCGCCAGCGATAAAGGCGTAACAAGACAGCGAATAAAGCAGCAAGCCAGCGATAATCAGCTTTTTCCGGCCCAGTTTATCGGCCAGGCGGCCCAGTAAAAGCCCGGCCAGGCCTATCGCCACCATCGGCACATAGTGAAAGGCGCTGGCCTGAAACATCGAGAGCTGATAATCGGCCATCACCTGGGGAATAATCACCCCCACCGCATCGGTGGTCATGGCAAAAACGAAAAACATCAGGTAGGTCATCCAGCGCACCTGGCGCTGAATACTTTCAGTAGTGACGCCAACAGCAAGCCCAGGATTTAGCTGGGTCGAGCTTTTGGCCGTGCTGTTGGCATGGCTTTTTGTATTCATCAAATGGTTCCCTGTCTTTTCTGCTTGCAGCTGGCCGGATGGCAGTCGGTGGTTTGCCTGAAGCGAAATCACCGCTGCTATTTTATTGTTGTCCGGCTATTGACAAACTGAAGCATTCCCATAAAGCTATATCTTAATCGTTTAAGATGCAACTTTTTTTTCAGGGTAATGACAATGAACAATCAGCCGGGTAGCAATCAAATTCAGTTAATCACCTACGTTGACCGCTTAAGCGGCGGCGGTGTCTCAGAGCTGCATCAGCTGCTGCAACAGGAGCTCGGCGGCTTATTCGATGGGGTGCATCTGCTGCCTTTTTACACGCCGATTGATGGCGAAGACGCCGGTTTCGACCCTACCGATCACACCGCTGTCGATAGCCGGCTTGGCAACTGGCAGGACATCGCCAGCCTTGCCAGCGATTACCCGGTAATGGCGGATATGATTGTCAACCATGTCTCGGCGCAATCGGCGCAGTTTCAGGATGTGCTGGCCAAAGGGGAAGCCTCGCATTACTGGCCGCTGTTTCTGACCCGCGACAAGGTGTATGGCCAGGCACCAGAACCAGCCGAGCTTGCTGCCATTTACCGGCCAAGGCCAACCAGCTGCTTTACCGAGCTGGCACTTGCCGATGGCCGCAGCCTGCCCTTCTGGACCACCTTTACCGCCAACCAGATTGACATTGATGTGCAATCTGAGCCCGGCCAGGCCTATCTGGATGCGATTTTGCAGCGTTTTACCGAAAATGGCGTCAAGTTGATCCGGCTGGATGCAGCCGGCTACGCCATTAAAAAAGCCGGCACCAGCTGCTTTATGTTGCCGGAAACCTTTGAATTTATTGCCGGGCTTAGCAGCAAAGCCAAAGCGCTCGGCATGCAGTGCCTAGTCGAGATCCACGGTTACCATCAAACCCAAATCGACATTGCCAAGCGCTGCGATTGGGTGTACGACTTCGCGCTGCCGCCGCTGGTGCTGCATACCCTGTTCAGTCGCGATGCCAAGGCACTGAAACACTGGCTGGATATCGCCCCGCGCAACTGCATCACGGTGCTGGATACCCACGATGGCATCGGCATTGTCGATGCGGCCGATCATCAGGGCCAGCCGGGCTTGTTGACCGATCCAGAACTGGATGCACTGGTGGAACAAATTCACCACAACAGCGGCGGCAGCTCCAAACTGGCCACCGGCAACGCCGCCAATAACGTCGATTTGTATCAGGTGAACTGCAGTTTCTACGATGCGCTGGCGCAGCACGATGAGCATTATCTGCTGGCCCGGGCCATTCAGCTGTTCTGCCCGGGTATCAGCCAGATTTATTACGGCGGCCTGTTGGCAGCAGAAAATGATGTCGAGTTACTAAAGCGCACTCAGGTCGGCCGCGACATCAACCGGCCCTATTTCACGCCGGAGAAAGTTCGCCAAGCGCTGCAAAAACCGGTGGTGAAAGCGCTGTGCGCTTTAATCAAACTGCGCCGCAGTCTGCAGGCCTTTGATGGCGACTTTAGCCAACAGCTTAACGATGGACAGTACCAGTTAAACTGGCAGCATCAGGGCCATAGTGCCAGTTTGCGGATCCGGCTTGCTGATCTGTCGGCCGAACTGGTCTGGCAGCACAGCGGTAAGGTGCAGCAACACTGCGCGCTCAGCAGTTTACTGGCGGACTAAGGGCAGCAGTAAGTAGCAGCTAAGCGCCCGGCTTAGCTGCTTTCACCGAGCCTAAGCTCATAAGGCAGCAGCTGGTTGTCGTCCTGGCCGCTTTGAAAAGCACGGGCCGCGGCTTCGCCTTTTTGATCGCTGAATTGCCAGACCGAGCTTAGGGTTGGATGATAGCGCAACGTCTCTTCAATGCCATCAAAGCCCACCACCCGCAGCTGTTCGGGAATCCGCAGGCCAAGTCCCAGCGCCACCCGCATGGCACTGAGGGCAATCAGATCGCTCATGCACAACAGCACCGTTGGCGCCGGTGACTGGCTAAGCACCGCTTTGGCGGCGGTTTCAGCGCAAGCCTGATTGCTCTCGGGCAAATGCCACAGCAGCTCGTTCGACAGTGTCAGCCCCAACTGCTGCATGGCGCGCTGATAACCATCCAGCCGCCGATGCGACACCGAGCTTTGATTGTCCCACAGTGGTGCCGTGCCCACGGTCCGGCTATCGGCTGCGTCTATCAGGCGTAGCCCCAATACCGCAACTCTATCGCCCGGCTTCAATACCGCCATGGCGCTATCGTAAGCCGCCTGCTCGTTATCAATATTGACCGAGGGTCGGCCCGGTAAATCAAAATCGACCGTCAGCACCCGCTTCGGGCAACGTTTTAACTGCTCAATCAACTTGAGGTTACGCGGCGCGCCGTAGCAGATAAAGCCATCAACAAAGTCGGTGATGCTGTCCAGATTGTCGGCACTGCCCGAATACAGCAGCAGGTGTTTGCTCTGACGCTCCAGTTCACGGGCCACGCCCTGCAAAAACTGGCTGGCCACCGGATCGCTGACCATGTACTCCAGCGAGTCCGATAAAATCACCGCGACGATGCCGGAACTGCCCTTGCGCAGCGATTGCGCTGCTTTGTTGGGGCCATCGTAGCCAAGCTCAGCGCAGGCGCTTAAAATTTTCTCACGCAGCGCCAGCGACAACTGATCCGGCCGGTTAAAGGCATTGGAAATGGTGGCGGTGGATACCCCCAAGGCTTTGGCGACACTTTTTAAAGTTGGTTTACTCATCTTTCCAGTTCGCTTTTACTGGCAACTTAATGCATTAAGATATATGATTTCACGGCCAATTGCTTGGATTTGCCGAAAAATACTGCCGGAGCCTGTTATGCTTGCCGTGATCGGAGAACATGTTGTTGATTTGCTGCCCACCACCGATGGTCTTTACCGGCCGGCGCTTGGCGGCTCACCCTTTAATGTTGCCATCGCTGCAGCCCGCCAGGGCATCGATGTGCGCTACTTAAGCCCGTTCTCCGACGATCGTTTTGGCCAGCAATTTCTGCACTACTTAGAGCAGCAAGGTGCCCAGTATGGCCTGTCTTTTTTCAGCCGGCAACCCAGCTCGCTGGCACTTATCAGCTTTGATCAGCACCGGCAGCCGGCTTACAGCCTGTACCGCCAGGGGGTGGCCGATCGCGCTGTCAGCTCAGAGCAGCAAATAGCCGCCCTACCCGCCGACTGCCGCCTGCTGCATCTGGGGTCGCTGGCCTTTGAACCCGAGGATGCCAGCCGTATTTTGGCCGTGATGGCTCATGCCAGACGTCAGGGCATTCAACTGGCAATTGATATCAATGTTCGGCTATCGGCAGTGTCTGATGTCAGTTTGTACCGGGAGTTGCTGCTGAAAGTCATCAGCAAAAGCCATTACATCAAAGCCAGTGATGAAGATCTGCAACTGCTGTGGCCTGAACTCAGTGACGAGCAGGCGATTCAGCGCTTGCAACAGTTGGCCCCCAGCGCACTGTTGGCCCTGACCAAAGGGGAGCATGGCGCCAGCCTGTACTGGCAAGCGCATCAACTGCATCAGGATGTGATCAAGGCCGAGCCTTTTGTCGATGCGGTGGGTGCAGGCGATACTTTCTGGGCCAATTTGCTGGCGGCTTTGCTGCGTTTGCAATTGCCAAACGCCGCCGACATCAGTGAGGCAGCCCTTAGCCAGTGCCTGCACCGGGCCATGCTGGCAGCCAGCCTGAATATCCGCCAGGCCGGTTGCCAACCGCCAACGCAAGCTGCGTTGGATCAGGCACTGAGTCAGCCTTAATCATTTGACTCTAAGGTGTTTTCGCTTGATAACTGCTGCAAGCGGGTTTTGGCTTCAATCCACTGCCCCATAAATTTGGTGCTGCGATGGGCATGATGGCGCAGCATCTGGCCGGTAAAGTTGCGTTCGCGACACTTGGTAAGCTGCTCTCGCCGCTGCTCCAGCTCTGCCCAGACCCGCGCTTGCTCAGTGCCAGCGTTAAAACGCTGCGTGAGACAAACAAAACCTTGCTGCTGCGCTTGCAGCCACAAATCTTCGTTTTGATACAGCGCTACCGCCGCATCCACCAAAGCCGCTTCATCATTGGCAATGCTGCCAGGCCAGGGCAAATCACCGTGCATACCCTCGGCCCCTATGGCAGTGGTGACACTGGGGGTGCCTTGTTGCATCGCATCAAGCAGTTTGCCTTTTAAACCGGCGCCAAAAGCCAAAGGAGCCAGACAAACCCGGGCCTGTTGCATCACCAGCGCCGCATCCTCGGCCCAGCCTTTGATGTAAAAACCCGCTTTGGGCTGATGCAGGGCCGTTGCTTTGGGCGGTGGGTACGCGCCGTAGATATGCAGCTCTGCGCCGGGCAATCGGGCCCGGATGGCCGGCCATAACGTGCGTAGCCACAACACCGACTGCCAGTTGGGAGCATGGCGAAAATTGCCGATGGCAATAAAGTGCTGCCTATCAGAAAAAGCCGGACTGCTGCGATTTGGCGCTTCGGCAAAAAACGGGCAATAGCACAGCAGTTCAGCCGGCAACTGGTAATGCTGCATCAATAGCTGTTGTTCGGCCTCGGAAATAACCAGAGTCAGGTCACAGCGGTAGATGGCTGCCACTTCGCGCTTGGCCAGTTCAGTATTTAACTGGTGGGGAGCAAGCGTTAACACATCGCCCTGCCCGGCTTTAAAGGCTGTTTGCCTGGCATCACGCAGCGCATGCAGGTCTTCCATATCCAGAATACGCATTGCTTGCGGGCACGCCTGCTCAACCCGCCAGCCAAATTGCTCTTCCAGCATAAAGCGGTCGAACAGCACCGCCGTTGGCTGCACTTGTGCTACCCAGTCATCAAAACTCTGGTCATTGAGTTCTATACTGTGCTCTGTCACCTGCCAGCGGCTTAAATCAACCCGGTGCGGGCTTTTTTCCGCCGCACTGGCAAAGATCACCTGCCAGCCCTGCTGTCGGTACATTCGAATTAAACTCAGCATCCGGCTGCCTGCCGCCGAGGAGTTGGGCTCTGGCCAGACATAGCCAATCACAATCAGTAAGGGTTCGTTCATTTCATTGGCTTTTTTGCTAACACCTTGAGCTCACCGGCAAAGCTGGAAGCGCTTTAACCAAAGTTGCAGGGCACTCAATCACTTATTGCTTTCGATCATTTGATCTTAATGCATCCAGCCTGCAGTATAACTGAATACGAACAGGAGTTGGCTATGACTTACATTCACACTATTATGGAACGGCTGCAGCACAGCAGCCCGGCACAAACCGAATTTTATCAGGCCGTGGAAGAAGTGTTGCAATCACTTGATCCATTGCTGGAAAACTATGATCGCTACCATCGCCATGCCATTATCGAACGCATGGTAGAACCTGAGCGACAAATCATGTTTCGGGTCTGCTGGATGGATGATGACGGCCAGGTTCAGGTCAACAAAGGCTATCGGGTAGAGTTCAGTTCTACCCTTGGCCCATACAAAGGCGGACTGCGCTTTCATCCCAGCGTCAATGGCAGCATTATTAAATTCCTTGGTTTTGAGCAGGTATTTAAGAATGCCCTGACCGGCTTGCCATTGGGCGGTGGCAAAGGCGGCGCCAATTTTAACCCTAAGGGCAAGTCGGATGCTGAGATCATGCGGTTTTGCCAGGCCTTTATGAATGAGCTGTACCGCCATATAGGCCCAACCACCGATGTGCCAGCGGGCGATATTGGCGTCGGCAGCCGTGAAGTCGGTTACTTATTTGGCCAGTACAAAAAGCTGGTAAATCGTTTCGATGGTGTGATTACCGGCAAAAGCCTGAATAATGGCGGTTCTTTGCTAAGAACGGAAGCCACCGGCTATGGCTGCGCCTATTTTGCCAACTACATGCTGGAAGACCAGAAAACGGGCTTGGATGGCAAAACCTGTCTGGTATCCGGTGCCGGCAATGTTGCGCTTCACACCATCGAGAAGCTGTACCAGTTGGGGGCAATCCCAGTCAGCTGTAGCGACTCCAGTGGCACTTTGTATCATGCCGATGGCATTGATCTGGATTGCCTGCGCCAGCTGAAATCCAGTAGTGATGGCCACTTGCAAGACTACTTGTCCGAACACAGCAAAGCACGCTTTATTGCCAAAGAAGACAATCCCAAAGATGGTCACGCCATCTGGCACTTGCCCTGTGACTTAGCTTTTCCCTGCGCCACCCAAAATGAACTGACTGAAACAGATGCTAAAGCCTTGCTTGATAATGGCTGCCAGGCCGTAATTGAAGGTGCCAACATGCCCTGCACCAGCAAAGCTGTGCAGCAGATCATTCAAGCCAAAAAATTGTTCGCACCGGGCAAGGCGGCCAATGCCGGTGGCGTGGCGACCAGTCAGCTGGAGATGGCGCAAAATGCCAGCATGCAACGCTGGAGTAGCGATGAGGTCGATGAAAAACTGAAAGACATTATGTGTGGCATCTACACCCGCAGCCACGAAGCGGCGGCCGAATTTAATCAGCCTGGCAATCTATTGCTGGGAGCCAATATCGCCGGCTTTCGACGACTGGCGGATGCGATGATAGAACAAGGAGTAGTCTAAAGACTTACAGTGTTTGGCGGCTGATGAATTGCTCAATTTTTTGCATCAGCGCCTCACTGCCGGGCAAATCGGCCCGCAGCAAAAAATGCACATCAATGGTACTTAAAACACGGTAATGGATTGCAGCAGCCTCATTTTCAGGTAACTGCAAAGTGGCGGTTTCTTTGTAATTGAGCAAATAATCTCCCCGGTTCATGCGCAGTGCTTCAATGCCCAGCGCATGCTGATGCACTTCTATCACTTCGCGCACTATGCCATAGTCTGGTTCCAGCATGTGCCTGATGCCACCGTAGCTGAAGCCCCCCATCAACACCACCCTGGCGCCAAACAAATCACCAATCCGCTCAACTGCCGGACGATTATCCAACCAATAGGCAGCCAACTGCATGCTGGTAACAGGCGACTGGCTAATCCGGTATAACCTCTGATCTTTAAGCACCGAGGTCATGACTACGGCAAAATCAAGCGATCCTTCATTTAATAAATGGATCATGCGCCGGGTCGGGTATTGCCCAAAGGTGTAATCACGATCCAGCTCTATCATCAACTCAGCGACGAAGTCTGCAAGACTGCCGGCAGCCTGCCCTTGCTCATCCAAATAATAAAATGGCGGAAAGTGCACAAAGCCCCAGTGCAAAGGCTCTGCTGCAGAAGCTCTCGTTGGCAATAGCCAAAAGCTGATGCTGCAAATAGCGATGTATTTATAAAATTTATTCAATCCTGCCTCTGAAATAA
Organism: Alkalimonas cellulosilytica; assembly: GCF_036325985.1. Lineage (NCBI taxonomy): Bacteria > Pseudomonadati > Pseudomonadota > Gammaproteobacteria > Alkalimonas > Alkalimonas cellulosilytica. The sequence goes on from NZ_JAUHLI010000012.1 coordinate 29,021, forward strand.
TTGCTTAGCTTATTGAATGCATTATCAACTTTACTGAACTGAACCTTTGCTCAGTGTAGCTTAATAGTACCGACTTTCAATCCGAGTATTGCCGGAGATCACGATTGAGCAAGGTGGCTTAAACACGTACAATATCTGGTAGTTTTACCATATATGAGAAAAATGAAATGGCAAAGTCCCTGGCAGAGCAATTGCTTAGTGCTGGTCTGGTCAACGACAAAAAAGTAAAGCAGCTCAAACGCGAGAAGCACCTGGAGCGCAAGCAAGACCCTAAAGGCAAAGCCAAACCCAATGCCGAACAACAGGCTCGGTTGGATCAACAGCGGGCTGAAGCTGCAGAGCGCGATCGTGAGCTCAACCGCCAGCGCAAAGCCGAGCAAGATGCCAAAGCCATGCGCGCCCAGGCTCTGCAAATGCTGCAGCACAACAAGCAGCCGGTGGATGGCGAAATTCGCTTTAACTTTACCGATCCACGCAGTAATAAGATCAAATTTTTGTTTGTCAGTGACAAAGTACAACAACATCTGAGCTCGGCCAAACTGGCCATTTGCGCCTATGAAGACGACTATTATGTAGTACCGCGCCATGTGGCAGAAAAGGTCGCTGAGCGGTTTGCCGAATCGTTGGTTTATCTGGCCGACAGCAGCCAGCAGCAACCTGATGAAGATGATCCTTATAAAGATTTCCCCATTCCGGATGATTTAATGTGGTGATCGGGTTAGTCACTCACTACTTGCAACTTTGCTTAATTTAGCTCACAGTGAAGCTAGTAGGTTACATGTGATCAGGGATGAGCATTTTCACCGGATTGAATGCTGAATGAGCGTATTATCAGGCCGTTGTCTGGCACTGTTGGTGTTATTCACCCTCCCCCTCTTGCTGCATGCGGAAACACAGCAAGTCTTTCGTTTGTCTCCGGATACCGGGCTGAGTCAGGGGCATATTAATCGTCTGCTGCTGGATCAGCATCATCAGCTATGGCTGGCTACCGATGGCGGCCTGGACCGATTTGATGGCTATCGCAGCCGGACTTTTGTATCCGAGCAGTTGCCTGCCAATACGGTTATTTACGACTTGTTTTTTATCAATGAACACCGCTTGTTGGTAGCCACCAGCACCGAAGGGGTACTGGAGCTGGATCTGCGGCATGGAACCACTGAGGTACTGCACAGGCCAAATCCGGAGCTGGCCGACTATAGCGCTGAACTGATTTATCTGATCCGCCCGGATACCAACGAGGCAGCACTCTTTATTGACTCGACCCGGGTGATGACCTTGAAAGATGGGCAACCACAGGTGCTCTTTACTCTGCCAAGCCACGACATTCACCAACATTTTATCCGGGATCTGCTGGCATTCGATCACTATCTGGTCATTGCCAGCAGTCAGGGCCTCTGGCTGCATGATCGCCAGACACATCATAGCTGGCAACTGGATTACCTGGTAGAGCCGAACCGGGACCAGTTGGATAGCAAAGCCTTGGCGCTGAATGAGCAGTATGTATTTGTTGGGACTGTCGAAGGGCTTTACGCGTTAAACAGAGCGGAGCTAGCTCAATTAAGCCAAACAACACAGCGCCAGTCGGTCACGGCAAAAAGCCTTTTGAGCGAACAGAATATTTGGCGCATCCAGGTAGAAGAGCTGCAGTTACTGCTGGGAACCAACCAGGGCCTGTTGGCACTGGATTTATCCAGCCAACAAGTGACCACTTTATTCCAACCCGGCCGCACCCGTTATGCTTATTTTGATGACAGCATTGTCGACTTTACTCAAGACAAACATGGTAATTTCTGGCTGGGTACCCGTGGAGATGGTGCCTACTACTGGCAACCCAATCAGCAACGGTTTACCAACATCATCAACACTGCCCAGCAGCAACCGCTGAGCCACCCCTATGTGTACAGCCTGCTCAGCCATGAAGAAAACTTCTGGGCAGGTACGCAAAATGGTCTGAACCGATTTGAAGTGGACAGCCTGCAAAGTCAGGCTTTTTTGCTAAACCCGGATCCTAAAGCCACCGTATCTGCCAGCACTATCTACAGCATCCGAAAAGCATCATCTCAGCATGGCTTATGGCTGCAAACTCCCTATCAAATCCAGTTGTTTAGCTTGAAAAGTCACCAATTGCAATCACTGCCTGAGGACACAAGCCACATTCTGTCATACCCCCCCTACAGCATGGCCGTTAGCTCCCGGGATCAGCTTTTTGTTCACAATGAGGGAGGCTTCTTTGTGATCGAGCCAAATTTGGCGGTTCGGGTATTAAGCGATCTGGAAACATTTTTTCACAGTGATTGGGCCAGCCATTGGGTTGCGGAGCACCCGGATCAACCTGGCACCATGCTGTTTTATGATAACTTTACCCTGTGGGCGGTTGATCCTAACCAAACAAGCCCGCGGGCGCTGTATCAATTGCCGAAAGGATACCGCCAAAGCAGTGCCTATGTTGAAGGCGTACAAGCGGTTGGAGACAGTCTGTGGTTACTGTTTCAAGGTATAGGCCTGGTTGAGCTGGATCGCAAAACGCTGGCTCAGCGCCAGTTACTTTTTGGCGGAGGCAGCCTGCCCACCAACACCTTGTATCAACTAGAACAGGATGATGCAGGCATGCTCTGGATGAGTAGCCATTCTGGCTTGTGGCGCTTTAACCCGAAAACAGCCAGCTTTCGGCAATTTACCAGCCAGCAAGGCCTGGCTTACAACGAGTTTAATGGCATGAGCGGTACCCGCCTGGCCGATGGCCGCCTGGCTTTTGGCTCAACCCGTGGTATCAGCCTGGTCAACCCGGCGGATTTCATTGAACAGAACCTTGAGCAACCAAGCCTGCTGTTCTCTGAGTTATCGCTATTTTCCCGTGCTCTCCCACCACTGCTGCAACCACAATCACAACACAGCCTGCAGCTACAGCACAATGATTATGGGCTGGGAGTGCATGTGTCCACCTTTAGCTATCGTCAACAAACGGATACGCTTTATCAATTTGAATTATCAGGTCCCAGTGCCATACCTGCTTTTCAAAGCCGAGAACCTTTCCTGTTGTTGCCTCAACTGCAGCCTGGCAATTACCAACTGCAGGTACGGGCTTTCGATCCTATCACAGAGCGCTTTAGCGAGCCTGCCCGTCTAAGCTTGCAGGTGGCCTATTCCCCATGGCAAAGCCCAGCTGCCAGATTCAGTTATGCACTACTGGTGTTGTTGCTGCTGATAAGCTGGCTGATCTGGCGCCAGCGGCAAAAACAACATTTGATCCAACAAAATCAGCAGTTGCAACAATCGCAGCAACGCCTGCAGCTCGCCCTGGATATCGCAGACAGTGATGTCTGGAGCTGGAGTGCCAATGATAACAACTTATTGCAGCCGAAACGGCTGCAACTACTGGGACTAGCTGAACAAGCCTGTTTTAGTTATGAAGACTATGCCAACTACCTTCATCCGGATGACCAGGCCGACTACCTGCACAGCTGGAAAGAATTAAGCGAAGGCTTAAGTGATCACTTCCAGCAAGTTTACCGGGTGCGTGACACTGAAAACACATGGCATTGGTTTAAAGACATTGGCCGCGTTACACAGCGGAATCAGCTCGAGCTGCAGCATGTCTCCGGTATTTTTACCAACATCACAGCCCAGAAACTCACCGAGCAGGAACTGGAGCAGCTGATCCATTTTGATAGCCTGACTCAGCTTCCGAATCGTAGTTTTTTGCTACAACAAATGGATAGCTTGCTGCAACACCCACCCACCAATGGCTTCAGTTTGCTGTTTATCGATTTGGACCGCTTTAAACACATCAATGACAGCCTGGGACATGAGCATGGCAACACCTTGCTACAGGTCATCGCCGCCCGCCTGCAAAGCCAATTACAAACAGGGGAAATCCTGGCACACCTGGGCAGTGATGAGTTTGTTTATGTTTTGCTAAACAACACTCTAACGCATATTTCCCAAAAATCGGATGCCCTGCACAGTTTAATTGCCAAGCCGGTGATGCTGGATCAACAACAAATAAGCATTAGTTGCTCCATAGGCATTGCCTGTTATCCGAACCATGGTTCGGACAGCTATGAGCTGCTTAAATTTGCTGATATTGCGATGGCCTATGCCAAGCGACATGGGGAGATGGATTACGCGATTTTCGAACCCAGCATGCCAGAGCAAACCAGAGCAAAAATGCAGTTGGAGTTTCAACTCAAGCAAGCGATACAACGCCAGGAGCTGCAGAATTATTACCAGCCTATTGTGGATAGTCAGCAGCAACGCACCATCGGGGTTGAGCTGTTATTGCGCTGGAGCAATGAAGGAAAAATGGTACCACCGGATCAGTTTATTCCGATGGCCGAAGAGCTGGATTTAATGGCTGAACTGACCTGGGGTTCGGTGCAAAGAGCCCTGCATGATTTACAACGCTGGCATCAAATTGGTTTGCCTTTGTATTTATCGGTCAATTTATCCGCCAGCCAGCTCAGTTCAGAGTTACTGGCCAGTAGGTTAAGCGCTCTGATCGAGCAAGAAGCGATTGATCCAGTCATGCTGCGGCTGGAAATCACCGAGTCGTCTTTGATGACAAACCGGTTGCAGGCCATCGAGAATATGCAGCGTTTAAAGGCACTTGGCATTCAGCTGTATCTGGACGACTTTGGTACTGGTTACTCGTCGCTGACGTACTTAAAAGACTTCCCGATTGATCTGATTAAAATTGATCGTAGCTTTGTATCGGATGTGCAACCAGGCAGCCAGAATGCCATTCTAAATACCATTATTGCGCTGGCGCGCAATATGCAGCTGCCCTGCATTGCCGAAGGCGTTGAAACACAGTATCAGCTGAACTACCTGCAACAACAGGGCTGCCATTTAATTCAGGGCTATTGGTATTCACCGCCTTTGCCAAAAGATCGCCTGGAGCAGTTTTTGCGTTCAGAGCTGCATACAGAGTAATTACCTCATTTACGTCAAGCTATTGATGAAATGAATATCATCAACCCGAGATAACCGCTTTTTGAATGACGTCTAAAATTTGGCTTAACGAGAGCACCTCGGAAGCAGCCCCAATCTTGATAGCCTCTTTTGGCATCCCAAAGACCACGCTGCTTGCTTCATCCTGAGCAATGGTTGCGGCACCGGACTCCCGCAGCTGAAGTAAACCCCGCGCCCCATCATCCCCCATACCCGTTAACAAAATACCCATCGCGTTTTTTCCTGCATATTTTGCCACGGAATTAAAAAGCACATTCACCGAGGGCTTGTGCCTTGAAACCAAAGGACCATCGCGCAAGACCGTGTAATAAAACGCACCTTGCCGTCTTATTTCAAGATGAAGTCCTCCGTTGGCGATGTATACATGCCCAGATAAGATCCGTTCATTGTGCTCAGCTTCTTTTATCAGTACTGTGGATAGCGTATTGAGACGTTCAGCAAATGCCTTAGTAAAAGCAGCAGGCATGTGTTGTACAACAAGCATACCGGGAGCAGTGATAGGAAGCCGAGGTAATAGATACTCCAAAGCCTGGGTTCCGCCAGTCGAGGTACCGAGCGCTATCAATTGATCGGTGGTGGCCGACATGGCTGTTGACTGACGCTGCTCTTGCAAGTCGTGAGCAACCGTCGTCAAGTGTTTCACTGGTCTGTTCAGAGTTTTGCTAACATGAACGACCGACGCCATTTTAACCTGTGCGGCCGTTTTGACTGCCGCAATCATGGCTGGTGCCATTTGTTGTAGGTAATCTTTTAATCCAGAAGTAGGCTTGGAAATTACTTCAATGGCACCTGCAGACATGGCTTCAAGTGTTGTGGAAGCTCCCTGAGTGGTTAACGATGAGCAAATGATCACAGGCAACGGCTTACTTTTCATGATGGAACGTAAGAATGTAATCCCATCCATTTGCGGCATTTCAACATCCAGCACCAAGACATCTGGCCACAGCAACTCCATCGCTTTCATCGCAAAGATTGGATTGCTGTGGGCACCAACGACCTCCAGCTGGCCATCGGATGCCAGAATTTGCGATAATGTTTGACGCACCACTGCAGAATCATCCACAATCATCACTTTAATGCGGGACGCCATGAGTCTTCTCCGCAGCCGCAACAAGTTCAAAGCAGTTGACCGGCGAGCACTTCACCTCGACTTGCCCTGTAGCCATGCAGATGGTTAGTTTTCGGTACAGTTGTCCCCCCAGATCAGATTGGACAATATCCACATCGAGCTCGTTGAGCATACGACTAAAAGCGCGGATGTTTTTCTCGCCGACAGGATCATGCATTCGCTCGAAACAAAACATATCACCACCACCGAACAGCTTAGCCTGAAAGTCCATCGGTTTTAATTGATGCTTGGTTATCTCTCGACTCAACAGCAGCACAACCTCATCGGCAAAACGAGCGCTCAACCCAGTCGTTGACGTAGCACTTGGGCGGTGAGGCAACAGTGCATGGCTAATGCCTATCAGCTTACGTTCGGGTTGCCACAATACCAAGGAAACACAAGAGCCCAAAATGGTAGTGGCTGTACCTTGTGTTTTACCAAAAAACCAATCACCAGGTTTGAGAAAAATGTCAGTGTTCGCCATGCTGGATCGCCTTTTGGTAGATAGAAGGTTGAATCGCTTTGAGTGGGAGGTTCATGCCATTCAGTGACTCAGAGTGTCCCAAAATTAACAATCCGGATCCTTTCAGATGTTGAAGCAAAGTTCGAATCAAGCGCTCTTTTGCTTCGGGATCAAAATAGATAAGTACATTTCGTAAAAAAATAATATCAAATGCGTTTTCTAACGGCAGAGGTCGAGAAAGGTTGATTTGTCTAAAATCGACCTTTTCCTGCAAAAATCCCTGAATTTTTAGATAGCCATCGTAATCACCCTGTCCCTTTAAGCAGTATTTTTTTAACCATGCTTCGGGAAGTTCTTTGGCGCGGGTTAATGGATAAATTCCTTTTTCAGCCGTACTGAGCATCCGTTGCGATAAATCAGACGCAAGTATTTTCCACGGCCTGCTTTCAAAATGCTCATACATCAGCATTGACAGCGTAAATGGCTCCTCACCGGATGAACAGGCAGCACTCCATATGGCTGGGGGCCTTCCCTCACGCCAGGAGGTGAACAGACGATCTAAAAATTCAAAGTGCTTCGGCTCACGGTAAAAATACGTTTCATTGGTCGTCAACAAATCAATTGCCAGCTGTTTTTCAGCCGCATGGGCTGGTTGCCTGATGAACGTCAGGTACTGCTGATAGCAATCGATATTGAGTGCATTAAGCCGGATATTAAGACGACCACAGATTAAGCTCTTTTTTTGGCTGGATAGCCGAATGCCCGACTCCGCCTGAAAAAAGCGAATGACTTGCTCCAACTCAGCGTCTGTAATGCGATGGTGCTGCATAATCACTCCTTAAAACTTTGTAAAGTCACCGTCGGAGCTTTTTGCTGTTTTGGCTTTATCGGAGCGGTTGGGTGCTGTATCCGCAGGCAAATCGCTGGTAAGCAACCTTGTGTCGTCGCGACTGAGTTTAAAATAACTGACCAGTTGCATGAGCATTTCTGCTTGTCCGGACATTTCTTCGGCGGTGGCAGCCAACTCTTCCGAAGCAGACGCATTTTGCTGAGTGGCCTCGGTTACTTGAGACATTGATTCATTGATCTGCCCGACACCAGCCGACTGCTCATCGGATGCCGCCGCAATCTCCTGCACCAAATCCGATGTTTTGCCAATGGCAGGGACAATTTCGGCCAGCAGTGAACCTGCGCGCTCAGCTTTTTGAACGGAACCCGAAGCAAGCTCAGATATTTCCTGGGCGGCTATCTGTGAACGTTCAGCCAGCTTTCGAACTTCGGCTGCAACTACAGCAAAACCTTTGCCATGCTCACCGGCTCTAGCGGCTTCAATAGCAGCATTCAATGCAAGCAGATTGGTTTGATAGGCAATATCATCCACAATGCCTATCTTAGAAGCGATCTGCTTCATGGCTTGCACTGTTTCCTGGACAGCAGCACCGCCCTCGGACGCTTCTTTAGCCGCCTTAGATGCCATACCATCGGTAACTTTGGCATTCTCTGCATTTTGCGCAATGGAGGCGGTCATTTGCTCTACTGCTGCAGAAGTCTCCTCAACGGACGCCGCTTGCTCACTGGCTCCCTGTGCCAGAGATTGCGCTGTTGAAGACACTTCGGTCGATGCTTGAGCTAAAGATTCTGAATTGCTACGCACATCAGCAATCACGTTTCTCAGGCTTGCGATGGTACCGTTGACGGAGTCTTTTAATGACTGATAAGTCCCCTGATAGTCGCCTGCCACCAAAACATCAAGCTCACCTTTTTGCAGACCTTGCATCACAGCCGCCACTTCAGTAATCGGGGTCTCGGTTCGAAGCAATACATCATTCAGACGCTCCACAATCAATGCAAAGCTGTTGTCAAAGCTTCCAGCATCAGCTCTGTGCTGGAGATTCCCAAGTGTCGCTTGTTCGGCTGTTTCAAGGATAGCCTCAGCAACTCCAGTTAATGTCTGTGATAGTGTCGCAGTGGCAGCAGCCATATCTGCCAGCCGCCCTTCACACGCCACTTCGGGTCGTTGCTTTAAATCGCCCTGACTAACAGCCTGAATGACCCGAACATTATCATCGATTGACAGCTGTAATGTGTCCATAGCCTGGTTGAACAACACAGCGACTTGTTGCATCACGCCGTCCAGCTGTTCCGAATTCATTCGGACATCAAACTGCCCTTTTGATAACGCCGTGAAGGCTTCACCAAATTGCTGCTCCATTAACTGGTCCCTGCGCAACAGCTCAGTGATATCTTTCCATTCGACAATAGTGGCCAAACGATCCTGCTGATCATTGAAGACCGGTGTAATAATCAGCTCTAAGGTAAGCTCCTGAAATCGTAAAGTGGCCGTGTGAGGCTTTCGCAAACTGCCAAGCATACTGCGCTGATGCGATGGTTGTTTATGAAATAGGTCAATATTGGTACCAACCACCTGATTGGCACGAAAACCAGGAATCAAAGCCTGGATATTTGGCTCTATCCGGTCCAGTGTCGCCGCCATGGAACGATTGATGTAAATGATGTTGAGATCAGTATCGGCCAGCATGATATTGGCTGTGCTTGCATCCAGCGCGGTTCGTACCCGAAGGTTCTCTTCTGCAACAATTTTTTCTTTTTCTAAATAGTTTTTTTCCTGCTGTTCACGCGCTAGCTGTTCCGTTAAATCCTGCCACTCAACCACAGTACCAATTCTGAGACCATTGTCATAAACAGGAGTTACCAACAAGGTAAAAGAGCGCCCACCGATTAACAGTCTGGTCCGGTGTGGTGATTGCAGCTTATCGAGCATACCACGTTGGTGGGATGGGTTTTTATGGAAAAGATCGATGTTGCTGCCAACAATTTGCGCGGCATTAAACTTCGGAAGATCCTTTTGAATATCGACTTCAGCGGTTTGCAGCATCTGCTGCAGTGAGTGATTGACATAGATAATGGTGTAATCGGCATCGGCGATCATGATATTGGTTTCGACCGCATCCAAGGCATTTTGCTTGATTGCACTCTTGGCAAGATCATCGATAATGCCATTGATTTGTTGAGCTAGTTCATGGTGATAACCGCTGAAGTTTTGACTCGGAAGCAAAGCTCGACGCCCGTCTTCATGAGCCTGCAGCGCTTTGGTTAAACTGCTGGTTTGCTTGTCGGTAAAAAAATTTAAAATGGCCATTTTAACTATCCTCATGAAGATGTTTTGTCACGCGACTGTGCCGCTTCAGGTGCAGATCGATGAGTTTCGGGACATCCAGAATCAATGCGATGTCACCCGAGCCTAAGATGCTGGAACCACTGATCCCCTGCATGCACTCAAACAATGCTCCCAGTGGCTTGATCACGGTTTGAAACTCGCCAAGTAGCTCGTCCACCACCAGACCAACTTTCAAACTGTTATTTTTAACAACCACCACACTTTGGCGTTCAACGCCTTGTGCATCGAGGTGAAAGAAGTCGTTCAGATGCAGGTAGGGCAGCACATCATCTCTTAGTCTCAAAAAGCCAGAGCCATCCACTTCATCACCATCGGCGTTGAGTTCAATGCACTCGGTTACCAGGTCGAGCGGAATAACAAAATGTGAAGCACCCACTTTGACCATAAAACCATCAATGATGGCTAAAGTCAGTGGAAGCCTTAGTTCGAAACAGGATCCTTCTCCCGGCTGCGAAGTTACCTGGACAGTACCACGGAGTGCTTCAATGTTTCGACGCACCACATCCATGCCAACCCCTCGCCCGGATAAATTACTGATGGCATCGGCGGTAGAGAAACCGGCTGCAAAAATCAACATATCAATGTCGTGATCCGTTAAGGTGTGACCTGAGGTGATCAAGCCTTTCTCCAAGGCTTTTTGCTGCACACGCTGCCGATTGATACCACGACCATCATCATGAATTTCAATCACAATGCTTCCAGAGTCATGATAAGCTTTTAACATTAGGGTTCCCTCAGGCGATTTTCCTGATTTCACCCGCTCGTCTGGTGTCTCTAAACCGTGGTCGAGCGCATTCCGAACCAAATGCATCAAAGGATCGCTGATGCGTTCCACCATGGATTTATCAAGCTCAGTGTCCCCTCCTTCAATCACCAAACGAACCTGCTTACCAAGATCAAGGGAGATGTCACGGATAACCCGATTAAAGCGATTAAATGTTTCTCCAATTTGCACCATGCGTAAATTCAACGCATTACCTTGCAGATCGTCCACCAGTTGCTGGATGTGCTCGATGGTTTCATTCAATGCATCCAATCCTGCATCATTGGCCTGAGCTTGCAACGCAGCTGTAGCAATCACCAGCTCGCCCAGCTGATTAACCAACTCATCCAGTTTAAAGGCCGGTACCTTCATGAGCCGCTTATCCTCTGAAGCGGTCCGTTTGGACGAAGGCGAGCCTGAAGGTTTGGGACTCTTGGCTGTTTCTTCAGGTGTATTTGCAACGGCAACGGTGTCGTTCACTTCAGCAGGAAAAACTCCCCAAGCATGCCAAAGCGCTTTAACCGATGTATGCTGTGAATCATCCAGTGCATCCAGAGATGCGCAAAAGAGCGATAGTGGCGCAACAGCCGGGAAGCAAAAGTAAATGCCGGTATGACGGACAAAGTCAAAGACTTCATCCACCTCAGACTGAGTACAGTCATCCACCAAGACAGTAAGTGTCAGGTAACAGCTCTCCAATTCAGCGGCATCCGATACCTGGTTGAAGGAAGGGACAGCATCAAACAACCACTGCTCTTTGAGTACCGTGGCTTTTGTTTTCAAAAAGCGCAACAACGCCAGGGGATCAAATCCATCTCTAAACGTATCCGCATGAAACTGTATCAACACCAACAGCTGTTCAGCCGACAACTCTTGGTTTGAATGCACAGAGACCGGCTCGTTGGCCAAAAGATTCCCCATAAAACCGGTCAGCTGCTGCAGTAACCGCTCACCGTGTTGCTTAATCGATTTGTCCAGGGGCTTTTCTTGCTCGGCAAGATCAAGGAGGACAGCGATGTGGTCGGTGCATGCCAATAAGCAGGATATCAACGGCGGTGAAAATGACAGGTGTCCGGAGCGAATAAACTCAAATGATGTTTCTACCACATGCGTAAAAGAAACCAAGTCTTCCAGCCCAACTACACCGGCAGATCCCTTGATGGTGTGCGCTGCTCTAAAAAGACTGTTTATCACGTCTGGATCCAGTTGTTTTTCAGATGCATCGCACGCCAATAACCCTTGCTCAAGCTGTTGATGCAAGTCTTTGGCTTCGTCAAGAAAGACAGCGATCAATTCGGACATGTTAATCATCACCGCCTCCCTGGGTGTTGGTGAGTGTGTCCAGAGCACTCTGAATGTACTCAGCTATTTGTGGATTGTCTGGCAGCTTTACTTGCAGGCTTGAATCGGGTTGTTTGAGCAAACTGGCCACAAACTGCAGCCCTGCAGCGTCCATCTCATTGACACTTGATAAATCAAGCGCTTGCCAATCATCATTGCTCTGGCGCCACTCGTTGAAGAGCTGGTCAATTTGATAGATGGTCAGTGCTTCGGGCGCAAAGGTATTCGAATGAGCCATAACAACCTCAGGAAATCAGTTTTTGCACCACAGTCACCAATGATGCGGGAGTAAATGGTTTCACCATCCAGGCTTTAGCTCCATGCACTTTACCTTTAAGCATGAAACTTTCACCCGACTCTGTCGTCAGCATGACAAAGGGAGTGAACTTCGCGCTGGCCAATTGCTTGACTTTTTCCAGCAAGGTGAGGCCATCCATATTTGGCATATTCAGATCACTGATAATCAGATGCACCCGGTGCTGTGCCAGCTTATTCAATGCATCCACCCCATCTTGGGCTGTGATCACCTGGTAACCGGCCTGCTCGAGGGTCAGTTGAGCAACCTGACGAATAGAAGCAGAGTCATCAACTACTAAGATTTGCTTTGACATAAACGTCTCCTAAAAAAAAGTAATGTCCTGTGACTCGTGTTTGGATGCAGTTGTTGTCACGGGTGCTGCATGCGCATCGCGTTCCTCTTTCATCGTATACGAGGCGTAAAGAGCGTCGCTAACTTCAAGAAGCTGCATGTCATTTAAGGTGCCATGCTCTGACAGATGATGCTGCAATGTCTGAAGGGCGGTTACCAAATGCGCTAACTTTTGGCTCACCCGATCTTGAAACTGAAACTCAAGGGTCGCTACTGCAACCTGTTGTTTGATTTCTTGCGATGAAGCATCCATCGAGGCAATGGTGCCAGACAGCTCTGCGTTGACTTTTTTAACCAACTCAAGGACGGACTCAATGCGTTGCTCGGCTTGTTCCAACATCGATTTGTCATTTTGCTGGGAAAAAGCCACCTGCTCTGTACTTTGTTCAACCGCATGGATCAAACTACTCATTCGAGACACAATACGCTCTGCGGATTCTGCGGTGGTATCGGACAACTCGCGAACACGCTCAGCAACCACAGCAAACCCTCGACCAGCTTCACCTGCTCTAGCCGCTTCTATGGATGCATTTAAGGAAAGCAAATTGATTTCTCTCGAAATTTTTTGAATGGATTCAGTCTGAAGCTTCAAATCATTGGCTGCATGGGACACACTGCCAACCGCGGTTAAAAGTTCGTCTTTGGCTTGCATTGAGTTGTTCATGGCTTGGAGAACATGATGCAGTTGATGCTGACACTGGTATAAGAATCCATCGCGTTCATTGCCGACCTCTGCCGTTGCTGCTTTAGCAAGGCCGGTGTTTTCCTCAAGCAGCTTATCCAGCTGACTAAAGGTTCGTGTTAATTCATTGACAGAGCGATCGCCCAATTGCCGGGAACGATCGATTTGATGCTCGAATGTCTGAAACAAACCGTGCATGCTTTTAGGCAGCTCTGAGTGTTCAGCCTGACGTTGCAAGAAGGCACATTGAGTGCTGATGCGCTGTTCTTTTTTTTGTAAATCATCAAACAAGCCCAAAAGATGCTGCAAATTAAAAGCAAGAAATGCAAAAAAAGCAGCCAAAAGTAGTGACCACCAGCACCAGAGTGCAGCAAGCAGCGACAAGAACAACGCGAAGAGCAACATGTAAACAATTTTTTTGCTGTCAGAGCAGATAAATAAATGCTGCAGCTTTTCTCGAATAGGCAGATGACCGAACTGCCTGGTGGTTTTACGTTCAGATAGCAGCATGATGGCGGTCCTCCGTACATTGCTCAGCCAATGACACCAACGAGGCCATCTCATCAATGGAAAGTACCTTGGCCAGAGCCAAAACAATAATTAGTTTTCCATTTACTTTAGCAATATAGTCAATAAAATCGGCCCGAATCGAATGGCCAAATTGAGGAGCATCCGTCCTGTCATTCGGACCCAAATCAATCACCTCATTGACGGCATCGACCAAAACACCAAGCTCATGCAAGCCGTCATCGTGTTGCAGCTCAACAACAACGACACAGGTTCTTTTTCCAACAGTCACTTCCTGTCCAAACAAACGCGCTTTGAGATCAATGACTGGAACAACGGCTCCTCTTAGATTGATCACGCCTCGAATAAACAATGGCATCAATGGGACACGCGTAACCTCATCGAACTCGATGATTTCCCGAATGGATTTGATTTCAAGCGCAAAACAATCCCTTCCCGACATAAAAGTCAGCAATTGACTGGCTGGTTCTGTTTGCCCAGTAAAGCTTTCGTTGCGTTGCTCCATATCAGGCCTCCTCATCAAACCGAATGTCTCATGTGTCTTAATTATACTTTAAGTCCCATTTAAGTCAAATGTCTCACATGTAAAAGCAGACGAAAGTTTTACGCTGTAGTGCAATCAAAAGCAGATCTACTTTTGACAGCACTAGAGAATTGGATGGTAAAAAAAGAACAGCCAGGGCATTAAAAACAGCTGCAATGCCTTAGGATCACCTAATACAAATGCAGCTGTTCATATCATCGTTAGATTGAGTGGGAGTTTGGTCGCCATAGATGAAGTCAAAAATTACAAAACTTAGCCCAGTTGAAACAACCCACAGTATGGCATATGGAAGGCGTCATATTTCGATCAGTACAATAGCTCTGTACTTCCAATGGTTTTTTATTGTGAAATAAAATCTGCTTAGCAATAAATAAAATCTGATGTTGAGGCTTAAGGTGCGGCTCTGTCACAGGCGTCGCATCGTGACATTTCATGATCAATTCACAGAGCTCCGCTTTATAGCCCCATAAACGCATGACATAGGCTGAAATCAGTTGATAATCGGCACCGTATTCTTGCAACATAGCTTCATTGTGCAGGGTGTTTTCATCACTGCCTTCAGCCAGTAAAATCATTTTACCAATAAAGCTCAACAATGCGGTTGCAAACAGCTCCTCTTGCGTATCGCGGTTAAGCCCGCACTCCTTGGCAAAAGCCTTTACACAGCAGGCATAATCAGACGCTATGTCGAGTTGCCGTTGATGGCTTTCGGCCGACACGAACATCTGGTAATTTTGAGCAATCGCCATTGAGGTCACAATGGCCATCAACATTTTTGTTCCAAGTCGGGACACCGCTTCGTCGATCGAAGATGTTTGGCGCTGAAACCCAAGGTAGGCTGAATTGGCCAACTGCAAGACCTTGGCCATAATGACTGGATCTTTGGCAACAACAGCGGCGATTTCATGCGCATCACTGTTGTCATCATCTACCAACACCTTTAATTTTTGCAGCAAGCCGCCTGAAACCGGAAAGCTGGTCATGGCACCCAGAGCAGTGCGGGCTGAGGCAGCAAAAGGTAGACGCTTCAAGTCTGCCACAGCTTCAAACAAGGCTTGCACATCCTGCGCATTGAAGGGCTTGGCAAGATACGCATGTACCACATTGGGTTGACGCATCATGGTGGCCAACGTCATGTCACCGGTTAGTAAAGCCCGCACGGGATAGGAGTTTTCCTCTGTGCAACGTTCAAGCACATCCAACCCATGCATGTGCGGCATTAAGTAATCACTGATCACCAAATCGACATGCGGATGTTCACGCAAATAGCACCAGAAAGGTTCAAGATCGCTAAAGGTTACAATATCGGCGGCTGGGTACAGGCGCTGCATAGTCCGCTTTAGTGCTTTGAGTAAAAACGCATCATCATCCAGCATCACAACAGTTATCGACTCCATGCTAGTCCCCTGCCTTGCCCTGTCGTACCTTCTGCGAGAAATCTTGTGCCGCGAGTGGCTGTGCAAGTAAAAAGCCCTGGAACAGATCACAGCCCATGTCTTTCAATAATTCCAGCTGAAAGCTGGTTTCGATACCCTCAGCCACAACCAATAGATTAAGGTCGTGCGACATTCGAATGATATTGCGGACCATGCTTTGCACGGCCAATGAACTCTCTAACTCGTCAATCAAGCTTTTATCGAGCTTGATTGCATCTGCCGGTAGACGCGACAAATACGATAACGACGAATAGCCACACCCAAAATCATCAATGTACAACATGCAACCAAGTTCACGTAACCGCAGCATTTGCTGCTGGCACTGCTGTAAATCCTGCACCAGATAGGTTTCTGTCAGCTCAAAGTTCAGAATGGAAGGAGGAATCTGATACTGCTCAAGCAACTCTGCGATAAAAGGAACCAAACCGGTATCTTCTTTGAGCTGGCGGCCGGATAGGTTTACAGCAATCGGCAATAGTACATCGCCTGCGTGTTGCCACTCGGCGAGCTGTTTGCAAACTTTGGTTAAAACCCAACGGCCAATATCTAAAATTTGCCCATCTCGCTCGGCGATGGGGACAAAAACCGCAGGTGACACCCAACCATGCTTTTGCGGTTCAAACCAGCGTAACAAGACTTCCGCACCCACTATGTCATCATCGCAGTTCATCTTAGGTTGAAATTTCAGCTGCAGCTGCTGTTCCAACTCTGGTTGCAGCAAAGCTCTGCTAATTTCAAAGTTTCGGCGGTAGTCCTTAACCAATTGCTCATCGAAACGGCAAAACGATTGACGAGCGGATTTAGCCTGATGCGTCATGCACAGACGCATAGGGCTCAGCAATTCTTTGAGGGTTAAACCGTCCTCCGGTGCCATGCCATAGACACCAAACAACTTGATTTGCCCCATCTTATGCTGACGGGACATCGCA
This sequence comes from Alkalimonas cellulosilytica, assembly GCF_036325985.1. Lineage (NCBI taxonomy): Bacteria > Pseudomonadati > Pseudomonadota > Gammaproteobacteria > Alkalimonas > Alkalimonas cellulosilytica. The sequence goes on from NZ_JAUHLI010000012.1 coordinate 45,634, forward strand.
GCCTGAAAGGCCTGACAGATCTGCTCCAACCGTTGCAATACCCCCTGCTCACTGTCGACATCCGACAACAATAACAGGAAACGATCACCGTTCAGGTAACACAGTTTCTCGCTGGTTTTCAGTGATTGCAGCAGCGCCTCGGTAATGCTGACGATGAGCCGGTCTGCGGTACGAAACCCAAGCAAATCATTCAGCACGTCGTGTTGGCTTATACCAAGCGTGATGAGAGAGCAGCAAAGGCCGCTGTCCAGATCTCTTTGCAGCATAGTGCTCAGCTCGTGCTCTGACGCAAGTTGGACCTGCGGAGGAAAATCCGGCTCTCCTACCACTGAAACTTCATGCGACAGTTGCACAAGGTGTCCAAAATCATCGCTCAGATAGCGCTCCAACAAGACAGCTTTCTGTTGCTGGTCCCAGACCAATAAATCATCCAGCCCCCCTTGGCAAAAACGCAGTAAGTCTTCTGATTCAGAGCTGTTAACCAAGCGTGGCAAAGCTTGTCCTGTATTAGCAAGCTCAGGCATTAAAACCAAGGCGGCTGCATTGGCTCGTTGCAGGGTGCCGTTTTTGTCCAGCTCAATCAACGCTGAGTGACTGCCCAACAGCAACTGATCGCGCTCATTTTTTTGCTGCAGCTGATAGAAGGCTTTAAAAGCATCCTTCACATGTTGAAGTATATCGGACTCATCCCAGGGTTTTTCCAAAAAACGGAATGCCAGACCTTCATTTAACAGCTCAACTACCGATTTAAAATCGGTATAGCCACTGAGTACCAAATTAATGGTCTGAGGCCAACGCTCCCGGACAACACGCAACAGCTCAGCGCCAGACATTTCAGGCATTCTAAAATCGGTGATGATTACTGGGAATGGCCCGGATGTCAGTTGCTCAATCGCCTCACGACCACTGTTTGCCGTCACGACATCATAGCCATGACGACAGAACAACCGCTTCAGCGCTTTGAGCACACTTTGTTCATCATCGACCAGTAGAATTGCCTGTTGCATAGTTACCTCGCAAGCGTCCGTAAATTCAGCAATTTTTGTACTTTTGCCAGCAGCATATCGGCATCAAATGGCTTCGTTAAGTAATCATTGGCGCCAAGCGCCACTGCTTTTTCCAGCTCAGGCTCTGGCAAACCGGAAACAACGAGCAAGCGGACATCGTTAAACTCTGGCTGATTCCGAATTACCCTAATCACATCAAAGCCACTGAGACCCGGCATCGCCAGATCAATGGTCATCAGATCAGGCGTTTGTTGATGCACCAGCATACCGGCTTCAAAACCACCAGCGGCTTCCACTACATCCAGCTCAAGTCGCTGCAAAGTTCGCCGAATAATGGAGCGAATACCTGCTTCGTCATCCACCACCAACACACGAGGGTGTACAGACAGGCTCGGCGGAATTGGCATGCCTTGCTTTTCCAGAAACGCAATAAAATCGGCAACCTGCACCCGGTAATTGCCTCGCCCGGGCAATTTATGGCCTTTTAATTCACCAGAGGCTATCCAGCGACTGACGGTTCGATGATGCACATCACAATAACTGGCTATTTCGCTCGGCTTTAATGTTCTTAACATGGTTCGAAACACCTGACTTGATTTAGTGATGAGGATAGCATACATTTGTATTGATTGCGACAAATGAGACAAATACGCCACCAAGAGGGCTTTATCATGACCGCTGCAGCCGCCAAAAAACCTGTTATGCTGTGTGTTGATGACGAGCAAAGCATTTTAAATGCACTTAAACGGTTGTTTTTCCACGTCGGTCTGGACATCGAATTGGCGACCAACGGTCAGGATGCGATCAGGATACTGGAGTCAAAACAAGTGCATCTGATTATCTCAGACATGCGCATGCCTGAAATGAATGGTGCTGAATTTTTATCCAAAGCCCATGAAATTCAACCCGATGCTTACCGCATCCTGATGACCGGCTACAGCGATATGGCGTCAACCATTGCTGCCATCAACGATGGTCGTATTCACCGCTACGTGCAAAAGCCATGGAACAACAAAGATTTGCTCAATATTGTGAAAGATGGCCTGAAATTGTTCCATCTTGAGCAAGCCAACAAACGGATGCAGCAACAAATTAGTCAGCAAAACAAAGAACTGAAAGAGCTGAATCACAACCTTGAAGAAATGGTACATCAACGTACTGCCCAGCTAAAAAAAACATTGGCGCAACTTCGGGGCAGCATGGCGCGCTCTGAGCAAGAAAAACAAAATAATCTCGATATCCTGTACAACGTGATTAGCATTCACCCTTCAATCAGCGCTGGCTTTGCCGTCAATGTGGCCAACCTGGCCAAAGCCATTGCCGAAAAAATGCAATTGCCTACTGAAGACATTGAAAACGTGGCTTTAACAGCTCTGCTGCATGAAATAGGCATGATAGGGCTACCGGCTGATTTGTTGAAAAAACCTTACTACCAGTTGGAAGGACTGGAAAAACAGCAATTCATGGAGCATGCCTCGCACGCCGAGTTGATTTTATCGCCGGCCCCGCATCTGCGTGCGGTGGTGGAGGGCATCTGTTGTCAATATGCGCACTTTAATGGCAACGGCTACCCGGCAGAGTTAAAAGACACACATATCCCTCTGCCTGCCCGAATTTTGGCGGTGGCCAGAGATTATTGGTTGCTGATGGCACGCCGAAGTTACAGCAAGGTGTTAACGCCTAAAGAGGCCTGCACCATGATTGTGCGAGCCAGCCATAGCTTGTACGATCCGGATGTGATTAACGCCTTTGAGGCCTGCTATCAAAAAAGCCGTGATATCTTTATTAACAGCATTCGCGATGGCTACAGCATTGATGAACTCAAACCCGGCATGCGGCTGCGCTCTGCACTTTATAATGAAGCCAAAATTCTGCTACTCCCAAAAGGCTGTGAGCTGACACCCGTATTAATCGATAAACTGAAAAAATACCAACGCCAGCATCATCAAGAACTAAAGATTGATATTGCTCCGCAAGACGGCGCAGCAACAGCATTTGGGGCGCCAACTGCGCCAAGCGAGGCCTGAATGTTTTCCATCGAGAGTCATCATATCGCCGCATCAAGCACTGTAGAAGCAGCAAAGCAGCTTCAGTCGCTGCTTGCCAGTCACGAACGTCAGTTTTTGATTGGTTTTTGTGAAGCAGATTTACTTAAAGCCTTGCCTGACGACTTAAGCTCGACGTCGCCTTGCTTGCTTGCCAGCTCCTGCCTGGGGAGCGCCAATGAACATCAGTTATCACTGCAACAGCACAGCATCAGTGTGCTGCGTTTTACAGACAAAGCCGGCTTTTATGGTGTGGCCAGCAGTCAGGAGGCCTCTGACGTCCGCGCAGCAGCTGCCAAGACGCTACTGAGCGCCATGGAAAAAAGTGGTCGCGGTCACCTTTCGCCTCAGCTCATCTGGTGTTTTCAAACGCCAGGGCAAGAGGAGCAGGTGCTGTTAGGAATCCAGGACATCGTTGGCACCAAAGTACCTGTTTTTGGTGGCAGTAGCGCAGACAATAGCATCGAGGGACAATGGGGACTGCATGATGGTAGCCAAAAATTAGCTCAAGGCTTTATCATCGCCGTGCTCTATCCGTCTGTACCGGTGCTCGGTTATTTTGGCAGTGGCTACGAGCTTACTGAGCTGTCAGGTAAGGTGACCAAAGTCACCGGAAGAAAGTTACAGGAAATCGATGGCCAGCCGGCTGTCGATGTCATCAATAGATGGCGAACACAACTCGGGCACCCTATGCTTGAAGATGGCAATGTGCTGGCTGCATCCACCATGACACCAATAGCACGACTAAAAAGCAGCAGCGATATTCCATTGCTGCTTTTGAGCCATCCGGCGATGGCATCCGGCGGCTGCCTGGATTTATTTTCAGAAGTGCATCAGGGTGAAAGACTGCATCTGGCATTAGGTTCAACTATGCAACTGATCGAGCGCGGACCTCAGGTCATCCGAATCGCCCGCGACATCGCGAAGCTGAGGGGTATGTTGTCACTTGAGGGAGCCATCATCATTTTTTGTGGCGGCTGCATGCTAGCCATTCAGAGTGCCATGTCCGAAGTGCAGGCTGCAATGGCGGCAGAGCTTCCAAAGCTGCCCTTTATCATGGGCTTTACCTTTGGTGAGCAAGGGACTTTTAGCGATGGTGAAAGCCGCCATGGCAATCTGATGATTTCGTGCACACTGTTTGGAGGTGATCGTGAAACCTGACGAGAGCCTGTTGGATAAATTGCATCAGCTGCAAATCAAAAATCGGGAGCTGGAGCAGGTGCACTTGCTTCAGACCCTTATTCTGGACGGCCTGCATGTTATTTTAACGATCGAGGACATCGATGCGCTCTTTGCTCAGTTTTTTGGGCTACTGCGCCAGGCACTTCACTTTGATGCCGCCGTCATGACCCAACTAAGCAAGGATCAGGCTCAACTACTTCCCGTCAGCTGCACGGAAATCGACAGCGATGGTGCATTAAGCATTGTGCAGTACATCCACCAACAAGGTCTGGAGCGCCCGCTGAATGCCTTTCACATTCCTTTGCTGTTTAAAGAACCATTGCTTTTAGCATCGCCCTGGGCAGATATGCGATCACTGCTTGGGATCGACATTCAAACCCAGTACGCAGACTATCAACTGTGGATTTTTTCTACCGAGCGTGCTGCTTTTGGGCCCCAGGACTTGACGTTACTGCAGCAGTTTTCAAGCTTTGCTGGCAGCACCATCAGCCAGGTAGAAAAACGCCGCCTGCATGAACAACAAAAAGAACTGCAGGCCCGGCAAGACCAGATTGAAAAAGTGCTGATATCCTCGGAAAAAATGGCCTCACTGGGCCAAATGGCCGCTGGCGTTGCGCATGAAATTAACAATCCGCTCAGTTATGTGCTCAGCAACATTCAAAACCTCGCCTACAACCATGAACAGCTGCACCGGCTAATTAATGCGCTTGAGCAAGAAGTTGATCCCGACAAAGCACAGTGCATCCTTGAGCAGTTCCGCTACCAAGCCATTTGCGCCGATACCGACGACATCATGGCTGAAATGACCGAAGGAGCTTCGCGGGTTAAAGACATCGTGAAAAGTCTGCGGCAATTCTCACACCCGGATCAAAGCAAGGTTGATGACATTGATCTGGCCGAACTGATTGACAATACCCTGCGGGTGGCCTGGAATCAAATTAAGTACAGCGCCCAAGTTGAAAAAAACTATGGCAACAAAAGTATTTTGGTTACCGCCAGAGCGGCTCAACTATCCCAGGTATTGCTGAACATTCTGGTCAATGCTGCTCAGGCCTGCGATGAAAAGATAGGACTCATTCAAATCACTTTGTGTGACGATAAGGACAACGCCATCATCGAAATCAAAGACAATGGCTGTGGTATCCCTGAGGACACCTTATCCAAAATATTTGATCCCTTTTTCACTACCAAAGCCGTTGGCAAAGGCACAGGCTTAGGCTTGGCAATCTCCAAAGCCATTATTGAACAACACAGTGGAAGCATTCAGGTCAGCAGCCAACCCAACGAAGGCACCAGCTTTGTCATCACTTTGCCAAAGCAACCCGATCTCAGTCATGGTGAAGCAGATGACTATCATTAAAGTGGCGCGCCATGGCAACTGAACAAGAAAAGCTTTCCGGTTTATCCAAAGCTTTGTTTCGCATCTCAGAGCTTAGTTATGCCGACTTGGCAGAAACCACCTATTTTGCCCGATTGCATCACTGCGTGCATCAACTGGTACACTGCGATAATTTTATGATTGTGCTCTATCATCCAGATCAATCATCCTTAGAAATTGCTTATTTTGCCGATCAAAAAGACGTCTGCCCTGCTGTCACACACTTTGCGCTTGGCGATGGCATTACCTCCTATGTTATTCGCCAGCGTAAGCCTGTGTTGCTCGATGCGGCAAGCATTCAACAACTTGTTCAACAAGGCAATATTGTCAGTGTGCTTGGTCATCTTGACAGCATTGTCAGCTGGTTGGGTGTACCCATGCTGCTTGAAGATGAGCTGTTGGGTGTGCTGGTTATTCAGAGTTATTCCAGCGATGTGAAGTACCAGACCACCGATCTGGAACTGCTTGCATACGTTGCGACCCACCTGGCAGCGCATTTTGAACGCCGCAAAGCGCATCAGGAGCGCCAGCAGCTGATGCAACTACTGGCAGAGAAAAACCAACAACTGGAACAGGCATTGCTCCAGCTCAAGCAACAAGAGCTGTCGTTAATCCAGCAACAACGCATGGCAAGCTTTGGCAAGCTAGCAGAAAGCCTGGCCCATGAAATTAACAGCCCGCTGGGGGCAACTTTGTCCAACCTGCAACTGCTGCAACATTACGTGGATACCCTGCCCAAAGTCATTCCTGCAAAAGCCATGGAGGCAATTGCACAGCTCACCCCTGAGTTTCCGGAACTACTGACGGATGCCAAACAGCTGGTCGCAGAAACAGAAGCTTCCGCAAACAAAATTGAAGGGGTGGTCAAGCAACTAACTTTGTTCCATCACCAGGACAGCACCAGCAGTGCACCGGTTCATATCCATACACTGCTGCAGTCGGTTGCCTTGCTGCTTAAAAGCACTCATCATCGATTGATTCCAGTAGAGATTGAGTGCGATAGCGCGTTGCAGCTAAACACCAACAAGGCCAAACTGGTTCAGGTGCTCTTTGGCCTGCTGGAAAATGCCATGGAGCATGGCAAGCCCCCGCTTAAAATGCAGGCCTTGGTGGATGAAACCGAGCATCATGTCCTGCTTCGGGTCATTGATGAGGGTTCGGGCGTTGCACCGACGTTGCTGCACGACTTGCAATATCGGCAAAACATGGCTGAGTCTGAGCAAAAAGGACTGGGGTTGGCACTTTGCATTCATACGGTGCAGGAATTAAAAGGCACATTGTCGCTGACACCACAACGAGATGGCCACACTTGTTTTGAAGTGCAGCTGCCCATGTGAGGTCAGGCTTTTAGTCTTGGCTTAGCTCTCAGCTCTACGAAGGCTGCTCAGGGATGCTGTCACAGCATCGGACAAGCCCGTTAGCTTTAACCAAAGCGCAGTATAATCTTCCGGCTTCAAGCGTAACTCATGCCGTAACAGCTTCTCCATCGCATCCAACTCAAGGGCCACAGACTCAGCCCCCACAAAGCGGGTCGAAGATTTTAAACGGTGGCACAAAGCCGCCAGGGCTGTCACATCACCGGTACGGTTTGCTTGCTGCATTTCGTCCATGGTTTTGGTTAAAGAGGCCTGATAATCACCCAAGACTTCTGCCAACGAGTCTTCCCCGACCATTGCCCTCAGGTTATTCAGCGATAAAGATATTGGTTGCTCTGCAGCAGGACGCAACCAAGGGTCTAAACCATCCCGTAACCCCTGAAGCGTGATGGGCTTGGTAAGGTGATCGTCTAGTTGATGGTTGCGACTGCGCTCGATGTCTTCAGGCATGACACCCGCCGACAGCGCCAAAATTGGTTTGCGAAAGCCTTGCTGACGCAGCAGTTCAGTGGCCGTCAGGCCATCCATCACCGGCATCTGAATGTCCATCAGGATGATGTCGGGCTCCTGCAGTGCCACCGCGGCCAGGGCAGCTTTGCCATGCTCGGCCTCACGGACAGAAAGACCCAACCGCTCCAGCATTTTACGCAGCAATAAACGGTTGGTGCTGTCGTCTTCAACCAGCAGGACCTGCCCTTGCAATTGACCAGCAGGTGCTAAAGAGGGACGCTTGGTTAATTCGGTGGTAGTAGCAAAAGGCAACCGAAGTCGAAAGGAGAAACAGCTGCCCTCGCCAGGTGAGGATTGCACCTTAAGCGCACTCTGCATTTTCTGCAGCAACCCCTGACTGATAAAAAGCCCAAGGCCGGTGCCACCGAACTGGCGGGTAATGCTGGTATCAAGCTGATGAAAGGCATGAAATAACTGAGCAATGCTCTCCTCGCTCATCCCAATCCCGGTATCGGTTACGGCAACCTCTAAGTTGACCGTGTTATTGTCTTTTTCCAGGACGAGAAATGCCACCTTCACCCAGCCATCATGGGTAAACTTAATGGCATTACCGACCAGGTTAATCATGATCTGGTTAAAGCGAAGCGCATCCAACATGACGGGCTGGTGCAAAGCTGGGTCAACAGAAACCTGTAAACTTAAGCCTTTGCGCTGCGCCTGAAATTGCATCATGTCGTCCAGCTCCAACATCAAACGGGACAGTCGGACGGGTTCTGGCTTTAGCTCCAGCTTGTTGGCTTCAATTTTCGATAAATCCAGAATATCGTTAATCACCGACAACAAGTGAGAAGAGGCTTGCTGAATTTTTTGGTTAAAACTCTTCGCCTGAGCGGGCAAATCAAGTGACTGCATTAACTCGCTAAAGCCGGTAATGGCATTGAGTGGCGTTCGCAATTCGTGACTCATGTTGGCGAGAAACTGAGCCTTCACCTGAGCCGCGGACTCGGCTGACTGCTTGGCGCTATCCAGCAATTGCATGGTGTCCATCCGCTCTTTCAGATTGACCAGCATTTGAGCAAACACCGTCAGCAGTTTGCGTTCATGCTGATCGTAGTGGTGAAATCGACGTACCGAGTCAAAGCCAACAAAACCGATTAATTTGCCCTGATGCCGCATCGGAATGGTGATGATGCTTTTTATCCCCTGAGGAGCCAAAATGGCCTTAATCGGATCATCGTCTGGCAATGCTGGTACATCGGGGTATAGCATCTGCTCACCCTGCAGATGGGCATTCAACCACTGTGGAATGTGCAAGACTGACACATTTTGCAACTGTTCAATTTCCGCGCTAATGCCTTCTGCGCACCACTCGTGTGTATTGCTGCAGGTATTTTGCTCAAAATCGTATGAAAAAATATAAACGCGATCGGCATCGACAAAACGGCCCATCTGCTCCAGGGTGTCGGCAATCAGGAGCTCTGCTTCAGCCAGAGGCACGTTAATAAAACGCTCAGCAATGGCCAGCAAAATATCGGTTAATTCGCTACCGGTATCGTCAATCTTTAAAAGGTGCTCGTGCTGCATATCAACCCCGATAAGCTTTAAAGCAAAAACGGAACCTGGTTCCGGTACCAGGCTCACTGTCCACCTGCATAGTCGCCTCATGCTCCTGCACTATGTTGTAGACTTCGGCCAAACCAAGGCCAGTGCCCTGACCCACAGCCTTGGTGGTAAAAAAAGGATCGAAGATACGGGACAAGGTGTCGCTGTCCATGCCACAGCCATTGTCCTGAATAATCAGCTCAATGTTGTCTTGCTGCAGTGTGCAGCGAATATGCAACAGGCCCATCGGCTGCATCGCCTGCAAGGCATTCAGAATCACATTAAATAGCAGCTGGCGAATGGAGGCTGCTTTGGCCCACATCAATGCATTCTGCTCAGGAAGTTCCAGTTCCACTTTCGCTTTGTATTTTATCTCGTTTTCAAGCAATTCAAGGGCCGAGCGTATCACCGCCGCCAAATCAAGGCCCACCCAACCCTCGTCGTCGTAAGTGGCAAAATCGCGCAGGCTTTTGACGATGCTTCGAACACGCTCAGTTCCTGCCAGTGACTCTTCAATAAGATCTGGTAAATCCGACTGGATATAAGCAACGCCTAAACGTTCATATAGGTCGTTAAGTAGGGCGATAAACCTCGGTTCGGCTTGTTTCTGAATAATTTTTTGCTGTCGATCCATCACGTCTATCAGTTTAGAGGTATAGTCCTGCATGGTCTCTAAATTCGAGCGAACAAAACCTACCGGGTTATTGATTTCATGGGCAACGCCTGCTGCCAACTGGCCGATGGATGCCATCTTTTCTGATTGCAACATTTGCTTTTGTGCCTGCTTCAGTTCAGCATGCAGCTTTTGCAACTGCTGATGTTCTTCTTCCAGTGCGGCTTTTAGCTCGCTTTGCTGCAAAAAGTAGCTGGCTTCGGCGGTGACATCCGAAATCACCATGCACAGATGTGATACCTCGCCTGTCGCGCCTAAAAGTGGAATAAATTGCACGTTTTGGTACATTTCGGACTCGTCGCCGGTAATGGGGCGACTGCTGCTCATAGGAAAGACATGCGGACGCTGCTGCCAATAGCTAAAACTCGGGTTTTTCAAGGCGAACACACTGTTGATTTTCCGTTTTAAAAAACGAATTTGATCTGGAAACACATCATCCAGCAAACGCCCCGATAAATCGGCTTGCCTGAGCGTAAGACCTCCCGAGAATGCAGCATTGGCAAAAACAATGGTTCTCGCCTCATCAATAATGCATACCGCTATCGGCAGTTGCACCAGCACATGCTCGAGCTCAGCTTTTCTCATCAAGACTCCAGCAAGGCACGAATGGGGATCAGCAACTGACTGGTCGAGCCTTCACTTAAACCAATCAATACCCTGGCATCAAATTGCATTTGCTCTATCCGGAAATCCACATCCATCAGTAAAATGGACGACCAATCAGCATCTTGTGGTGTTTTTTCGGGATAGTAAAAGGCGGGCATTGCCAATTGCGCGCTGAGCTCCAGTTGACTGGTAAAACCTTGCAGGCAAGCAGCCGATAAAATATTGGTAACTTCCAGTACCAGTTCTTCTGTAGCACTGTGATCAAGCGGCAACTCAAAATCCATCAGTTCAGCGATGGCTTCACAGCCTTCTTTTTGCAAACTGGTGATGACCTCACCACGCAAAGTGCCCAGGAAAGATTGTCGGGCAAACCAGCTGTTGGACATACCATGAATCATGGCCTGAAAATCTTGCGGTGTCATGGTTCGGATGGCCGGCACCGACAGCGTCACCTTGGTTTGGATCAGTCGCGCCATGGCATTGGCAGCCTGCCCCATCGAAATATTCATGATCTCTTGCAGCGCATCACGCTCATCTTCCGATAGGCTAATCATAACAAGCCTACCTCGAGCAAAGTTTGACGCAACTCATCGGCTTGCAATGGCTTTTTAAGAAACCGAAAAGCACCTAAGGAGTTCACCAAAGCCTGAGCCTCTGGCTGAATGTCGGCACTAATCACAATAACCACCGTTTTCTCATGGTGATCATACAATGTTTTCAGCACCTCAAAGCCATTCATTTCGGGCATTTGCAGGTCCAAGAACAGCACGTCAGCTTTTCCTGCATGCACAGCATCCATGGCTTCAACACCATTTTTGGCTTCGTGAATATCGACATCCCAGTCTGCCGGTAAAGCGCGCCGGATTGTTTTTCGCGACAAGGCGGAATCGTCTGCTATTGTGACGGGTATTCCCATGGCAATCTCCCTCAGTCCAAAAGACCTAAATGTCCCATTTGTCTCATAATAGCTTGCTATCGACTTTTAAGCAAAAACATTTATTCCTCTTAAAAGTTGGCAGGCTTAGGATGCCAGCATATGAAATATAATTCGTTTTAATTTTAGGGAAAAAATATCACAAATTTATCAGAGTTATATCCCGACTTAGTCAAGCAGGCTGTCTGAATCCCCACTAGTATTCTTTTTAGGAAATTTCTTGATTACGGAGTACAGCGCCATGCCTAAGGACGATGCGAGTAAATGGCTTGGTACCCAGCAAAGCTTCAGAGCCAACCTCCAGCAAAAAATAACCAGCCTTGCTCATTATTGGCAACTGTATCTCACCAATAATGACCTGACTGCGCGTCAAGAGCTAAAACGTTTAAGCCAACAGCTGGCAGCTGCAGCAAAAGTTTATGGGTTTCAAAAGGTGGCAGACAGTGCCAGTCAATTCGCTGACTTATTTGCACACCCCTTCGTTGATGAGCTGACACAGAGAATTCAGGAACACAACTGCATGGAAGTATTGCAGCAGCAACTGAACAGTTCCTCCCAACTGATGAAAAGCCATACTCCCCAGCAGGCTTCTGCGCTAGAGCCTGCAGAGCCTTGTATTTTGCTATTTGATGAAGATGAGCTAGCGGCAGAGGCACTGGCATGTGATCTAAGCAGCCATGGCTTCAGGCTAGTCATCGAAACCAATAGCGCACAGTTGTACGATACGCTGATAGCGACAAAACCTCAGGCGGTGCTTAGTAACATCACCCTGCAGCATCAACATTGTCTTAGTATCGATGCTATCCGTAGCAGCCTGCATCAGCTTAGCCAGAAGCCTGCTGTGATTTGTTTTACCGAACATGACTCATTTGAAGCACGCTTAGCCGCAACCCGGCTGGGTTGCCAGCATTTTATGCTCAAACCCGTAGATTCGAAACAAGTGCTATACCAACTGAATAAACTCATTCACAAAGAGAAAAATGAACCCTATCACATCTTGTTGGTAGACTCGGATACAGACGTACTGCGATTCTATCGGCATGCGCTTGGCATGGGGGGCTATACCGTAACGACAGCCACTGACAGCAAAACAGCTTTTGAGCTTGCGGTACAAGTGAAACCCGAACTTATGCTGATAGATTTAAATCTAAAGGGCTGTAACGGAATTGAGCTCGGCAAGATCGTACGGCAACATCCGGAGCTTGCAAATACACCGCTGATTTTTATGTTCCAACAGCAGGATAGCAGCCATGATAGCACTGTAGCCGCTCTTGCCGGGGATGATTACATTCAAAAGCCAATTGCCCCCTGGCGTTTATTGATGACGGTAGAAGCCAAAGTAAAGCGCAGTCGTTTGCTTAAGCAAGAACAGCGGGCTGTTATTCAACGGCCTGAACTGATGCAACATATTGATACTCTGACCGCACTGCCTACGCTGTGGCAGCTGAAACGTGAATTGCAGAAAAACTCAGAACAACAAAGCCCACTCTGCCTGATGAAGCTGGATCTGGATCAATTTCATCTGATCAACGATGTTTACGGCAGGGAAACCGGTGATCTGGTGCTGCAAACCGTTGCCTGGCAACTCGCACAGTTGCTCAGTGAACAGGACCATTTATATCGGGAAAGTGGTGATGAGTTCTGGTTGCTGTGCCGGCAATTGACAACACTGGAGCAAGCCGCTGAGTTTACCGAACACATGCTACTGGTATTGGAACACATATCCAGTAACTTTGATGTTAGCATTCACTTTACCGCCAGCGTCGGTATTTGCCTGGTGAATGAACCTCAATCACCCGATGAGTTACTGCAGCATGCCAGCTCAGCTCTGTATGAAGCTAAAAAAAAAGCCGGTCATCAGTACCGATTTTATGATCCACAACAGCAACAGAAGATTGATCTAAGGCAGCAACTAAGCCAAACCATTCGCCAGGCCATCAGCAAAAAACAATTTTCCTGCGTATTTCAACCGATATTCTCTGCCAACAGTAAACTCACTAGTTTCGAATTACTGGCACGCTGGCAACATCCCGAACAAGGGCCTATTTCACCGGCCCTGTTTATTCCTTTGCTCGAGGAACAAGGTTTAATCAGTTACCTAACCCGTCAAATGCTGGATCTGGGGCTACCGCAATTAAAAGCGTGGCGCCAACAATGGCCTGAGCTGTGCCTGAACATCAACGTCAGCGCCCAGGACCTGGCAGATCCCGAGCTCTGTGAGCAGCTATTGGAGCGAATGCAGCAGTATGAGCTCCCAACTACAGCACTGATCATTGAGATCACCGAAAGCATTTTGATCCAGGCAGGTTCCGGCTCATTTGAACAGTTACGCCAATTAGCTGCTCAAGGCTTTGCCATTTCACTGGATGACTTTGGCACCGGTTACTCTTCTCTGAGTTACCTGGATAAGCTTCCAGTCAGCCGGCTTAAAATCGATCGTAGCTTTGTGCAACGGATTGACGACAACCAGGAAGATAAATTGCTCCCGGCTATCATCCATCTGGCCAATGATCTGGAACTGGAAATCACTGCTGAAGGTGTTGAAACAGCCTTGCAGTTTGACTATTTAAAACGCTTTGGTTGCCAGCGCTACCAGGGCTATTTATTTAGCAAGCCGCTGAAGGCCGTTGATATCGAACATACATCGTGGTTTCAGGCCAGAACATCGGTCTTTGCCAAATAGATGCAATCAATCGGGCACACGGCGATGCAGGTCGGCTGGTCGTAAAACCCTTCGCATTCGGTGCAGCGGCTGGCATCCACTTCATAATGACGCTCGCCAAAGTAAATGGCCTCGTTCGGACATTCCGGCACGCACATGTCACAATTGATGCAACTGACTTCAATCACCGCAGTCATGCGTTAGCCTGCAGCATGCTGCAACGGCTCTGACTGAGCTGGCTGCAGTTGTTTCAATAACATGGCATGGTGCAATGGCTGGTGCTGCGGTAACTTCACTTTCAGCTGGTAACAAGCCCCTGGGGCGAGCAGCAGATCTCGGTTTTGCTGATCGCGCAGTGCTTCAAGCACAAAGGCTTGATTGCCCTGCGGGCTCATCAGCACCAGTTGGTCACCAACAGCAAACTGGTTCTTTACCTCCACCAGCGCATAGCCTTCCGCATCAGGCTCGCCAATAAACTCACCGACCAATTGCTGCTGACCAACACTGTGGCTGGTTTGGTAGTTTTGTAAATCCTGTGGCAGGTGGCGGCGTAAAAAGCCTTCGGTAAAACCGCGATTGGCCATGCCATCGAGCTCCTGCAGCAAGCTGGCATCAAAGTCTTTGCCGGCCACTGCATCATCAATGGCCCGGCGGTACACCTGAGCGGTGCGAGCAACGTAGTAAGGCGACTTGGTGCGGCCTTCGATTTTCAGCGAATGCACCCCCATCTCGGTCAGCGCTTTAACATGCGCCACAGCCCGCAGATCTTTCGAGTTCAGAATGTAGCTGCCGTGCTCGTCTTCTTCCATCGCTATCAGTTCACCGGGGCGGCCCTGCTCTTCAATCAACACCGGCTCACTGACCGGCTGCTTTTGAACAGGAGTAAACTGGCCAACCGCATCTTCGGTGGCCGGATGCACCTGATAGCTCCAGCGGCAGGCATTGGTGCAGGTGCCCTGGTTCGGGTCGCGTTTGTTGATGTAACCGGATAACAGGCAGCGGCCAGAGTAGGCCATGCACAAGGCACCATGCACGAACACTTCCAGCTCCATGTCGGGTACCTGGCGGCGGATTTCCGCAATTTCTTCTACGGCCAACTCACGCGATAAAATCACCCGCTCCACACCTTGAGCCTGCCAAAACTTGACTGCCGCCCAGTTCACAGTATTGGCCTGCACCGACAAATGCAGCGGCATTTGCGGGAAATGCTGCTTTAAGAGGTAAATCACACCGGGATCCGATACGATCAGCGCATCCGGCTGCAACGCCACCACAGACGCCATGTCCTCGACAAAACGGGTCAACTTGCTGTTGTGCGGCGCAATATTGACAACCACATAGAACTTCTTACCGAGCTGATGCGCTTCGGCAATGCCGGTGGCCAGGGTGGGCAAGTCAAATTCATTGTTGCGTACCCGCAAACTAAAACGCGGCTGACCGGCATAGACCGCATCCGCACCATAGGCAAAGGCAAGACGCATGGCTTTTAAACTACCCGCCGGGGAAAGTAATTCTGGTTGCTGTTGTTGCATGCTAAGGCTCATCGGTCAAACTGCTGCGCAGTCTACTTATTCAGAACCAGCAGCGTTTGATCCAGCGCAAACAAGTGGTAATTTTCGCTGCGACAACTGTTTTAGCATGCAAACACACTCTGATTAGTCTTACTCAGCAAAATTCCATGCAATAACCTGAGCGAATTTAACCCCCTACATTGATTTTTTCTGTCCTTGTACTTGTAGCGTCTCTCTTTAGTATGAAAGCCTACGACAAGGTAAGGACAACGCCATGACTGCACAACAACGACAAAAAAACAGCTCATTACCAGGCCGCCCAGGCATGCTTTCGCTAGCAATTCTAACGGCTCTGGCTGCCCCCTGGGCCTACGCCGATCTGGCCAACAATGACACAACCGACAACACTTCTGAACCAACACGGAGTATCGAAGTCATTGAAGTAACAGCAACCCGGCAAACCGAAAACCTGCAGCGAGTGCCGATTGCCGTTACCGCTTTATCCAGCACCGAGCTGGAGCAGTACCAAATTCAAAACCTGGGCCAACTGGAAGCCCTGGTACCCAACCTGAACCTGCATGTCGGCGATGCCGCCAATGCGGTGGTCTATATTCGCGGTGTCGGCCAGCTGGACTCGATTTCCTTTAATGATCCCGGCGTTGGGATTTACCTGGATGATGTCTATCTGGGCCGGGTGCAAGGCGCTTTTCTGGATGTGGTCGACCCGCAACAAATTGAAGTGCTGCGCGGTCCGCAGGGAACTCTGTACGGCCGCAACACCATCGGTGGCGCGGTAAAATTTACCAGCGCCCGCCCCAGTGACATCACGGAAGGCTATCTCAGCCTGATGGCAGGCAACTTTAATCAGCGTGGCGTAAAAGGCAGTCTGACCGGCCCTTTGCTCGAAGATCAACTGGCGGCTCGTTTTGCCATTGCCAAAAACAGCCGCGATGGCTTTAGTTTCAACCAACACACCGGTCAGCGCGATTACGATAAAGACTCGCTCACCTGGCGTGGCAGTCTGCTTTATACCCCAACCGATGATTTTTCGGCCTATCTGGTGCTGGATGGCTCCAACCAAAACCCGGATTTTTCCCGTACCCCGCACCGGGAAACGCCTATTTACTCCCTGCCAACAGGGGATTTCTTGCCGGTGGGCGATGATCCCTTCGTGGTCAATGCCAACTTCAACGACCGTGAAGAATTGCGCACCAAAGGGGTAGCCCTGACACTGGATTATCAATTTCAGCAATCTACCCTGAAATCCATCACGGCGTACCGGGAAATGACCTACCGTACACATCTGGACTTAGATGGGTCACCAGATGATAGCTTTGGTATTTACAGCTATGAAGATCAGGATCAGCTTAGCCAGGAGCTGCAGTGGCTGTACCGCAACGAGCGCTTATCGCTGGTATCAGGGCTATTTTACTTTAAGGAAAACTCCTGGAGCTTTGGTGGTGCCATTGCACCGGATTTTTTTGTGCCACTGGGCAACGGTATTTTCTTTCCTTTTCCAGTGATCAGTGCCGGCTTACGTGACCAAACCAATACCAGTCATGCCATCTACAGCAACCTGACCCTGCAACTAAGCGAGCCACTCAGCCTGACACTGGGTGCTCGCTGGACCCGGGAGAAAAAAGAGGTCAGTAATCGTGGTGAGGAATTCGCAGGTACCGGTGTGACTACACCCCAAGGCATGAAAGCCGTGTTTGGCAGCGGTATTGGCCATAGCCTGACTGGCTACGATGCCAGCCAAAGCTGGAATGATTTCTCCCCACGCGCCGTGCTGAACTACCAATACTCCCCCCAAACCATGCTGTACAGCAGCATCAGCAAAGGCTTTAAAAGCGGTGGTTTCAATGGCCGTTTAACCTCGTTTGCCCAGCCCTACGATCCGGAAACCCTGTGGAGCTATGAAGTCGGTTCCAAGTCGATGTTACTTAGCCAGCAAGTGCGGCTAAATTCGGCTTTATTCTACAACGATTACAAAAACTTCCAGCTCAGTCGTTTTTCGATTGATCCGGATACGGGGGCCTTTTTATCGCTGTTTGAAAACGCCGGTAAAGCCAGCACCTATGGTGCTGAGCTGGAGCTACAGGCTCTGCTTAGCGACAGCTTAACGCTGAACCTGAATCTGGGCTACCTGGCCGGTGGCTACGATGAACTGCTGGGCGATTTTGAGCAGGAAATCAGCGATGAGCGGGAGCTGGTGAATGCACCGCGCTGGAATGGCCGGCTGGGGCTGGATTACTGGTTTGATTTAGGCAACCAAGGCAGCCTGTCACTCAATGCTGGTGTCAGTATCAAAAGCAAAACCTATCTGACCGTCAGTAGCAGTGATGTACTGGCACAGCCCGGCTTCGCTCTGTACGACCTGTACCTAAGCTGGCAAAGCCAGGATGAGCAGTGGCAACTGAATCTGTTTGGCAAAAACCTGACCGATAAACGCTATCGCCAGCATGGATTTGATTTAAGTGCCTCACCGGGGGTGCAACTGGGTTATTACGGCGATCCCCGTACCTTTGGCCTGCAACTGACTTACAGGTATTTCTAATGAGCATGGATCAAGCAACTGCAGCCCTTCTTGAGCAGTTTAACCAACAAGCGGCTGCGCTGCAGCCACATAAACCAACCATTGAAGCTTCGCGTGCTGGCGCGCGGACCATGTTTTTATCACTGGCCGGTGACAGCGACCCAGACTGCCGGGTTGAGTCGCTGCAGTTGGCCGCCACCAACCATTTCGTCCCTGCCCGGCTGTATCAGCCGCAGCAGTTGCAGGTGCCGGATGCCATCGTACTGTTTTTACACGGCGGTGGCTGGAGCCTTGGTGATCTGGATTGTTACGATGCGCTGGTTCGCTCACTGTGCCAGCAAAGCGGTGTGCGTTTTTTAAGCGTTGAGTACCGGTTAGCACCAGATCACCCCTACCCGGCTGGGCTGGACGATGCATGTCTTGCGCTGCGCTGGTTGCATCAACAATCGGCTGAGCTCGGCATTTCAGCCACTAAAATTGCCGTGATGGGCGACAGTGCCGGTGGCAACCTGGCGCTGGCGCTCAGTATGAGGGCCAGCCGCAGTCTGCACTTGCCCATTGCGGGCCAGTACCTGATTTATCCGGTACTGGATGTACACAGCCTACACGATGCCTACCCATCCCGGCTGCAATTTGGCAATGGCGATTATCTGCTGGCACGATCTGCCATTGACGATACCCGCAACTGGTATCTTACCGATGAAGAACGCAGCGATAACCCGGAAATCTCGCCCTTATTGCAGTCCCGACTGGATGATCTGCCCCCAACCTCTTTGTTGCTGGCCAACTTCGATCCTTTGCTGGATGAGGGCAAAATACTGGCAGAGCGGCTTCAAGCGCTTGGCTTACTAAAGCGGCTGGATAGCTACGACAGCATCCATGCTTTTGTCTCTTTCGGCATCTTACCTATCTCACAGCTCGCCAGAACCCGGCTGGCAAAGCAACTGCGTGAGGATTTGCTGGCTCTTGTTTAGAGATAGGATACTGCACTTTTGTACTGTTGCCAGCTGAGCCAGGTTATGCTTTAGTCATTACAGGATTAAGCCGCGGCGAACAATGATGACCACAGAGCATGCAACCAAAGACAGCTGGCAGATGTTATCTGAGATGATGGCAGCGCATGGTGTCTGCATGGATGGGCTGATTGAGCATACAGAGACTGGGGATACAGGCAGCCCTGCCAGTATGCTGCGCTTGCTTGAACGTTTTGCCATCGAAGTACAGGATGAGTCGCTGCACTTGTCGGAGCGGCCATTAATGCCGGGGACCAATGACTATGTGCTGTCCAGCCTTTGCCACTGCACCACGATTCAGCAGGCATTGCAGCAACTGGCGAATGCGTATAATTTTATTCATGCTGGCAACTACAATCAGCTGGAATGCACTGAGCGCCACTTGATTTACCGCATTGATGATCGCAGTTTTCCCTATACCGCCGATGCGCGCCAGTACATTGCTTTTAACCTGGATATGGTACTGGTGTTTATTCATGGCGTGATCACCACCCTGGCAGGCTCTGCGGTGCCTTTATTGAAGATCAAAAGTCGGAATCAAGCGGCCAGCCAATCCCCCTTGCCTGCCACCTTTACCGAAACGGCACTGAGCTTTTCCGCCAGCTGTTTTGAGCTGCACTACCCGGCCGAGTTGGCAACGCGTGCCATTCAGCGACCTGACGGCCAAATCCTGAACTCGTCTTTGGTCTACAGTGAATTGCAGCGCCTTGGCACGGAGCCTTGCGGCCAGAGCGCGACCAGCTTTCCGCTTAAAGTCAGATTGGCTTTGGAGTCAGGTTTACGCGATCAGGCCAGTGTCGCCCGCACCTTAGGCTGCAGCGTTGCCACGCTGCGCCGGCGCCTGGCAGCGCACCGAACCAGCTTTCGCCAATACAAAGAGCAGTTATTAAACCAGGAAGCCAAGTTGCTGTTGATGCAGCAACTAACCTTGGAAGACATTGCCCACAAGCTATCGTTTTCCGATGCCCGCAGCTTTAAACGCGCCTTTCGCAACTGGAATGGCATCAGCCCACGGCAGTACGCCGAACGGAAAGGTTGATGTGGTTCAACCGGTACTATCTGATGCAGGTGCATACTTAGCAAATACCTCGGCCTCGGTCAGATTCTCGGTCTGCTCTCGGAAATTGTAAAAAGCCGGCTTCTGATCAATGAAGATTTGCTCCGTCAGGGCCATCCCTGCTTCATCCTGAAACAGGCCAGCAGGCAGAATGTATTCGTTGGCATCCAGCAAGTGGTAATACATATGAGTGCCGCAACGACGGCAAAAGCCGCGATTGGCCCATTCAGAAGACGAATAATCGGTCACAAACTCCCGGCCTTCAAATTGAACATCCTGGCCGCAATGCACGGCGAACAAAGGTCCACCGCCCCAGCGGCGGCAGATACCGCAGTGACAGACACTGACTTGATGTTGCTCCTTTGCGGTTACTTTGACAGAACCACATAAACACTGTGCTTGCATAGACATGCCTCCATAAAGTGTCTTTTCACTATAAATGAAATCAAGTCATGCGCCAGTGTATTTTGTTACTAAAAGTAATGCTTGTTAACATGATAACCCATGCACCGCCCACTCCTTTTGGGCTCTTTGCCGGTCTGGATCTGGCACTGCAATCACCGATTCGATGGCCTGAATGTAGTAATCTGGCAGTTGCACCTCTTGCGCCCCCACCAGCACATGATGTTTGTACCAGTCGTATGGGATCACATCATTCCGAATACGGATGGCGTAGTAGATTAACGCTTCCAGGCTGTGACCATCGCTGTGCTGCACCCAAACCGGTTTGGCGTTGTAACCGGTGCCTAAGCTTTCTGCCTGATCCAGCACCGGCCGCTCGGCCGGATCCATCTTGTAGACGGCACCAAGCACCTGATGGCTGCTATCACCGGTAAAAAAGGCATCGCACTTGGCCGAACCATCGGTGCTGGCTTTGTGAAACCGCAGCTGATAGCCGGGCAGCCGATACACGCCAAGCCGCTCAGCGCTCGGTACCCGCTGGCGCAGCCGGGCCAGCGATAAATTGGAGCCATAAGCAAAGTACAGCATCTTAACGCCCTCGCTGTTCGGCACTACGGGCGGCGGCTATTTCAGCCAGTTTCGCATCCAGCTCTGCCCGGCTTAGCCACTGCCCGCGCACCATCACACCGGCTGGCTGGTACAGCGCCGACAAGTCATCCAAAGGATTCGCATCCACCAGCAGCAGATCGGCCCGGTGACCAGCTTTTACCAGACCAAAAGTATCCTGCTCGGCAAAGTACTCCCCCACCAGCACAGTGCCACTGCGCAGGATATCGTAGTGGCTCATGCCCGCAGCTGCCATCATAGGCAGCTCACGGCGCAAGGATAAACCCGGTACACTGTACAGCTGCGGTGCGTCCGTGCCCATCAGAATAGTCACCCCTGCCTGATACAATGCACTTAGCAAGCGCTGGCGGTTTTCGGCATGAATGGCGGCTGTTTCTCCGGTGTAATAGGCCCCACTGGCCGCGTCCAGATAACGGCGCCAACCGTTTATTACCCGGGATGGCATGTATTTCAGCTCGTCAAAACTTTCCAGCAGCTCCCTATCGGCAGCGCCGATAATGGTTTCCCATAATGCCTGAGTAGGCACTACAGCCACCTGATACGTTTTGGTCAGCGCCACCAGCTCAGCCATATCCTGCTCGGTTAATGGCGTATCAAAACCGCCCAGCGCCGCCATATAACCATCCAGATGATCAATAGTGCGGCTGCCTAGTTGAATCGCTTGCTCCACCCCAACGGCTTCCGGCACATGGCCGGCAAAGTCAATGCCTTGTTGTTTGGCTTCATCGGCAATGGCCTGATACTGCTCCAGGCTCAGACCAGGGTGAATTTTTAGTAAGTCCCAGCCCTCACTTTTGTGCTGGCGCACGCGCTCGCGGGCTTGCTCTGGTGAGGTCACCGTATGTTGATTAAAGCTGGGACCCGCCAGATACAAGGTTGGCCCCAGCCGCTTGCCGGTGGCAATATCGTCTTTTAACCGCAGCTGATGGTCATGGCCCAGCATGCCACGCACGGTAGTTACACCACCGGCGACATAGAGTAGCAACACATCATCCAGATAACGGGCGGGCATGCCACTGAAATCAACGGTAGGTGGTACATGGCCATGCATTTCTGCCAGTCCGGGCAGCAAGTATCGGCCCTGACCGTCAATGACCGTTGCCCCTTGCGGGATTTCCAGCTCCGCCGCAGCTGCTACCGCCACAATGCGATCGCCTTTAACCAGCACCCGCTGATTGGAGAGCACCTGGTCCGAGTCCATTGGCAGCACCTGCACCTGGTCAAACACCGTAACCGATGCTTCTGGCTCCGACGTGTTGTCAGCCCAAGCAGACAAGGATGTGATCACCAGCAGTAGTAGGCAGTAACAAAAGCCTGAGCGCAGCATAAACAAGGTCCTCTTTCGTCCCAAAACGATGCGCCAAGTATGGTTAGTCACTGCTTTTTTCGCAAGCCAGCTGCTGTCAAAGAGCCACCTGCTGCGACCAGGGTGCGGTCATTCACATTCAAGCTGGCTCCAGGCAGTAAGACTAACGGAGCATCTGATAAAACGGCAAGATATGGACCTTTTCTCCAGCAGCCACCGGACCCCGCTCTTGCTCCAACGCAATGTAACAGTTGGCTTTGGCGGCGCCACTGAGCACGGCAGAGCTTTGCCGGCCTACTGGTTTTACCTGCAACTGACCGTCTAGCTGCTGATAAAAGCCGCGCTGAAAATCCGCCCGGCCCGGTGTTTTTCTGAGTGTTTCTGCGGACACTGCCGCCAATGGTTGCTGCCTTAGCATCGCCATCGGCTCACCTGCCAGGCGTCGCAACACAGGCTGTACCAATACATCCATGGTAGCGACTGCCGCCACCGGATTACCCGGCAAGCCGAAAAACCAGCATGTCCCCAAGCTACCAAAGGCAAAGGGTTTGCCCGGCTTCATTGCCACTTTCCAAAAACCGATATCGCCCAGTTCACTGAGTAATTGTCGGGTGTAATCTGCATCCCCAACTGATACCCCGGCACTGGTGATCAACACATCGGCTTCATCGCTGGCCTGTAAAATAGCCTGGCGGATTGCCTCAGGCTTGTCAGGCAGTAAGCCTAAATCCAGCACATCGCAATCCAGCCGCTTTAGCATAGCAGTTAGCACCACCCGGTTGCTGTCGTACAGGTGACCTGCCGGCAATGGCTGGCCTGGGGCGATGAGCTCATCACCGGTTGAAAATACCGCAGCCTTGATCTGCCGGTGCACCGTTACCTCGGCCTGGCCGATCGAAGCCAGCAAGCCCAAATCGACCGCCGACAGCCGTTGTCCTTTGGACAACACCAGCTGCCCTGGGGCAATATCTTCGCCAGCTTTACGGACATGCTCTCCCGGCTTAGGTGCATGCAGCAATCGAATACCCTGCCCGGCTTGCTCTACCTGCTCCTGCATCACAACAGTATCCAACCCCTCCGGCAAAACAGCACCGGTGGTGATACGCACACAATTATTCGCCGGAACTGCCCCCTCAAAAGCATGCCCTGCCAGTGCAGTGCCTGCCAAGGGCAAGGTGTTGCCAGGTACCGCCTCTACTGCGCGCAGTGCATAACCATCCATCGCTGAGTTATCAAAAGCAGGCACCGTCACTTCGGCCCGGATATCACTGGCCAGTACCCGGCCAAGCGCAGCTGCCAGACCCAGGTGTTCGGTAGCAACCAGCGGACTCACCTGGCTTAACATGACATCAATCGCATCCTGCACCGGCATCATGCTCATGCCTTAGCTCCTTGCTGATTCACCATCCAGACCGCAGCCTCGACCCGCGAGCGCAGCCCCAGCTTTTTCAGCAGATGCTTCACATGCACTTTGACGGTGCCATCGGAGATATCCAGCTCCCGCGCTATCACCTTATTGCTCATGCCTTTGGCTATCAAACTCAGAATTTCGTACTCACGGTTGGTCAGGCTATTCAGCTCGGCATTGGGTTTGGGGCCTGGTTTTCTAAGCGCCGTAGCCAGTACCGCGGCGACCGACTCGCTGAGCACCATTTTACCGGTCACAGCCCGGCGAATTTGCTCCAGCAGCTGCTCAGGTTCCATGTCTTTTAGCAGGTAACCATCGGCACCGAGCGTAATGGCCTGCACCACATCTTCATCGGCATCCGATACCGTCAGCATCACAATGCGGGAGGTGACCCCTTCTTTACGCAATGCCTGCAAAGTGGCCAACCCATCCATACCCTGCATGTTTAAATCCAGGATGATCAAATCCGGGTCCAGCTCGACGGCAAGAGGGATGGCTTCTTTCCCACTGCTGGCTTCTGCCACCACATCCAGATCATCTTCATACTCCAACAATTGCCTGAGACCTTTGCGCAATAAAGGATGATCATCAATCAGCATGACGCTGGCTGCTTCAGAATTCATGGGTTACTCCATCGGTGCTGTATAATCCGGCTATTAGCCGTGATTTATGGCTTGGATTCTTTGACTCAAGTCATAGTTTGGTCTATTCACGCTAAAGTAACAAGCATGAATGGCTGGCAAGCAAAGAATAAAAGGCTAATTTAACTGCATGATTTTAAATCTTAATTTTTCTAAGACTACAGACGAATACCTAATTGTAGGTACCCATGTATAGTTGATAGCGCATTGGAGCTAACCCCAGAGTTACATTGTTGTTCAAGGGCACTGCACGCATAGTTAGCACATCAGCAAACAGGAGTCTGACTATGTCTGATCTAAAACGATGGGAGCCGGAAAACGACACCTTCTGGCAGCAAGAAGGCAACCGCATCGCCACCCGCAACCTTTGGATTTCCATTCCAAGTTTACTCTGTGGTTTCGCGGTCTGGATGATGTGGAGCATTATCAGTGTGCAGATGCTTAATTTAGGGTTTCCCTATTCGGCATCGGAGCTTTTTACCCTAGCCGCTATTGCCGGTCTTAGCGGGGCAACCCTGCGTATTCCGGCCAGCTTTTTCGTCCGGCTCTGCGGCGGGCGTTACACCATATTTTTAACCACCAGCTTGTTGATGATCCCGGCCTTTGGCACGGGCATGGCGCTGCAGGATCCCAATACCCCACTCTGGGTGTTTCAACTGATGGCCTTGCTGTCTGGTATTGGCGGCGGTAACTTTGCTGCCTCGATGTCCAACATCAGCTTTTTCTACCCGAAGAAAAAACAGGGCCTGGCGCTTGGCATGAATGCCGGTCTTGGTAACTTCGGCGTCACCACCATGCAGATCCTGATCCCACTCTTTATGACCTTTGGTGCCTTTACTTTAGTGGGCGGCGGTGAACCCATGATACTGCAAAAAGCCAGTGGTACCCTGATTGGCAGTATCCCAGCAGGCAGTGAGACCTGGGTGCAAAACGCTGGCTTTTTGTGGTTGTTGCTGCTGATTCCACTGGCATTTGCCATCTGGTTTGGCATGAACAACATTCACACCGAGGAAGTGACCCCCAAACTACCCAGCGCAGTTGGCTCTTTTTCTATACAACTGGCGATGTATGGCATTGGTCTGGCAACGTCGGTACTGGGTTTGTGGCTGATTTTACCTGAGTCGGCCAATGGCTCTGGCTTTAGTATTCCTAAAGAGCTGGTGCTGGTTTTGGTGCCTTTGGCCACCGTGATGGCGCTGAAATTCCTACCCGGTGCCATTCGTGCCAGCCTGGAGCGACAATACCGAATCTTCAATAACAAGCACACCTGGGTGATGAGCGTGCTGTATGTGATGACCTTTGGCTCCTTTATTGGCTTTGCCGCTGCCCTGCCGCTGTCGATTCAGGTGATATTTGGCTATAGCCACATCCTGGTCGATGGTGTGATGACGCACAACACGCCCAATCCGAATGGCCCGAGCGCCCTGACCTATGCCTGGATAGCCCCCTTTATTGGCGCCTTGATTCGCCCGGTTGGTGGCTGGATTTCGGATCGCTTAGGTGGAGCTCTGGTGACCCAAGTCTGTGCGGTGGTGATGGTGATAGCTGCGCTCGGTGCCGCCTACTTTATGCAGCAGGCCTATCAGTCGGCCACCCCAGAGCAGTACTTTATGCCGTTCTTTCTGCTGTTCTTGCTGTTGTTTGCGGCCAGCGGTATTGGCAATGCCTCTACTTTTAAAACCATCGCTGTGGTCTTCCCGAAAGAACAAGCCGGCCCGGTGCTGGGCTGGACCTCGGCAGTGGCTGCCTATGGTGCCTTCTACATTCCTCAGGTCTTTGGTGAACAAATCAAAGCGGCAACGCCAGAATACGCCATGATCGGTTTTGCCGTGTTCTACGCGCTATGCCTGGTGCTGAACTGGTTTTACTACCTGCGTAAATCCGGTGAGTTTTACAACCCGTGATCTCAAGCTGGCAGCAGCCTGACGGCTGCTGCCTATGCGACTTTGGTCGCAATTTACCTATTTTGGGATGGCGCTTTGCGCTGGATCAAATGGTAACTGCCAAGCCACTCTTATACTGCTGGCTATTTTTTACTCAGCCAAGGTGATTTGTGGTAGCTCATCTGACCGAATTGTTTGTCAACGCTCAAGAGCCTGAGCCTTGTGTCTCCAAACTGATCAGCAAGCAGCTGATTAGCTGCCCACCCGATACACCGGTGCAACAAGCCGCCCGTCTGATGCATCAGCATCAGGTCAGCTGCATTCTGGTGACCGAGTGCAATAAAGTACTGGGTATCTGGACTGAGGCCGACGCGAAGCGGCTGAACTGCCAACAAATCGATGCTTACAAACAGCCGATTAGCCAGTTGATGACCAGCCCGGTGATTCATGTGTCGGCGGATACCCCCCTCAATCAGGCGGCCAGCCTGATGCTGCAAAAGCGTATCCGCCGCTTGCTGGTCCTGGATAAAGCACAACGACCGCTTGGCATGCTGACACAAAGCGATATCATTCGCCAACAGCGCATTGAGCACTACCTGAGGTTGCGTGATGTTGGCTCCAGCATCTCTAAACCGCCGCTCTGTCTAGCCAGCAGTATGCCACTGAATCAGGCGGTTAAAATGATGCACCAGCACAATGCCGAAGCAGCCATCGTCGACTACCCGGATGGTATTGCAGGCATTATTACCGAGCGCGATTTAATCCGGCTGATTGCCGATGGCAACTGCCATGCGGAGTTATGGCAACTGGCGCAGCGTCCGGTGCTGACGGTAACGGCAGATTGCAGCTTGCTGCAAGCGGTCGACTTACTGAAAGAAAAAAACTTCCGCCATATCGCTGTCTGTAACGCCCAGGAGCAGATTTGTGGTTTATTGTCGTTCAGCGATATTTTGATCAATGTTGAATACGCCTACGTCGAGCAATTAAAACAGGCACTGCAGCTACGCGATCAGGCGCTGCGCACCTCGGCAGATTACTTAAGGCTGGCACAAAAAGTGATTGATGCATCGCTGGATGGCATCATGATTACCAACCTGCATGGCGTGATTGAATCCGTCAACCCCAGCTTCAGCCAGCTCACCGGTTACAGTGCCGAAGAAGCCATTGGTCAAACCCCTGCTTTGCTGAGTTCCGGTTTACACAATAAAGATTTTTATAAACAATTGTGGGCCACCTTGCTGGAACAAGGTCATTGGCAAGGGGAAATCTGGAACAAGCGCAAGAATGGTGAGATTTACCCGGAGTGGCTGTCCATTACCGCCATTCGGGGCGAACATGGGGATATCTGCCAGTTTGCGGCTATTTTTAGCGATATCAGCGAACGCAAGTACCAGGAAAGTAAAATCCATCAACTGGCCTACCTGGACGAGCTCACTGGCCTTGCCAACCGCCGGATGTTCCTGGACCGGCTAAAATTGGCACTGGCCAATGCTCATCGCCACCAGCACCAGATGGCGGTGCTGTTTCTGGATTTGGATCTGTTTAAGCGCATCAATGACACACTAGGGCATCAGGCCGGCGATGATGCCTTAAAAGAAGTGGCCAAACGATTGCAAGCCACAGTGCGAGAAGGCGAGTCGGTGGCTCGGCTGGGCGGAGATGAATTCACTATTTTGCTACCGGAAATCAACGATATCGGCTCGCTCGAGAGTCTGGCGAAACGCCTGGTCAGTCAATTCGACCTGCCGTTTCGCTTGCAGGAACAGGATTTCTTCCTGACTACCAGCATCGGCATCAGCGTCTATCCCAAAGATGCGCAAAGTGCCGACCAGTTAATAAAACATGCCGATGTCGCCATGTATCAGGCGAAAAATGCCGGTCGCAACCAATACTGTTTCTATCAGGAGAGTGTTGGCCAACAAACCCAGAATGAGTTGAAACTGGAGCAAGCATTGCGCCAGGCCTTGCAGCAACAGCACTTGGAGGTATTTTACCAGCCCAAGGTTTGCCTGCAAACGCAGCATGTGACCGGGTTGGAAGCTCTGGTTCGCTGGCAACATCGTGAGCATGGATTTATTTCCCCGGCCAGTTTCATTCCATTGGCGGAAAAGCTGGGGTTGATTTCACTGCTCAGTGATCAGGTATTGGCACAAGTATGTCGGGATATCCGGGACTACCAGCTAACCATGCCGGTTGCCATCAATATTTCCGCTCTGCAACTGCTGGAGCCTACTTTTAGTCAACGACTGCAACACCAACTCCAGCAATACCACATTGCTCCCAAATGCATAGAACTGGAACTGACTGAGAGCTGCTTAATTCCTGAGCAGGCAGATGCGACCCTCGCCCTGTTAACTCATTTACGACAACAGGGGTTTCGTATTTCCATCGATGACTTTGGCACCGGCTACTCGTCGCTTTCTTACCTGAGGCGTTTGCCGATTGATTGTTTGAAAATCGACCGTAGCTTCGTGGATGAACTGCCAGACAACAGCGAAGACGCGCAAATTGCTCAGGCCATTATCGCGATGGCCAAAGCGCTGGGACTGGATGTGATTGCTGAAGGTGTCGAACACCCGCAACAACAGGCATTTTTATTCAACGCAGGTTGCAGCATGGCGCAGGGCTATTTGTATGCACCAGCGCTTGCGATGCCTGAATTGCATAGCTGGCTGCACACTACGACCAACAGCGAGACCAGAGCTCATTAAGCACTGGCCAGTTGCGCCATGCACTCAGGTATAAAGCGGAAATACAGACCGGTGCCGCCTTCAGGTCGGTTTTTTAACTGTAAATTGCCACCAAGCTGCCGGCTGCGCTCCTGCATAATAGCCAGGCCGTAGTGGTTGAGTTTTTCCGGCTGTGCCGGCAAGCCCACGCCATTATCCTCCAGTCGTAACTCTATCGCTTTGTCTTTGCCCTGACGCAGCTCTATCGACAGCTCTGAGCCCTGGCTGTGATGCACGGCATTTTGGCTGGCTTCGCGAATGATCTGCAGCAAGTGAATTTCTTCCGTTGGCGTCAGTGGCAAGTGCTCTAGTTGATAATCCAGCCGGATCCGAAGCGTTGATTGTTCAGTCAGTTGTTTAACGGTGGTTTGCAAAGCTTGCTGCAACCCTGCTCCATCCACCTTAAGCCGGAAAGTGGTGAGCAGTTCGCGCAGCTGCCGGTAGGCTGAGCTTAAGCCTTCTTTTAGCTCATCGGCCACATCCTGCAGCATGGCTTTGTTGTCACTGGCCAGGCCTTTATTCAGCCGCGTTACCTGGATTTTTAAGTAGGATAAGGATTGTGCCAGAGAGTCGTGCAGCTCACGGGCAATGACCGAGCGCTCCTGCATCAGGGCCAAACGTCGTACCTGCTCCTCTTCGCCTTTTAAGCTAAGCGCCAGTGCTAATAAATCGGCCACCGATTGCAGCAATTGCTGCTGCCAGTCGTGCAAAGGCTTATCCTTAGCCTGCCGAACCACCAGCACGCCAAAGTGGTGCTGCTCCCTGTCCAGAGGATAGCGATACACCAGCTGCGCGTGCTCGGTGCGGATATCCTGCCCCTGCGATACACAATCCTGGCAGTTGGTTTTCACGCAGTGCATGTGTGGATTTTGTTCCGGCTGCACCTGCAAGTAGGGGCTGGAGCCCTGCTCGGTTAACAGGCAGAGCTCGAGTTCATCGGTTTGAAGAATGGTCTGCAGCTCGGTCACCAGCTCGGAAAAGTCCGCCGAGTGCAGACTGTGCTCACTGATGCTGCGGGCTATATCAAACAAAAACTGCAAACGGGTGTTGCTGTGCTGTAGCGCTTCGGTTTGCTGCTGCACCCGCTTTTCCAGATTGCCGTACATATAACCGATGGCACCATTCATTTTATTAAAGCTGTGGGCCAGAGTACCCAGTTCATCTTGCTGCTGCGCTGTGATGCGGTGGGTAAAATCACCCTGCGCAATGCGCCTGGCGCCTTTAATCAGCTCTTGCAATGGCTCCTGCACCATCACCCGCAGCCAGTACATCACAACAATGGACAGCAAAATGGTCGCCAGCACTGCCACCACCTGCACGGTGCGAAAGGCCCGCACTTTTTGCTCGGCATCCTGCTGAATAGCAAGTACCAGCACATCCAGCAAACGGACTTGCTCGGTCAATACGGACTCCAGCTCAGCAATATCGGTTTGTTCGGCCGCCAGCAACGGTGCCACCGTCTGCCAATGCTGATAAGCGGTATCGTACTTGGTCTGGATCTCTGGCTGGTGCAAAAAACGTTTAAATACCGGATGCTGCCAACTGCTGTTTAACTGCTGTTTTGCCCCGGCTAAGCGTTCAGGTTCTTGCTGCAATTTCAGCCAGGCCAGCCGGTAACTTTGCATCCGCAAGGAGCCCGCCACATTGACCGCATGGGCATCGCTGTCGGCTTTATCCGACAACCAGTACGACACCATCATGGTGGTCAGCGCCAGCGTCACGATGCAAGCCAGCGCAATGTTGATACGGGTAACGACGGAAAAAGGGCGCATAGTATCTCCAATGCGAATTCATCTAAGCATAACCTGAAAAGCAGCAGCATGCAGCCGCGATTGTTCCTGCAGCCGGCACAATCGAGCTACCCCCTTTGCCCCGCCCAGGTGAGCGCGCCACACCAAGGGGGTAGTTCCGTGATTTCAGCCCCAGCATTTTCAGGCATTTAGCCCCAAAATACACTACCACTTAGTGGGTATTACCCTTCTTAATCAGTAAGTTAGCTCAGTGGAAGCCTTGATCCAAATCAAGCATCATTAAGCGGTTCTTTCTATGATGTGCCTACTGAATAAGTAAAAACCGTCTGTTCATGCAGGACAAGACCAGGAGTGTACGATGAGTCACCTACTCGACAAACTGCGCTATTTTACTGCGCGCAAAGAGCCCTTCTCCGACGGGCATGGCGTTACCACCGATCAGGACCGCAGCTGGGAGCAAGGCTACCGCCAGCGCTGGCAGCACGACAAAGTGGTGCGCTCGACCCACGGCGTCAACTGCACCGGCTCGTGCAGCTGGAAAATTTACGTCAAAGATGGCCTGGTCACCTGGGAAACCCAGCAGACCGATTACCCACGCACCCGGCCGGATTTACCAAACCATGAGCCACGCGGCTGTCCGCGGGGTGCCAGTTACTCCTGGTACATCTACAGTGCCAACCGCTTAAAGTACCCCAAGATGCGTGGCCAGCTGATGAAGCTGTGGCGCGAAGCCAAAGCGCAGCACAGCGATCCGGTTAAAGCCTGGGAGTCCATCATCAGCGATCCGGTCAAAGCCAAAAGCTACAAAGAGCGTCGCGGCCTGGGTGGTTTTGTCCGCGCCAGCTGGGATGAGGTGAACGAGCTGATAGCCGCTTCCAACACCTACACCGCCAAAACCTATGGCCCGGATCGCATCACCGGCTTCTCGCCCATTCCGGCGATGTCGATGGTGTCCTACGCCGCCGGTGCCCGTTACTTATCCTTGATTGGCGGCAATTGCTTAAGCTTCTACGACTGGTACTGCGACCTGCCGCCGGCTTCGCCGCAAATCTGGGGCGAGCAAACCGACGTACCGGAGTCGGCCGACTGGTACAACTCCAACTACATCATTGTCTGGGGCTCGAACGTACCGCAAACCCGCACCCCGGATGCGCACTTTTTGACTGAAGTACGTTACAAAGGCACCAAAACCTGCGTTATTACCTCGGACTACTCCGAAGCCTCCAAGTTTGGCGACACCTGGCTGGCCCCGCGTCAGGGCACCGATGCGGCTCTTGCCATGGCCTTTAGCCATGTGATTTTAAAAGAATTCCACGTCGATAACCCAAGCACTTATTTTACCGACTACATCAAACGCTACACCGACATGCCGATGCTGGTGATGCTGGAGGATACCGGCAGCCATAAAACCCAGGGGCGTTTCCTGCGGGCGGCCGATTTGGTTGATCAGCTGGGTGAAAGCAACAACCCGGATTGGAAAACCATTGCCATCAACGCGGCAGATCAGCGTTTGACCAGCCCGAATGGCGCCATTGGCTACCGCTGGGGCGAAGATGCTGCCAAGTGGAACCTGGAGCAAAAAGACCGCCAGGGTGAGGTTGATTTAATGCTGAGCTTAAAAGATCAGCACGACGAACTGGTTGAAGTCGCCTTCCCTTACTTTGGCGGCGCACCGCACGAGTACCAGTACTTCCAGCACACCGAGCACAGCGACCTTCAGCTGCGTAAAATTCCAGCCAAGCGGGTGCAACTGGCCGATGGCAGCACCGCTTTAGTGGCTACGGTGTTTGACATGATGCTGGCGCACTACGGCGTCGACAACGGCCTGGGCGATGACAGCCGCGCCAAGAGCTTTGACGATAACGTGCCGTACACCCCAGCCTGGCAAGAAGCCATTACCGGCGTCAAACGTGCCGATGTCATTCGCATTGCCCGCGAGTTTGCCCGCACCGCCGATAAAACCCGTGGCCGCTCCATGGTGATTGTCGGTGCCGCGCTGAACCACTGGTACCACATGGACATGAACTACCGTGGGCTGATTAACATGCTGATGCTGTGTGGCTGTGTGGGCCAAAGCGGCGGCGGCTGGGCGCACTATGTCGGCCAGGAAAAACTACGGCCACAAACCGGTTGGGCACCACTGGCCTTTGCGCTGGATTGGCAGCGTCCGCCGCGCCATATGAACGGTACCTCCTTTTTCTACAACCACTCCAGCCAGTGGCGCTATGAAAAACTGGACATGAGCGAAGTGATTTCGCCACTGGCCAACAAAGACAAGTGGTCTGGCAGCATTATCGACTTCAACAGCCGTGCCGAACGCATGGGCTGGCTGCCTTCCGCGCCTCAGCTTGGGGTGAACCCACTGGGCCTGGCAGCCGAAGCCAAAGCTGCCGGTGTGGAGCTAAAAGACTATGTGCTGCAGCAGCTGAAAGATCGCAAAGTCAAGTTTGCCTGCGAGCAGCCAGAAAATCCGCAAAACTTCCCACGCAATATGTTTATTTGGCGCTCGAACCTGCTGGGCTCCAGCGGCAAAGGCCATGAGTACATGCTGCGCCACCTGCTGGGCACCAAGCATGGTTTGCTGGGGAAAGATCTGGGCGAGTTTGGCGGCAAGAAACCGGAAGATGTGGAATGGACCGAACAGCCTGCCGAAGGCAAGGTCGATCTGTTCGTGACGTTGGATTTTCGGATGTCGACTACCTGTCTGTATTCCGACATCGTGTTGCCAACGGCCACCTGGTACGAAAAAGACGACATGAACACCTCGGACATGCACCCCTTTATTCACCCGCTGACCGCCGCCATTGACCCGGTGTGGGAAGCGCGCAGTGACTGGGAAATCTTTAAAGGCATTGCCAAAGAGTTCTCCCGCGTCTGTGTGGGCCACCTGGGCAAAGAAACCGATGTAGTCACCACCCCGATGCACCACGATACCCCGGCCGAGCTGGCGCAACCTTATGGTGTCAAAGCCTGGTGGAAAGGCGAATGCGAAGCCATTCCGGGGAAAACCATGCCGCACATCAATGTGGTGGAGCGCGATTACCCCAACACCTATGCCCGCTTTACCTCGCTTGGCCCGCTGATGGAAAACATCGGCAATGGCGGCAAAGGCATTGGCTGGGATACCAAAGAAGAAGTCGAGTTCCTGCGCAAACTGAACCGCACCCACACCGGCGAAGGCATCAATCAAGGCCTGGCCAAAATTGAGTCGGCGGTCGATGCCTGCGAAGTGATTTTATCGCTGGCACCGGAAACCAATGGCCATGTGGCGGTAAAAGCCTGGGGCGCGCTGAGTAAAATTACCGGCCGCGATCACACCCATCTGGCCAAACCGAAAGAAGAGGAAAAGATCCGCTTCAACGACATCGTGGCGCAGCCGCGCAAAATCATCTCCTCCCCCACCTGGTCGGGTTTGGAAGATGAGCATGTGTCCTACAACGCCGGCTACACCAATGTGCACGAGCTGATCCCATGGCGCACCATCACCGGCCGCCAGCAGTTCTATCAGGATCACGAGTGGATGCGCGACTTTGGCGAAACCCTTTGTGCCTACAAGCCGCCAATCAACCTGAAAACGGTGCAGCCGGTGCTGAACCAGAAGCCCAATGGCAACAAGGAAATTGTGCTGAACTGGATCACCCCACACCAGAAATGGGGCATTCACAGCACCTACTCCGACAACCTGTTGATGCTGACCTTATCCCGCGGCGGCCCCATTGTCTGGTTAAGTGAAATCGACGCCAAAGCCGCCGGCATTGAAGACAACGACTGGATCGAAATCTTTAACGTCAATGGCTCCATCTCGGCCCGGGCTGTGGTGTCACAGCGGGTTCCTGAAGGCATGAGCATGATGTACCACGCTCAGGAGCGGATTGTGAACGTACCGGGCTCAGAAATGACCGGCAGCCGCGGCGGCATTCACAACTCGGTGACCCGGGCCGTGATGAAGCCAACCCATATGATTGGTGGCTACGCCCAGCAGGCCTATGGCTTTAACTATTACGGCACCGTCGGTTGCAACCGCGACGAGTTCGTCATTGTTCGCAAAATGAACAAGGTCGATTGGCTGGATACCGAATAAGGTTGGAGTAAGGAGTTATCATGAAAATCAGAGCACAAATCGGCATGGTGCTGAATCTGGACAAATGCATTGGCTGTCACACCTGCTCCATCACCTGCAAGAACGTCTGGACCTCGCGCGAAGGCGTAGAGTACGCCTGGTTCAACAACGTTGAGACCAAGCCGGGCATTGGCTTTCCAAAAGAATGGGAAAACCAGGACAAATGGAAAGGTGGCTGGCAGCGTAAAAGCAACGGCAAGCTGGTGCCAAAAATCGGTGGCAAACTGCGGGTGCTGGCGAATTTATTCGCCAACCCGGACCTACCGGAAATCGACGACTACTACGAGCCGTTCGATTTTGATTACCAGCATCTGCACAACGCCAAAGACAGCAAGCACCAGCCGGTCGCCCGGCCCCGCTCGCTGATCAGCGGCCAGCGGATGGAAAAAATCGAGTGGGGTCCGAACTGGGAAGAAATTCTTGGTACCGAGTTCGAAAAACGGAAAAAAGACCAGAACTTCAACGAGGTGGTGCAAAAAGACATTTACGGTCAGTTTGAAAAGACCTTTATGATGTACCTGCCACGGCTGTGCGAACACTGTCTGAACCCGACCTGTGTTGCCTCTTGCCCGAGTGGCGCCATTTACAAGCGTGAAGAAGACGGCATTGTGCTGATTGATCAGGACAAATGCCGCGGCTGGCGGATGTGCGTGTCCGGCTGCCCATACAAAAAAATCTACTTCAACTGGAAAACCGGCAAGTCGGAAAAATGCACCTTCTGCTACCCGCGGATTGAAGCCGGCCAGCCCACCACCTGCTCAGAAACCTGTGTCGGCCGCATCCGCTACCTTGGTGTGCTGCTGTACGATGCCGACAAAATTGAAGCCGCGGCCAGCGTTGCCAACGAGAAAGACTTGTATCAGGCGCAACTGGACCTGTTCCTCGACCCGCACGATCCCAAGGTGATAGAGGCGGCACGCAAGGAAGGCATTCCGGATAACTGGTTAAAAGCCGCCCAGCGCTCGCCGGTCTACATGATGGCGATGGACTGGAAAGTGGCGCTGCCACTGCACCCGGAGTACCGCACCCTGCCGATGGTCTGGTACGTACCGCCACTGTCCCCCATTCAAAGTGCGGCCGAAGCCGGCCATGTCGGTATGAACGGTGAAATCCCAGATCTGAAATCGCTGCGCATTCCGCTGCGTTACCTGGCCAATATGCTGACCGCAGGCGACGAGGCACCGGTAGTACGGGCGCTGGAGCGGATGATTGCCATGCGTGCCTACAAACGCTCGCAGCAGGTCGATGGTGTGGAAGATCTGGAAGTACTGAAGCAGGTCGGCCTGAGCAAAGAGATGGTCGAGGAAATGTACCGCTACATGGCGCTGGCCAACTTTGAGGATCGCTTTGTGATCCCCACCAGCCACCGGGCTTACGCCGAGAATGCTTACGATTTAAAAGGCGAATGTGGCTTTAGCTTCGGCAATGGCTGCGGCGGTGGTGACAGCAAGCTGAACATCTTTGGTGGCAGCAGCAAAGGGGTCCGTAAAGTGATCCCGGTCACGGTAAAGGAGTAAGGCATGCGCATACTACAACTGATTTCCCTGTTGCTGGAATACCCGACCGAAGCGCTGCTGGCGGCCAAAGCCGATGCCAGGCAGCTGGTGGCCGAGTCGCCGCTGTCTGAAACGCAGCAGCAAGGCCTGCTCGATTTTATCGAGCAACGCTTTAGCGGCGATTTGATGGACTGGCAGTCCGATTACGACGGCCTGTTCGAGCGCGGTCGCTCCTTGTCCTTGCTGTTGTTTGAACACCTGCATGGTGAGTCGCGCGACCGCGGTCAGGCCATGGTCGATTTGATGAACCAGTACAAGTCGGCTGGCCTGCAGATTGATGTTCGCGAGCTGCCGGATCATCTGCCGCTATACCTGGAGTTCTTAAGCACTCAGGGCGACGAGAATGCCGCCCTCGGCCTGGCTGAAGTGGCGCATATTCTGTCGGTGCTGCTGTGCCGGCTGGAGCAGCGCAACTGCAATTATCAGGTGCTGTTCAGTGCTTTGCTGGAACTGTCTGGGGTTGATGTGGAGCTGGACTCGGTGCGTGAGCAGCTGAAAAACGAGCAGCGTGACGATACCAAAGAAGCGCTGGATAAAGTCTGGGAAGAAGAAATGGTGACCTTTGGCCCGGGCTCAGAACAGGATGGCTGCGGCAGCAGCCACAAACCCTCTGAAAAGCAGCGGCGCGATCACCACGTACCACTGCAATGGACCGATGCCAGTCAGGCACCCGGAAACACTGTCCGCTCAGGAGTTGCGTCATGAACTTTACAGATATGTTGTTGTTTGGGATCTACCCTTACATTGCTTCGGTGATTTTCTTTCTGGGCAGCCTGCTGCGCTATGAGCGCGAGCAGTACAGCTGGAAAGCCCAGTCCAGTCAGATGCTGGATAAAAAGTACTTCCGCGTGGCCAGTGTGTTTTTCCACGTCGGTATTATCATGATTTTCTTTGGTCACTTTGCAGGTTTGGTGATCCCTTACGAAGTCTGGGATTTCCTTGGCATTACCCTGGCCGGCAAGCAACTCATTGCCATGGGTGTCGGTGGCTTCTTCGGGGTGATCTGCTTTATCGGCATGACCATGCTGGTCTACCGCCGCTTGTTCAATCCACGGGTACGAGCCAGCAGCTCGACCATGGATACACTGATTTTGCTGCTGATTTACTGGCAGCTGATCCTGGGCATCCTGACCATCTTTGTCTCCACCGGTCATATGGACGGCTATGTGATGAAAGATCTGATGAGCTGGTCGCGTTACCTGCTGACCTTCCGTCCGGCTGAAGCCATTGGTTTTGTCGCGGATCTGCACTGGATTTACAAAGCCCATATCTTCTGGGGTGTGACCTTGTTCGTGCTGTTCCCGTTCAGCCGCCTGGTGCATATCTGGAGCGTGCCGGTTGGTTACTTTGGCCGCAACTATCAGGTGGTACGCCGTCGCTTTGGTGGCCGTAAGGCTTAATGGAGTAATGGAGTAAAAGCGCCCGGACTTTACACCAATGTCTGAAGGCGATGCTGGGGAAGCAATAAAGGGGACCTGAACAGCATGGATGCTGGTCAGGCCCTGATTTTTGCTCCACCATCCAGCTCTGCCAGATCGCGGTATAAACAAGCACCTTTTGGTCCATAGGAAATTTCAAATGATCCAAGTCAACCAAACCCAAATTTCTGAACAGGCCATCCTGGCAGAAATGCAGTACCACCCAGCCGACTCGCAGCGTGCTGCCATGCTAAAAGCTGCCGAGTCGCTGGTGATTGCCGAGCTACTGCGCCAACGTGCCCAGCAGCTTGGGTTGGAAGTAGCCACCAATCAAAGCAGCACCAGCGAACACGATTACCTGGAACAGCTGATTGAACGCGAAGTACCAATCCCGACCGCCAGCCGGCAAGAATGCGAGCACTACTACCAGCAAAACCCTCAGCGCTTTACCAGCTCGCCCTTGCTCGAAGTGCAACACATTCTGCTGGCCGCAGCGCCGGATGATGACCAAGAGCGGGTGCACGCCAAAGCACTGGCCGAAGAATTGCTGCAACAACTTCAGCAAGGCCAATCTTTTGCT
Source organism: Alkalimonas cellulosilytica (assembly GCF_036325985.1). Classification (NCBI taxonomy): domain Bacteria; kingdom Pseudomonadati; phylum Pseudomonadota; class Gammaproteobacteria; genus Alkalimonas; species Alkalimonas cellulosilytica. The sequence goes on from NZ_JAUHLI010000012.1 coordinate 84,087, forward strand.
GAACTGGCGCGCAAATACTCCGCCTGCCCTTCCAGCCAGACCGGTGGCAGCTTAGGCCAAATCAGCAAAGGCCAGACCGTGCCGGAATTTGAGCGCCAGCTGTTTGCAGCCGAAGCAGGGTTGATGCCCGCACCGGTTGAAAGCCGCTATGGCTTTCATGTGGTCTTTATTCAGCAAAAAATCGCCGGCCAGCCGCTGCCCTTTGCAGCTGTAGAGCAGAAAATCGCCGATTATCTGAATGAAAAAGTGCGGCGCAAAGCCATCGCTCAGTATATCCATACCCTGGTGGTACAGGCCGAGATTGACGGCTACGATTTTAATCTGTCGGACTCGCCATTAATGCAATAATACTGTGATTCTACCGATACAAAGGCGAGCTCCCATGCTCGCCTTTTGCATGTATACCCCTGAAGTGGCAAAGCCAAAAACTCAATCTACCCACTCGGCAACAAGGCCTAGCCCTGTATTGGTAAGGCATTGATTTTGTTGATCCTAATCAAGCTCTTCTCATCCGGCATCAGTACACTTCAGGCAATCACATCAGGAGATTACCATGAAATCACCACTGTTCGCCCTACCTTGCCTCGCCCTGGTTCCCAGCCTGGCACTGGCCGCTGCAGATAGCAGCGCCAATACCCTGAGCGCTGTGCTGAATGATAGCCAGATCAATGCCAATTTTCGTTACCGCATCGAGCATGTGGATCAGGACAATGCGTTAAAGGACGCCCTTGCATCCACCCTGCGCAGCCGTTTAACTTTGGCCACCGGCCAGGCTTATGGCTTGTCTGGTTTACTGGAAGTGGACAACGTCAGTGTACTGGGTGGGGAAAGTTATAACAGCACCGTCAATGGCAACGGCCAGTACAGCGTGGTGGCCGATCCGAAAGGCACCGATATCAACCAGGCTGCCCTTAAATACCAGCTGAGTGAAGACACCAGTTTTACGATGGGCCGTCAGCGCATCAATCACCTGAATCAGCGCTTTTTAGGCGGTGTCGGCTGGCGACAGAACGAACAGACCTTTGATGGTTACCGGCTGCAGCACAGTTTTACCCCGGCCATCACACTGGACCTGGCCCGTTTGCACAACGTCAACCGGGTGTTTGGCCCCAAAGGTCCGGCCGCCAATCAGCGCGGTGAGTTTTATACCGGTCTTTTAAGCTGGCAACTAAGCTCATCTCAGCAACTGGCAGCCTATGGCTACGATCTGGACTTTAACAACTGGGCCGTGCGCAGCAGCCTGACCTTTGGTCTGGATTATCAGGGCAAGTGGGCCTTGGGTGAGCAACAAAGCTTGAGCCTACACTTAGCAGCAGCCAGGCAGCAAGACCGTCATAATGCGCCGCTCAGTTACCAACACCATTACCACCGGCTGCAACTGAGCTGGCAGCAACACAAACTGCAACTGATTGCCGGCACCGAGCGGCTGGCCGGTGATGGCAGCAGCGCTTTTCAAACACCGCTGGCTACCCTGCATGCCTTTCAGGGCTTTGCCGATTTGTTTTTAGTGACACCAAACGATGGCTTGCGCGATCAGTGGCTGGGAGTGCGTCATCCGGCCGGCCCGGTGCAACTGGCGCTGAACTACCACCGCTATCACAGCGATACCGATGGCCGACGCTATGGCAGCGAGTGGAACCTGACGGCCAGTTACCGCTTTAGCAATCAGCTTCAAGGCATGCTAAAGCTGGCGGATTATCAGGCCAGCAGCTTTGCCGTCGATAGCCGGAAATTCTGGCTGATGCTGAGTTATTCGATTTAACGCAAAAAGGATCTGTGCAGAGCTGCATCGACCGGGTAGCGCACTCAGACACGCCGTAAACCCATCCCTGGGGGCTCTGTGCAGCCCGTCCGGGGCTGCAAAGGTCTGCTTAGCGTACCCGATCGCTACAGCCTCGAGTTTAGTTGTAAAGCAGCCTATCGATTTAAAGGTTAACCAACTCCACAGCCAGTTTTCCTGGCTCCTCTGCACCGCCCCTGGTTTTCAGTGGGCGGTTTTTTTTAACTTACAGCACCACTATCCATGAAGAGGTAAAGGATCCAGCAAAGATGCGGCTCTGAGGCGTTGGCAGCTTTGAGCAGCAGCAAAACCTTGATCCAGATCAAGCTTTGCATCCACAGAAGGCCTACCCTAAAACACAAGATATAGACACAAAAATAAATAATAACACTAGATGTAGGTTTTTATGCTGCGTTTTAGTATCGAACAAGTAGTTTGGCAGGAGGTTCCGGGTGAAGTCTCGCTGGCCTACACCATCACCGGCTGCACACTTGGCTGCAAAGGCTGCCACAGCACCGAGACCTGGGATGCCAGCCAAGGCACCCTGCTGACCGATGAGTACTTTGAGCAACGTCTGAACCAGTACCGGGGCCTGATCAGCTGTGTGCTGTTTTTGGGCGGGGAATGGCAGAGCCTGGAACTAGAGCGCAAGCTGAAGCTGGCGCGCCGGCACGGCCTTCACACCTGCCTCTACACCGGGCTGGATGATATCGAGCCAAAGCTGAAAGCCGAACTGACCTATTTAAAAACCGGCCGCTGGCTGCCTGAGCGCGGCGGCCTGGACAGCCTTACTACCAACCAACAACTGGTGGATTTACGCACAGGCCAAAGCCTGAACCACCGTTTTATCCGCTAAGCAAGGAGCTTGACTATGTTACGTTTACAACCAGACCAACTGCAGCAAAAGCTGGATTTTATCGACCATTACTTAAGCGCCCAAAACGCCGCCGATGGCTCGAAAATGGATGCCAACGCCAATGTCACCCAGAAAAACATCGCCACCCTAGAAGCCGAAATGATGAAAGACATCTTTATTCAGGTCAATCGTGGCAAAGTCAGCCAGAAAATTGCAGAACTGTTTGGCCCTGAGCTGGCACAAGAGTACGGCCGCCAAATCGAACAGCACGAGATCTATGTGCACGATGAAACCAGCTTAAAGCCTTACTGCGTCTCGGTCACCCTGTACCCCTTCCTGCGCGATGGCCTGACCAAGCTCGGCGGTGAGTCGAAAGCGCCCCAGCATCTGGAGTCGTTCTGCGGCTGTTTCGTTAACTTTGTGTTTGCCATCAGCAGCCAATTTGCCGGTGCCGTCGCCACCGTCGAGTTTATCACCTACTTCGACTACTTTGCCCGCAAAGACTACGGCGACAACTACCTGCAAACCCATCCGAAGCTGATTGCCAACCACCTGCAGCATGTGGTCTATGCGCTGAACCAGCCTGCCGCCGCCCGCGGTTATCAAAGCGTGTTCTGGAACATTTCGGTGTACGATCAGCACTACTTCGACAGCATGTTCGGCAACTTTGTCTTTCCGGATGACGACTTGACCAAACCCAACTGGTCGTCGGTGAATGCCCTGCAACACTTCTTTCTCGATTGGTTTAATGAAGAGCGAAAAAAAACCATCCTGACCTTCCCGGTGGTTACCGTTGCCATGCTGACCGAACAGGGTCAGTGCAAAGATCAGCACTTTGCTAAAAGCATGGCCAAACAGCTGGCCAACGACAGCTCCTTTTTTGTTTATCTGTCGGACAATGCCGATTCGCTGGCCTCGTGCTGTCGACTGCGCAGCGAAATCAGCGACAACACCTTTTCTTACTCACTGGGCGCAGGCGGCGTCGCCACCGGCTCCATCAATGTGATTACCATCAATATGAACCGGCTGGTGCAGGATGGCCGCGATCTGGCCACCGAAGTCGATAAGATCCACAAGTACCAAGTGGCCTACCGCAAGCTGATGGAAGAGTATCTGGCCGCAGGCCTGCTCACCGTGTACGACGCTGGCTTTATCTCGCTGGATAAACAGTTTCTCACCATCGGCATCAATGGCATGGTCGAAGCAGCCGAATCGCAAGGCCTGGTGGCCAGCAACAACCCGGCGTACATCGCCTTTGTCCGTGAGCAGCTAAAAACCATTTATGATGCCAACAAAGCCGCCAAAGCCGAGTACGGTTATCTGTTTAACACCGAGTTTGTGCCGGCGGAAAACCTGGGGATTAAAAATGCCAAATGGGACAAAGAAGACGGCTACAAGGTACCGCGCGATTGCTACAACTCCTATTTCTATGTGGTGGAAGACGAGCAGACCAATGCGCTGGATAAGTTTCAGCTGCATGGCAAAGAGCTGCTGGATTACCTGGATGGCGGCTCGGCGCTGCACCTGAACCTGGATGAAAAGCTGGATGAAGACGGCTACCTGGCAATGCTGAACATAGCCGCCCATACCGGCTGCAATTACTTCTGCGTCAATGTCAAAATCACCATCTGCAATCAGTGCGAAGCCATCGATAAACGCACCCTGCACCATTGCAGCCATTGCGGCAGCAGCGACGTGGATCACGGCACCAGGGTGATTGGTTACTTAAAACGGGTCTCGGCCTTTAGCAGCGGCCGGCGTAAAGAGCATGGCTTGCGGCACTACCATCGTTCGCCTCAGCCGCTCAACGTTCAGCCCTCAATAGCTCAGGTCGTTGCCGCAGAGGCTTAATCACCAAACGGCTACCCCATTCGGGGTAGCCACTGCCACTTTTGCCTGGTCGGCTCTGCACTCTTTGGCTGCTACACTGCTCGACAGTAAGTTAACCGATAACAGGTGCCCTATGTTTTCAACCTATTCTCAGTTTATCGAGATGGCCTGTCATCAGGCCGAGCCGCAGCGATTGTTGTTTGTGCTCACCAAAATGCAGCTGCCCAAAGAAGCAACCGCCGAGCAGCAAGCCCGTTTTGAGCAGGGCGAAGGTGGTTATCTGGAGTCGGTACTTTGTGTCGATAAACTACCGGAAGAAGTGCTGGATTTTTCAGCTTTTGTTGACGAGTCCAAACAAACTGAACTGGATTGGGACATCGCCTTTATTTCCAGCATGGAAGGCCGCGCTGGGTTTGCGCCTAACTCCGACGAAGCGGTACAGCCGCTCAAGCTGATGGTACAGCGCATTGAAGCCGGCCAGGTGGCGAATTTCCTGGCGGTGAATAAGCAAGGTGAACTCTTACAATTTCAGTAAAGGTTTATGACGATCTACCAACTAGCTACCAATACAAAACCGTATTTGAGTACCCTTCAAGCTCTGGTTCAGGACATAGTTCTGCTTAACTAAGAATAGGCTTCTCTTGGTTGAAACCCTGTAGATCACCCTCTTGGTGCAGTTGCTCTAAACACTCAGATTTAGAGCAAAATTTCTCCTCTACAGATCAAAGCAGCTAAGGGCTTTTGTAACTCTATTTGGTTCTGTAAAACCTTCAGATCTTCGACTTCTTTTGACATTTAAGACCCTTCCAGCAGAGACAAACTATTAGGGCAAATTGCGCTTGAAAAAAAGTGAAGTTAAATTAAAATGCAATGTTAAAATAAAAATTAATTTGAGGTTTCAATGCTAACAGAGCAACAGAAAGGTTGTATGCAACGGGTTATCCAAGAAAACCAGCACGATGTCTTTGTAATATCACCAGATATGATGGATGAAATCGTAGCGATTCAAGCACAGCGAGGCAATTCTCAAGCCCAGACAATTTGGGAGCAGATAAGGGGAACAGTGGAATTTGGAGCCAATTATTTCGCCTTAACTGGGGACATCACAAAGCTCGCACAACTAGGTTATGCTCTTGGGGGATTAGGCCAAGCTTATGTGAAATCTTATAATGGTAAATCCTATATCATCTTAAAAGGACAAGCTGGGCTTCGAAGAATCCTGACAGGCACACGTTATCTTGTTAACAATACAAAAGTAATGGCTCTTGGCCTGGGCAAACATGCAGCTCAAGCTGCTGCTCGATCAGGTGGTATTCTAACACTTTACTTAGTTGGAGCTTACCGAGTTACTGATTTCTTTTTGCGTGATGAAGCAACACTCACTCAGTTAATTGGTCATTTAGCCGTTGATGTAGTAAAGGTTGCTATAACTGTTGGTGCAGCATATCTTGCAAGTGCAGCAGTGGCTGCGGCTGTTGGAATTGCTGTCGGTCCCATTGCTGCTGTTGTTTTAGTAGGTATTGTTTTGACTCCAGCCTTAAATTCACTTGATGAGTATTTCGGCATATCAGAAAAAGTGGTTCAAGGCTTAGAAGAACTCAGTCTTCAATCCCAGAGCTATTTACAACAAATTCGGCGTAATGTTCGAGAAAAAGCTACACAAACTGCCTCCAGAGCCGCTAAACCAGTGTTAGACTACATTGTTGATTCAGTTAGAAGAACTGCTATTGATGCAGCAAAACATCGTTTAGAGCGCTTTATAAATCCAAGGTTTTATTAATGAAGCAACAAGACACTAATCTTAACTCTTGGCAAGTAGCAGCAGGGTGGTTACTCATTACAGCGCTCACCATTTTTGGCTTCATCTATTTCTGGTATTACTTATACCTGCTACTAGATGGTCTTTTCTCCAGCGCTGATGCGATTACCCTGAATAAAGGCGCCTTTTATTGTTTTGGTGGGGCTATGCTGGGTTGTATCCTCCTCTACTTTGGGATTAACAAGTTACGAGGAAAAGCAGTTACCAAAGCACAAAACAAAACTGCCAGTTATGGTTTTTTTATCGGTCTTGGCCTAATCGTTATTTTGCCACAGCTGATCCATCATACAACCGAGAACTACTTGCAGGCTAATGGGTACCAACTATGCGAACTGCAATCACGCAAATGGCTGCATGATAAAGTAATGGTTTACACTCATTCCGCTCAGCACTGCCTGGAGCTTGCTATCGCTGATTGCACTGCAAATCCACACCGGCAAAAATGCCAAAAGCTTCCTATGTTCAAACCAACCCCACCCATGTCCTGACACGCTTCACCACATTCAGCTTCAGTATCCCGCGGCAAACAGCAGCGGGATTTTTACATGAACTTTTTCTGCAGCTGAACGTAATGTAATCAAGGTAATTGGCGGATGCCGGCTAGTCGCTTGGCACAGAACTGCTTGTTTCCTATACTGGTAACTACTGACTGAATAAAGAGGATACCGTGATGCGATTTTTTGCTCTCTTAGTACCTGTTACGCTGACTGCCCTGCTTTGGGCATTTAGTGCGACAGCACACCACGGCTGGAACTGGGCCGAAAGCGAACAAACCGAAATGACCGGTACCATTACCGAGATCTACATTGGTCCGCCACACCCACGGCTGATGATTGAAACAGAGCACGGCCCCTGGCAGGTGGATCTAGGTAACCCACGTCAAACCCGTGATGCTGGCTTTGTCGAAGGGGAAGCCGCTGTAGGCGATCAGGTGTTGATCCGGGGCCATCGCTCCAACAACAAGGATGAACACATTATCAAGGCGGTCCGCGCTACCATTGACGACAGAGTGTACACCTTCTACCCAAGCCTGCTGCGTGAAGACCAATAACCGCGGTTAAAGTACGGTCATCATGCTCACTGAACTGCTGGTCAGCCTGGCTGATACCACGCTGGCCAGTTGGTTGCGCCAATCCAGCATCGGCTACCCGCTGATCAGCAGTGCCCATATTTTGGGCATCGCCTTGTTACTGGGGGCCGTGCTGATACTGGATTTGCGTTTGCTGGGGATCACCCACCGTGGCGACTTGAGCATGCTGGCGCCCATACTCAGTCGCTTTGCAGCCGGCGGTCTGTTGCTTGCGCTGACTACCGGCCCTCTGCTGTTTAGTGTGCAGCCGGCTCATTACCTTGCCAACACGGCTTTTTTGCTAAAACTCGCTTTATTGCTGCTGGCTTTGCTCAATATCCTGCTGGTGCACCGGCTACCACACTGGCAAGCCCTGCTTGAAGGCCAAAAACCAACACTTTTGCTGCAAGTCACCGCCCTGCTGTCGCTGCTGCTCTGGCTTGCCATCTTGCTGGCCGGACGCTGGATAGCTTTTGTTTAGCCCCCCAAACCCAGTACGCATTAAACCGTTTTTTCTGCTAACTGGCCCTGCTCCATGGCCGGTACCGCTGCTGCCAATTGCGTCAGCAAGCTAACCAGTGATTTGGGCAATCGCTCATTGAGCTCAATGGTATCCAGCAGGTTTTTCACCGCCAGGGCCAGTTCAGTATCACCCAGCAAGGCCAGCTTGCGGCGGAAAAACAGCGTGTCCGGATCGGCTTGCTGGGTGATCAGCTGCAGTAAATCCTGACTGTTGGCCCGAAACAGCACATCCTCTGCCCCATCGGCCAGCACGTTTAACCGGCCTTGTTGTAGTTGCAGGTAAAATTGATAACTCAAATCAGCCACTTCGACCTTCACGGTTTTGCTGGCAAGAAAATCCAGCTCGCCGGCGGTGAGTTCCCGGCGAAAAAACCAGTTCAGATGCTGACTAAGCCCAAAGCAGCTGACCGGCTTTGGCAAAGAGCGCAATGCCGCCCCTACCCACAAAGGTCCGCGCGCTACCACCTGTTGGATAACCCATTTTCTATTTAACATTCAATAACTTCCAAACCGTTAATCCGGTACACTGATGATACTGAAATCAAGCAGGCTTTGTTTAATCTACATCAAAGTTTAATGCGTTGCGCACTGCCACACTGGGTAAGTTCCGGCAGCAGCAAGCGCAGGAGTTCGTATGGAATTACTCTGCCCGGCTGGCAGCGTGCCAGCCTTAAAAGCCGCCATCGAGCATGGTGCCGATGCGGTCTATGTTGGTTTGAAAGACGAAACCAATGCCCGGCACTTTGCCGGCTTAAACCTCGATCAGCTGAAACTGAAAGAGGCCGCCGACTATGTGCACCGCCATGGCCGCAAATTGCATGTCGCCATCAATACCTTCGCTCACCCCAACAGCTGGCAGCGCTGGCAGGAAGCCGTAGACAGTGCGGTCAAAGCCGGTGCCGATGCCTTAATTCTGGCCGATATGGCGGTGCTGGGCTATGCGGCCGAGCGCTACCCCAAAGTTGAGCGGCATTTGTCGGTGCAGGCTTCAGCCACCAATGCTGCCGCCATTGAGTTTTACCGCCAGTACGAGGTATCCCGGGTGGTGCTGCCGCGGGTGCTGTCGCTGCAGCAGGTGCGGGCGCTGGCGCGTACCTGCAACATCGACCTGGAAGTCTTCGCCTTTGGCAGCCTGTGCATTATGGCGGAAGGCCGCTGCTATTTAAGCTCTTATTTCACCGGCGAGTCGCCCAATACCGCCGGGGCCTGCTCACCTGCGGCCTATGTGCGCTGGGATGAACACGACGGCCAGCTGGAGTCGCGCTTAAACGGCGTGCTAATCGACCGTTTTGCCCCGGATGAAACCGCCGGCTACCCCACCCTGTGCAAAGGACGTTTTGATGTGGCTGGTGAGCGCTACCATGTGCTGGAAGAGCCGACCAGCCTGAATACCCTGGGCTTGCTGCCAGAGCTCTACAAAGAAGGCATTGTCTCGCTGAAGATTGAAGGTCGTCAGCGCAGCCCGGCCTATGTTGCCCAGCTGACCAAAGTCTGGCGCCAGGCCATTGATACCCTGCTGCAGGATCCAGCGCATTTTGAAGTCGCGGCCAACTGGCAACAGGTGCTGGCCGGTTTATCCGAAGGCAGCCAGACCACGCTCGGTGCTTACCATCGCTCCTGGAAATAAAAGCTTAGGAAATAAGCACCTAGGAAGTAAGGAGTTATTTGATGAAATTTTCGCTTGGTCCGATCCAGTATTTCTGGCCCAAAGCCCAGGTGCAGCAGTTTTACCGCCAGGCGGCGGAGTCCGCCATTGATATCGTTTATCTGGGTGAAACCGTCTGCAGCAAACGCCGTGAGCTGAAACTGGATGATTACCTGCAACTGGCCCATATGCTGCGTGAAGCCGGCAAGCAGGTTTGTCTGTCGACCATGACGCTGCTGGAGGCCCCGTCGGAGCTGCGTGAACTGCGCCGTTACTGCGAAAACGGTGATTTTCTGGTGGAAGCCAACGATGTCGGTGCCATCCAGATGCTGCAGGAGCAAGGCATTACCTTTGTCTGTGGCCCGGCTATTTCCTGCTACAACCAGCACGCACTGCGCCGTTTGGTTGGCATGGGATTGCAGCGCTGGGTGCTGCCGGTGGAGTTATCCGGGCAATGGCTGCGCGATTTGCTCAGCCAAAGCTGCATTCAGGATATTCGTGATTGCTTTCAGACCGAGTTGCTGGCTTTTGGCCATTTGCCACTGGCCTGGTCGGGCCGTTGTTTTACCGCCCGCTCGGAAAATCGCAGCAAGGATCAGTGCGAACTCTGCTGCATCAAGTACCCCGCAGGACGCACCGTCACCAGCCAGGATGGCAAGCAGGTGTTTGTGCTCAATGGCATTCAAACCCAATCCGGTGAGCGCTACAACCTGATCAACCAGCTACCACAGATGCATGGGCTGGTTGACATTGTGCGACTAAGCCCACAGCATGAAGGGACTTTTGACTGGCTGGCTAAATTTAAAACCAATCAGCATGGTGAGGCGCCGCAGCCGTTGCCTGGCGGTGATTGCAATGGTTATTGGTTGCAGCTGGCTGGGATGGTGGCGGGGTGAGTGTTGAGTGTTGAATGTTGAATGTTGAATGTTGAATGTTGAATGTTGAGTGTTGAGTGTTGAGTGTTGAGTGTTGAGTGTTGAGTGTTGAATGATTAGCGTGGAGATTTGATGGGACAGCAAGCAAAGATTGGCATAGTTACTGTGAGCGACCGGGCCAGTGCCGGGGTTTATGAAGATATGTCCGGCCAGGCCATTCGCGATACCTTAAGCGATTACCTGGTCAGCGACTGGCAGGCCGAGTACCGGCTGATCCCGGATGAGCAGCCACAGATTGAACAAACCCTGAAAGATCTGGCGCGTGAAGGCTGCTGCTTGATTGTCACCACCGGCGGCACCGGCCCGGCCAAACGGGATGTCACGCCAGAGGCCACCGAAGCGGTGTGCGATCGGATGATGCCTGGTTTTGGCGAGCTGATGCGCCAGGAATCGTTAAAGTACGTACCTACCGCCATTTTATCGCGCCAGACCGCCGGCCTGCGCGGCAGCTGCCTCATTATCAACCTGCCCGGTAAGCCCAAAGCCATTCGTCAGTGCCTGGATGCGGTCTTTCCGGCCGTGCCCTACTGCATTGATTTGATGGAAGGGCCCTACCTGGAGTGCAACGAAGATGTGATCAAGCCGTTTCGGCCAAAAAGCTAAAGCAGCTCCATCACGCTTCGGCGACCACCGGATCCGCTCAGCTCTTCACAGCCGCTGGAAATTTAACGCATTCGCCAGAGGGGTTAACCGCTGCAGTGCTTCTTCCGCCGTGGGGTCCGGGTTTGTTTCATCATGGACAGACACATTGGCGGCAATATACTCTGTTAGCCAAATCGTAAGTGCCCAGATGCCCGTACCATTATCCAGTACTGCAGGCATGCTGTCTTGCCATAGCAACTCTTGCGGCAAGCGGGCTAACTGCGCTTCGGTATAAATGTCCGGCTCTTGCGCCCAACGTACTTTTTCGCGCAGATTTTCTAAAAAAACCAGCCAGCCCTGCCGTTGCTGAGCCAAAAATGCATCTGCATCCTGGTGTGTCAGACCGGTTAGATCAGCGTATTGGCGGCTGTACGAATGGATGCTGTAGAAAATCGTAGCGCCGGGAGCAAAATCATCCAGCGGGCCATAGACTTTGGTCACCAGATTGACACCACAAGTCTGGCTTTTTAACGGCTGCCCTTCGATCTGATTTGCTGAAGGTAATGTTTGCCGCAAAGGCTCCAGTGCTGGATGACATTGGCTATCAGGATCATCTTGCACCGTTTGATGATTGTCATGCCACGCTGATGAGTACTCGCTATCAATGCTAGCAGCATCCCCCTGCGGTTGCCCGGGCTGCACTGCAACAGGACGCTCAGGCACAGGCTCAGTGTTGCACCCAGCCACCATTAGCATAACCGTTAGTAGATAAAACGTAGGACGCATAATGAATTTTTCCTAACTTATTGCCCAATCGGCTGCGATCCTTCCCACCTCAGCAAGGACTGCCTGATGCCGAGCCTCAGTCTGCCCGGTATACTCGCCGCTATCAAAATAGGCCGCAATGATAATCGGGCTTCTGTTGGGAGGGAAAGTGATTGCAATGTCATTGCATTTATTGGTCGTTCCCTCCGCTCGCCCGGTTCCGGTTTTGTTACCGCTACGCCACTTTGCAGGGAGTCCTGCGCGAAGCCGCAGGGAACCGGTTTTTGTGTTCTCCATCCAGTGCAGCAAACGCTCCCGTGAATCACGCTGTAAAATGTCACCGGTCGTGATTCGACGAACGAGCTGTGCCATCGCCAAGGGCGAAGTAGTATCACGAAGATCAGCGGAGAGCACCAAGCCCAAATCGGGTTCATACCGATCAAGCCGGGTCACCATATCGCCCATTTCGCGAAACTTCGCGGTGACGGCGGCAGGTCCTCCCAAGCGTTTCACAAGAAGATTGGCGGCAACCCCATCGCTCACCTCTTGGGCTGCTTGTGCAAGCGCAGCAATGCTCATACCGCCCCTGGCAATATTTTCGCGCGTCACCGGTGCCCAAGGTAAAAGATCGGTTTCGGAATACGACAGGATTTCATTCACATCTATCCGACCATGATCTGCTTCGCGTAAATAAGCAGCCACTAGCGCTAACTTGAAGGTCGAACACATCGCAAAGTGTTCATCCATACGGTTACCGCTTACTTCGCCGGTTGCCGTGTCAAGGAAGCAAACCCCAAGCCGCGCATGGCCCACTTCCAGAGCCTGCAGCCTCTTTGCTGCATCAAAACGGCGCGAGGCTGTTCTTGTAGTTGCTGCCGTTGCTCCAAGTGCCGGGACAGCCAGCAGTGTGCTGGTCGCCGCGCATGTCATTAAAAATTCTCGTCTTGTTACCATGCAGTTACTCCTTGAGCTGATTTTTAGCAGCAAACTCAGTTGCCTCAGACAGTTTGCGGTAAAAAGCTCGTCGCAGGCAGTTACCAGAGTCAGGATTTGATCCCATCAGCTATTTCCATATTTTATTTTCATATCGACAAGTGTTTAGCAGATAAATAAAGAACAAGGCAACTAAATCTAAGCCTTCTTGTTTACTTCTTCCAAACGCACGTAGCGTAACCAAAACCTTGGTGCAGCTGCGTTCGAAGCCACTATAGTGATGACTTGCAACGGTGCACGTTAGCCGTCATGTTTTATCTCTAACTTTGCATTATTAATTAATGTAACAAAGCCTTTGTCTTCGGAAAGCTTTAGAAAAATTGATAGTCGTATTTCGGTGATGTCACTTGGCAACTGTTCAAAGCCGGTTTTCACCGAAAAACTCAAACGTCCAGATTGTTCATTCCGAATAATTTGCTGTGTTGCTCTGAAGTTGTCTATTGCTTCCTCAGAGAGTTTAAGGGTGTACTCAGTTTTCCCTGGCGACCTTGAAAATAAACCCGACACAGGCTCGATCTTTAGTTCGTCGATCAGCTCTAATGGAAAGTTAAAGATTCTCAAGCCTTTTTCAGTATTTAGCTCTAACGCTAGTTCAGCTTTTTCAATATCTGCCCGAGCAGGCTCATCAATGTGAACTCTTGCTCTAAGGTTTTGAGGCTGAAGATTGATGAAGTCATCTTTTGTGAATGAACGAAATTCGAGCATCGTTCCCAAAGGAACACTTGCACAACCACTCAGAATAGTGACAATTAAAGCAACAACAAATTTTGACATAGCGACCACACATTCCTTTAAAGATAATGCTCCGTTCCAAACGGCAAAGAAAAACTCTCGAAGTACTATAGGAATATTTCTTAATTGGTTTGATGTTTCAAGTCTACGCTCCAATCAAAATGAAAATCAACAGCTTCCCCTGCGTTAATTTTTTGCTCCGAAAAGGAGCAAGAGCATCTGGCGCTATACAGAATAAAGCTTAGCGCTGCGCAATCCGGAGCTTGAGGGCTCCCTTAAAGCCCTTACCTGATTTGAGTGGAATACAGTAGCCACTGTCAGACTGGGTCTCCGCCAGACTCCCGCGATACTCGCCCCAGCCCTCATCGGTGAGGGTATAACGCAGATTGAAGCCACCTGCACCATCGCCGGCTCGGGTCGCCTTGATCGTAATTTGCTCCCGGAACAGGTTCTCGCCGGGAATGCGTTTACTGCGGAACATACGGCCGTCAATTTCATACTCTGTCGTTTTCACGGCAAGATCAACCGTAAACACAAGCGTTCGGCCTGCCTGAATCTTTGATGAGTCCAGAAATGCACTGAACAGCACCGGCATACTGCCCGGCTTAGGAACCCACTTGCCCGCTGCATCCCGGACAAACAGCTCGTCGAACTCCTTGAAGCCTGCTGACTGATTGTCAATCTTCCGCTCGCTAAGCTTAAACATCTCCCCACGCACCATCACCGTGTTTTCAAAGTAGTACGACGCCCTAACCGCGCGTCCACTGTCGAGAGCCTGCTGCACACTTGGGGGCAGTGGCAGCGCTTCGAGGTGCAGTACCCCTGTCACGGCGATATCGCCGAACAGAAAGCGGGTCAGATTTTGATAACCTTCCTCGGAATTGACCAACCCGTACACCCCGCTGTGACTGTGATGCGTGTAGGCCCGCGGCGCAGTCTGCACACTTGCGTTGCGAATGAGCACGAGTCCATCGCTCATCGGCCCAACCGCCAGCTTCGACAAATTGTAGTCATGGTGATTGGTGCCAACCAGCGCAAAAAAGCGGTGCGCAGGAAACTTATTGTTCAGCGTATCAACCCGATTGTGGGAATCCAGCGCGAGGTATTCCGCCATCCGCCGCCGATTGAAATTATTGATATCCCAGCCGCTTAGGAAGCGCGGCACATTGCGGTTGCCAACCTCAATGCCGTTGTGTGGCGTACCATAGGTAAACACCTTATCGACCATCGCTTTGGCTTCAGCACTGCCGATCTCATCATTTTGGAGGAAGCAGCGCGCGATAAGTCCGCCCATTGAATGCGCAACCAAATACACGCGGAAATCCATTCGGGCCTGCGCATCATCGCCACACACCTGATCGCGGGTTTTCAGAATGAGCTCGCTCAGCCCCTGCGCTGCCTGCTCTATGGAGGGCGCCCCATCTCCGGTGCCAAAATCGCCGTCTGCCTGATCGTAGTAGCGGTGTATGATCACGCTCTTTGCCGGGATGTCTCCTTCAATAACATCCCCATCCGCATAATTATCGGTGTAGCCAAAGTCCTTCATCAGACGAATCAGCGGCGACTCGAAAAACTTCTGCATGACCTCACCTTTGTGGTTCTGCCGGATTTTGGTAGTACCAAGATTGAATCCCATGTAGGGCGTAGTAGTGGTATCCTCCATCGCAGACTTCGTCATCGCATAGCCGCGTATGTAAATGATCGGATAAAAAGGCGCTTTGATCTTTGCCATGGTGGTGTGCCTCGCTGATGCTTTGACGTGCTGTTTGATCGGGTGATGTAATTCTGGGTTAAGTTTCAGAATATAAGTTGTGAGTAGGAAGTATAGGCGCCCTATTCCAGATTTCCACCGGCATCCCGGTTTCCATTGTTTTACTTTCCCAGTCATGCCTTAGTTGCTTAGCTCAGAAACGTAGCGCCCGCTACACTGAACGTCTATGGACACCATGGCTGATGCTCAAATGAAGGCTGGGTAGCCCGTAGCAACAAGCTGAACACCCGTCTTCTAGCACACTGCCGTAGCCAGAGCGTCTTGATTAGACACCTTGTCACCGCGCATTACCCATCAGCAAGATGGTTTGCACCTGTGCTGAGCCTGAAACTAACGGGCTTTAAGCCCGACGCCTTGAATAGCGCCAGCAACAGGTTAACCGATGAATGTCTGGTGCCCCTGCTGTCAGCAAGGATGCTGAAATCAGCAGGCTCTCATTGAGCATGAGATAAGAGAGCCCCGATATGTGTTTGTTGCAGGCTATCGCCTGGCAACCATGATGACAGATGAAGCAGTCTATCTTGCTGATGGACAAACAGACTGGCCGCTTGCGCGGCCAGAAGAGCGGTTTTACCTATTGACTCCGAGAAGGCTCATATGTGTTAAGCATTTAATTTCTCTTTTATCGCTTTAATGGATACGTGCAACTGAGCAACCAGAGCATCCAAAATATCCGAATAACTATCAGAGGGTACACCGAGTTTTTCAGAAACATCTGTCAGATACTTGCTTCCTGTAGAATGATCAGCCCAAAGCCGGAGATCATACAAGTAAAAGAACGGTGCAATAAGATTGTCTTCATCACCCAATGTATTTTGATACACCAACTGTAATAATTTATTACCCTTCATGCCAGACTCAAACGCAATGCCATGACCTTTTAGGTACTTCCTAACCTCAACATTATTAGTATTTTCGTTTATTATCTCATTGAGCCCGCTTACAAATCTTTTCAGGTCATCTTGATTGTTTAATATTAACCTCTTGTAGCGGCGAGTCTCATCAATTCGCTCTTCTATTGAACGATCGTGGTAAAGGTGAACCCCAAATTTTTGATGGAATTCCGAGTTCAGCTTCGACAAATCATTTAAACAGTCAATTATTGCGGGCGGCGAAGTGAGCTCGGCATGAATTTGGGCATCAAAAAATTGTGATGCGATTTCATCCTCAGGCTCTTTGTTTTCTACGAGCCAATACAGTTTTTCACGGAACGGAAGCTTATCGAGATCACCGAGCCATGCGAACACAGTACCGTTTCTATTAACACCGAATGAAATATAAAATTCAGGCCCGAAAACTGTTCCGTATGTTTCACTCGAGAAATCGCAAGAAAATCGAGAGTCGTACAAATACCGAGTAAGCACCTCTCTATTGAAATACACAGGTGTCAGAAAGCCACCGCATACTGCCTCACTTGGATCATAATGAAAGCTAATAGTCTGTGATTTCAACATGCCTCTCCAGATGCTTAACGCTTTGCTAATGGGCTGCCGCAGCGCAGCGTAGGCAGTCCCGTGGAGGCCACGCTTTTTGTGGCCGGAACGAAATTTAGCAACTTGTTAGCTTTCATCATTTTCAATTGTGTGCAGACGACATAATTCAAGCCATAGGAAATTATCTATATCTGAGCAGATGTGCATAATTTTTTCTGCATCAGCAGGAATCGTATTCTTTACCAAACCTTTACCACCACGTACCCGTTGCTTAGTACTTATGAATTCATCGTCACCGAATTGTTCCGTCCCCCACCACGAATGCATAATGGTATTTCTCTGTTTTTCAAATTCTTGTATTTTCTTAATTTTTTGTTTGACAGTTTGTAGGTGCTTAGCGTCGTTTTTATGTTTTTCTAAAAGCAATGCAGAAAGCATATCTACTTTCTGGGCAAAGCTTAAAGATGCTGTAAAAACTTCTCGGATGTGCGGTTTATAGGAGCCAACGACTAGGTAAATTACCTCACCAAGATCTCTATCAAGTCTATTAAAACGGATAACCAGATGACCTATAGCCATAGCGATTTTATCTAGTTCTTTTCGAAATCGCTTTCCTCTTTCGAGGACTTCTTCCTTTGACTTTTCATCCATAAGATACTTCCTTGAAAGCTAACGTCTTAGTGTTTTATCCGGCACGCAGTTCAATCTTTCCAGTCTAGGCCTGCATCTGAATGTAAATCAAGAGCTTTTTCCTGCCTGATTTTTTGTTACAACAACCTACAAGCATAAAACCCGCAAGTTGTTGCAAAAAAACTCAGGCTCGATTCCTGTTTAGCATAAGTGCATTTCTGAGGCTGGCTCAATAGCCTTCGGTAACGACTACCTGCCTAACGCTGCAACAAAAACAACCAAATCACCAGCAGCAAGGTAATAAACCAAAAACCAGACAGCAGCTGCCAGAACAGCAGGCTGCTGGTGCGGGTATTGCGTTTGACTTCCTCGCGCAGAAAGTCCGGGTTGGGCTGTTTTAAATCGCGCAGCAGGCTTTGCAAGGTGGTGTAACGCTGCTGCAGGTCAAAGGCCACGCCTTTTTCCAGCGCCCGGTCGAACCACAGCGGAATGCGCGGGTTGTGCTCGCGGGCCGGGATATAACGCAGGCGATCAAAGTCGCTGGCGGTGCGGCAATCTTCAATCTTACTGCCATAAGGCAACTGGCCGGTAAAAAGCTCGTAGCAGATGGTGGCCAGTGAATAGACATCGCCCTGAATGCCGGAATTGTGGCCTTGCAGGTACAAAGGATCGGAATAACTGGCGGTGCCAAGCGCCGCTTCGTGCTCCAGCGGCACAAAAATCTCAGCCACCCCGGCAACAAAGACCGAGCCAAAATCAACGATTTTCACCTGATCATCGGCGGTGACCAGGATATTGCCCGGTTTTAGATCCTGATGGATGGCCTCGCAATCATGAAATGCCTGCAGGCCTTTGGCAATTTGCTCCACCAGCTTGATGGCCCGGCCAGGTTTGACCGGCTGCTGCTGCGTAAGCAACTGCTCCAGGCTCTGGCCCTGCACGTACTCCATCAGATAGTACAAAAAACTGCGCGGCCGGCTTTGCCGGATCACTTTGACCACATAAGGGCTTTGAATACGGCTGCCAATCCACTCCTCGCGGATAAAGCGGTCAATGTAGTTGGGGTCGTCGCTGTAATTGACCGACGGACATTTTAAAATCAGGCTCTTTTCCGTGTCGGTATCGGTCACCAGATACAGATGGCTGCGTTCGCTGGCATAGAGTTCGCGCTCGATGCGGTAGCCATCCACTTTCATCCCGGGCGCCAGCACCGGCGGAAACGGCAGCCGGGTTAAGCGCTCGTTGTAATCGTCGATGCTCTCGGCGGGCAGTGCTTCTACCCGGGCCAATACAATGGAAATATTGTCATCCGAGCCCTGGCGAAGCGCCAGCTCAGTGAGGGCCTGCACTTTTTGCTCGGCGCTGCTGTCGCTAAGCAGTTGTTCCAGCAGTTGTTGCTCAGTGACAAAATCATGCAAGCCATCGCTGCTCAGCACAAACCAATCCCCTGGCTGCAGCTGCTGGCGGCCAGCATCCAGTTGCAACTGGTTGCTCATGCCAAGCGCGCGCGCCAGAAACTGCCGTTTGTCCTGCAGTACCGTGCTGTGATCGGTGCTAAGCTGGCTGAGCTGGCTGCCTCGGCAGTGCCAGATGCGGCTGTCACCAACATGAAAAAAATACGCGGTATGGGATTTCAGTACCAGAGCACTGAAGGTGCACAAATGGCCTTTCAGCTCATTGGCAAAGGCATGACTGCGGCGGTACAAGCGTAAGTTAACGGTAGAGAGCACCTGCTCGGCGCTTTGGCGCACCGACCAGGTATCGGGGGTATTGAGGTAATCCTGCACAAAAGACGTGACCGCCGTTTGGCTGGCCTCGCGACCAGCTTCGGCACTGCTGACCCCATCGGCCAGCGCCAGCACCGCGCCTTTGTAGGTACGAAGGTAAGGATCGTCCGGCAGCTGCCAGCACACCGCATCCTCGTTGCCGGTTTTGCCGCCAGCTTCCGAGCTGGCGGCGATGGTCAGTTGCAGCAGCGGTGCGCTCAATGCAATCCCCGTTATTTATGGCCAACGTCGATGGTGTGAACGGTACCATCCGGCAACACTTCGGTGATATGGCCTTTCGGATTGTCCAGGAACACAATCGCCACCAGCCCCACCAGCGCCGAAGCCGCAATCACAAAGAAGAAGGTACTGTAGCTGACGAAACTCAGCACGGTCAAATAGACCACAGCGCCAACATTGCCGTAAGCGCCGGCCATACCGGCGATCTGGCCGGTCATGCTGCGTTTGATCAGCGGGATCATCGAGAACACCGCGCCCTCACCAGCCTGCACAAAGAACGAACAGGCCATGGTCACCAGCACCGCCAGCGGGATCCACCAGTAGCTGTCGATCAGCCCCATCAGGAAATACCCCACCGCCAAACCGGCAATCAACACCAGCATGCTGCGGCGACGGCCAAATTTATCCGAGAACCAACCGCCCATTGGCCGAGATACCAGGTTCATAAAGGCAAAGCCGGATGCCAATAAGCCCGCTGTGACCGGTGTTAAACCCTCAAAGGTTTGCAGGAAGAACAGCGGCAGCATCGACACCACCGCCAGCTCCGAGCCGAAGGTGGCAAAATAAGCCACATTTAAAATCCCCACCTGCTTAAAGGAGTATTTCTGCATTTCCGGCACCCCCTCGCGCAAATGATCGGCATTGATGCGCCAGGTTTGCTGGGTCTGGAAGATAAAGAGCACCACCAGGACGCCGAGGAAAATGTACATCCAGCTCTCATCAAACAGGTTCACACCAGCCGGCGACAAGCGCCAAGCCAGGATCCCAAGTGCCAGGTACATCGGAATGTTCATCGCAATCAACAACCAGAGATCGCCCCAGCTGGTGACTTCCATGGCACCGGTTTTCTTCGGCTTGAAGTAAATCGAGCCCTTGGGGGTATTGCGGGCGTACTTGTAAAACACCAGGCCGTACAGGCCACACACCACACCGACACTGGCAATGGCGTAGCGCCAGCCATCATCGCCACCATACATCAGCGCAATAGTGGGCAGCAGCATGGCCGCAGCGGCCGAGCCAAAGTTGCCCCAGCCTCCGTAAATGCCTTCTGCCGTGCCCACCTGATGGGCCGGGAACCATTCACTGACCAGGCGAATACCAATCACAAAACCAGCACCGACAAACCCCAGCAAGAAGCGGAAAATCGCCAAACTGGTGTAGGTAGTAGCAAAAGCAAAACCAATGCACAAAAAGGCCGAGATAATCAGCAAGCAGGCATAAATAATACGCGGGCCATACTTATCGACCAGCATCCCGACCACGATCCGCGCCGGTATGGTGATGGCTACGTTTAAAATCAGCAAAGCGCGAATCTGCGCATCGGTCAGGCTTAAACTGAGCTGGATCGACGACAGCAAAGGCGCATGGGCAAACCAGACCGCGAAGGTTAAAAAGAACGCAAACCAGGTCAGGTGCAGGGTTTTAATTTTCGGGTCGCTGAATCGCAGCAGATTCAGACTGCCAGTGTCAGACATAACTCACCTCGGGTGTGAAAGGACAATTCCTGGCGCCAGTTTCTGCGCCTTTGCCAGAGCATAACTTGATCTGCATCAACAGGAAAAACCATTGAAATTACAAGGAAAAGCCGGATTACCCCCTTGGTGATAACGGCACGCAAGCGCCAGCACCACTCACCACTGAACCCCCTACCCCCAACGGAGTAGCCACAGGAAGCAGTGCATGAATAAAAGCTTCTTCGGGGTATTCCCTGGGAGCCGGGCAAGCCGGATAAAAGCTGGGTATCATGGCAAAGATCACCCAACGCGGGAACCACAGCCAGATGAGCCTTATGCTATGAATGCGACCTTGCCCCATGCCTGGCGCGCCCTGACTATGGCGACCCTGGCTTTTGCTGCCAATTTCTCGGTCTGGACCCTGTATGCGGTACTGGCCATCGATTTTCAGGACAAGTTGGACTTAACTGGGACCGAGCTGGGTATTTTGCTGTCGGCTCCCATCTTATCCGGCGCTTTGTTGCGTTTTCCGCTGGGTATTCTGTCGGAGTACCAAAGCGCCCGCACTTTGTGGCTGTGGCAAATGGCGCTGACGATACCAGCGCTGTTGCTACTGCCGCTGATTGACAGTTTTCAGGGCTTTCTCTGGCTTGGCCTCTGGATTGGCGTCAGTGGCGTGTCTTTTACCCTGGGCATACGCTATGTCACCGACTGGTTTAGCCGCGAGCAGCAGGGCCTGGCGCTGGGTATTTTTGGTGCTGGCAATGCCGGCGCTGCCATTTCGCTGATATTGCTGCCCTTGTTGGTGCAATGGCAGGGCTGGAGCTGGACCGGGCCGGCCTATGCCGCTGGCTTGCTGTTTATGCTATTGCTGTTTGCTGGCCTGGCGCCAAAACTGCCAGCTTATGTGCAAAGCTATCAGCCTCCCTGGCGTGAACAGCTCAAGCCGCTGCATCACTCCCAGGTCTGGCGGTTTGGCCTGTATTATTATTTTGTGTTTGGCAGTTTTTTGGCGCTGATCCTCTGGCTACCGCAGTACTACATGCAGGCCTACCAGCTCGATCTGCAGCAGGCGATGGCTTTTACGCTGTTTTTTGTCACCACCTCCAGCATGGCCCGGGCACTGGGCGGCTGGTTTGCCGATCGCTACGGTGGCCGCGCCGTCAACTGGAGCGTGTTCTGGGTCTGCCTGGTCTGCCTGTTCTTTTTGAGCTACCCGCCCACCACCATGACCATTCATGGGCTGGAACGCGATGTCGAGCTGACCATTGAAATCAATGTCTGGCTTTTTACCGCGCTGATTTTTGTCATCGGCGTGGCGCAGGGCTTTGGCCGCGCCAGTGTGCTGAAAATTACCCACGATCATTACCCGCAGCAAATGGGCTCAGTCGGCGGTATTATCGCCACCATTGGCGCTTTGGGTGGCTGCACCCTGCCGATTGCCTTTGGTGCCGCTCAGGATGCGCTTGGCATTGCCAGTGCCAGCTTTATGGTGCTGTACGCCGTATTGGCACTGTGCATGACCATGATGTTTTTTGCCATTCGCAGCGAGCAAGTACAAAAACAACTGCAAGCGGCCCTGACCAGTAATTTTTTTGAGGACAACGACGATGCAAATCACTGATTTACAGCAGGAAGAAGCGTTAAAACCCCTGCTTCGCCAGGCGTTTCGGCCACTGTTTTTATTCGGCGCCCTGTTCAGCTTGCTGGCCATGCTGCTGTGGGGGCTGGCGCTCAGCGGTCTGATTACCCTGCAGCCTTATGGCGACTTGCTGTTCTGGCACCAGCACGAAATGCTGTTTGGTTTTGTCGCTGCCATTATTGTCGGCTTTTTGCTGACCGCCGTACAAAACTGGACCGGCCTGCGTGCTACCCATGGTGGTCCCCTGCTCTGGCTTACCCTGGTATGGCTGGCCGCCAGGGCCCTGATGCTGTTTGGTGGTTCACTGCCCGGCGTTGTGGTAGCGGCGGTTGATCTGGCTTTTTTACCTCTGGCGGCACTGCTGTTTGGCCGCATTCTGCTAAAAGCCGGCCAAAGCCGTAATCTGTTTTTTGTGCCGGTACTGCTGCTACTGACCGCCTGCAATGCGCTGATGCACGCAGGGGTCATTTTGGAGCAGCCGCTGTACAGCCAACACGGCATGCTGAATACCATCTGGTTGATAACCCTGGTGATGGCCATCGTCTCTGGCCGGGTGCTGCCGATGTTTACCGCCAATGGCACCCAAACACCGCGCATCGAAGCCAAGCCCTGGCTGGATAAAGCAGCCCTTGGTTCACTCTGGCTGATTTTTGTGCTGCACTTTTTCCTGCTGACCAACTGGCTACCGGCCAACCTGATGGCGCTGCTGTATGCAGCGGCCTCTTTGCTCTGCTTGTGGCGACTGCTTCGGGTCAAAATCTGGCTGACCTTTCGGGTGCCCCTGCTCTGGTCGTTGCATATCGCCTGCTACTTTATTCCTGTTGGGCTGGCGCTGTTCGCTGCCAAAGCAGCGGGCCTGGCCGTCAGCCAAAGCACCGCCATTCATGCCCTGACGGCTGGCGCCATGGGGGTGATGATCCTGGCGATGATGGCGCGGGTCTCACTGGGCCATACCGGCCGTATGCTGCAACCCAGGCCGGTGATGGCGGCGGCTTTTGTGCTGCTGATTGCTGCCGTTCTGCTGCGGGTACTGGCGCAGTGGCTGCCGGGTTTTGCCCTGTATTGGTACCAGCTGGCCATTGGCGGCTGGGTGCTGGCGTTTGGCTGTTACTGCCTGGTGTACTGGCCGGTACTCACTACGCCAAGAGCCGATGGCCGGCCGGGATAGCCTGGTTGGCCGGTCGTACCACTGTTGGAGTAGTCATCGGTAAAACTTGATGCACATCAAATTGCTTTTGTTTTCAGCACCTAGACTGAGGATCTTCATCGATGAAAACAGGTACTGATTATGAACCCGGCTTTACCAACATCTTCAGAAGAAAAACCTTTGGTCTATGCCTGCTCCGGCTGCTCCAATGTCGCCCAGTTGGCCAATGATCTGGCCGTAGTGCTGGATCGTGAGGGGCTGGCCCAGATGTCCTGCATTGCCGGAGTGGGCGGCCATGTCAAACAGTTGCTCAAAGTAGCGCAATCCGGCCGGCCAATCCTGGCCATTGATGGTTGCCCGCTCAATTGCGTGCGCCAAACCCTGGCGCAGCACGACATAGTACCGACCTATCATCTGGAGCTAACCAGTTTAGGCTACAAGAAAAAAGATCATGACGACTGCAGCATGACCGATGCCTATCGCTTGTTGCATCAGGTGCAAACCGAAGTGCTGCCACAGCTGGCTGTTGATGCTAAAGCCTGATCCGGGCCAGCAGCTTAGCCCTAACCGGCACTAGCCCCCTGGCCACAGACCGCGCAATGGGGATCCGCCGGTAGCTGAAACGACTGCCACTGCCCTTGCAGCGCATCAAACAAGTGCAAGCGGCCATAGCCAGGCTCGCCCACACCGGCCAGGATCTTAATCGCTTCCAGCGCCTGCATGCTGCCAATCACGCCCACCAAAGGTGATAACACGCCCGACTCCATGCAGCTGAGTTGCTGCTCGCCAAACAACTGGCTTAAGCACTGATAGCAGGCGTGTTTGCCATCCATCGGGAAACTGATCACCTGGCCTTCCAGCCGGATGGCCGCACCGGATACCAGCGGCGTGCCCGTAGCAAAGCAGGCTGCATTGATGGCATTGCGGGTACTCAGGTTGTCGCTGCAATCGAGCACCAAATCGTAATCGGCCAGCATCTGCTGAAGCTCCTGTTGCTCCAGTCGCCGGGTAAGAGCACTCAGCTCCGTATCCGGGTTCATACCGCTGAGATGACGCAGCGCCACCTCGGCTTTAAACTGGCCCAAATCACTTTCACGAAATAGGATCTGCCGCTGCAGATTGCTGCTGTCAATCCTATCATCATCCACCAGGGTTAAAGCGCCGATGCCGCTGGCAACCAGATACGGTGCCGCCGCGCAGCCCAGGCCGCCGACACCAATTTGCAAAACCCGCGAGGCCAGCAAGGCTTCCTGGCCGGCAAAATCCATCGCCGGCAGCATCAGGTGGCGGCTGTAGCGCAGGCTTTGTGCGGTGGTCAGTTCTTTAAGCGCTTCTCTACGTGCTTTGGTCATGGGGGTTCTCCATCGGATTGACCGATACCGGCTCTGGCCGCAACCATAACCAGGTGGCTACAGCGGCTAAAAACAGAGGCAGGATAATTTTTAACAGCACAGGCGCCGCCGAAAACCACAGCAGCAGCACCGAGCCAGTCATCATCAGACTGGCCAGCCATTTGGCACGGCGCGACACAGCGCCGTGCTGACGCCAGGCTAAAATAGGCGGCCCATAACGCGGGTGCTGCAGCAGCCACAGCTCCAGCGCCGGCCAGCCTTTGCCCGCAGCCCAGGCCGACAGCAATAAAAAAGGCACCGTGGGCAGGCCTGGCAATGGGATCCCAAGCAGCCCCAGCAGCAAGGCTTTAATAGCCAGCAAGCGCCAAAGCAATACCTTTAGCGAATGCCAGGCTTTTGCAGTACTCATGGCTGCCCCCGGTTCGCTTTCAGGCCCAGCTTTTGCGCCAGTTTGTGCAAATTGCTGGCATCCACCCCTAAGCTGCGGGCCGCATCGGCCCAGCACTGCTGATGCTGCTGCAAAGCTGCCTGAATCAGCTGGCGCTGGGTGCATTGTAGTGCTTGTTTCAGTGTTAAACCGTTCAAGACTGTTTGTTCTAGTGTTAAACCGTTCAAGACTGTTTGTTTCGGCGTTAAACCGTTCAAGTCGGCTGGAGCTGCCACCTCTGTTAGCGCGGTGGCGGCGGTTTGCTGAGTATCAGCCAGCCCCAACCAGTCGGCCTGCAGCGTCACAATGTCTTGTCGGCTGGCGCCCTGACTGAGCGCCTGAATGGCTGCCCGGCTCAGCACATGCTCCAGCTCCCGCACATTGCCCGGCCAGTGGTACTGCAGCAGTAATTGCTCCGCCTCCGGCGCAAAGCGCAGACTGCGAAACCCCAGCCGCACCCGGTTTTGCTCCAGAAAATGACCGGCCAACAGCAAAATATCCAGCTCACGCTCGCGCAGTGGCGGAATAGGCAATGGATAAACCGACAGCCGGTGGTACAGGTCGGCCCGAAATTCGCCTTGCTGCACCCGCTCAGCCAGTTGACGGTTGGTGGCAGCGACAATACGGACATTGACCTGGCAGGGCTTATCGGTGCCAAGGCGCTGCACCTCGCCGTTTTGCAGCACCCGCAGCAGTTTGGCCTGAATGGATAGTGGCAACTCGCCCACTTCATCCAAAAACAAGGTGCCACCATCGGCAGCCTCAAAACGCCCGGCCCTGTCCTGGCCAGCACCGGAAAACGCCCCTTTGACATGACCAAACAGCTCACTCTCGGCCAGGGTTTCCGGCAAGGCCGCGCAGTTGATGTACACCAGCGGCTTTTTGCTGCGGGGAGATAACTGGTGCAAACGTCTGGCAAAGAGCTCTTTGCCGGTACCGGTTTCCCCCAGCAGCAGTACCGGCAGCTCGGAGTCGGCCACCACATCGAGCTGTCGCAACACCTGCTGCAGCGCTTTGCTCTGGCCAATAATGCCGCTGTCGGCCTGGCTGGCGACAAGTCTGGGTTCGCTGTCGCTGCGGCTTTGCCGCAGCACTCGGTTGTCCCGCTCCAGCCGGCACAGCCGGATTATGGCCTCAATCAAAAAGCTGTAGTGCTGCAGACGTGCTTCACTGGCCGCATCAAAGGTGCCGGCTTCCAGCGCATCCAGGGTAATGGCGCCCCAGCATTCTCCTTCGAGGTACAGGCTCATGCCCATGCAATCATGCACCGCCAAGGGCTGCTCCGGCTGGGCGTCCAGCAAACCATCGTAGGGATCGGCCAGGCTGGAGTCCGGTGCAAACCGAACCGGTTGCCGGCTGGCCATAATGGTCGCTAACCTTGGATGATGCGCCACCACAAAGTGCCGGCCCAGCGCTTCGCGAGCCAGCCCTTGCATCGCCACCGGCTTCAAATAATCCTGCTGCTTTTGGAGCAACACCACAGCGCCGCCGCCAAACTCAGCCATCAGATTGCTGACCAGCCGCTGCAGCCGGACCGGTGCCGGCAACTCGGTCACCAGATCGGCCAGTAAGATGGTTGGTAATACCGTCATGTTCACCACTTAGGGTAAATAAAACCATTATGAACTGGGTGAAATATACCATGCGCTTAAGAAAAGCTATAGGAATCAAAGGTGGTAGTTGCTGGCATGGCGCTTGCTCTTAGCAAGTAGCACATAGCAAGCTGACAACCCAATCGATAGCAGGAGTACCCATGCAATTACTAACCCAACCCCTTGGCAAACTGGCCACCCAAATCAGTGGTGCCACCCGGGTGTTTCATCAGTACAAACTGGATTTTTGCTGCGGCGGACAGCAAAGTCTGGCCGAAGCTCTGCACAAGCGTGGCCTGGAAACCGGCCCGGTACTGGCAGCTTTGGAGGCGCTGCAGCAAAAGCCACTGGCAAAAGACTGGCGACAAGCCCCGGCCCATGAGCTGATTGACTACATTTTGCAGCGCTACCACGACAAACACCGTCAGCAGCTGCCGGAATTGATCCGGCTGGCGCGCCGGGTTGAACACGTGCATGGCGACAGCCCGGACTGCCCGACCGGCCTGGCCGATCAGCTGGATGCGATGCTGCAGGAGCTGGAAAGCCATATGCAAAAAGAAGAGCAAATCCTGTTTCCGATGCTGCGCCAGGGCATCTACCCGGCCGGCCCCATCCATGTGATGCAACAGGAGCACTTGCAGCACGGCGATGAACTGGAAAAACTGGATAGCCTGACCGATGGCATTCGCCTGCCGCCGGGTGCCTGCAACACCTGGACCGCCCTGTATCTGGGGCTGCGCGAATTAAAAGAGGATCTGATGGAGCACATTTTGCTGGAAAACGAGATTTTATTTATGCAACCCAGCCATGGCGATGGCCTCTGCTGTGGCAGCTGCCAGTAGCAGCTAATTTCAGGAGCGGCTACCTCTCTGTAGGTAGCATTCCCCTTCCTTCAGAGCAATAACAATGCCGGGCGAAACCTCTTAAGCTTTACACAGAAAACACACCGAGCTGCTGGCTCTACCGCTTCTGCACGCAGCAAGCCATGAACAGCATGCCGTGGCAATCAGGCCACCGGGTATGGCGGGAAACGGCCCTACCTCCCGATTTGGAAAGGTGAATTATGCTGATCGACGCTTATGCGCGCCGTTTTACCTATTTGCGGCTGTCCATTACCGAAAGCTGCAATTTTCGTTGCAGCTACTGCCTGCCCGACGGGCCGGATTGCAGCTCCCGCAAGGACGAGCTGACGCTACCGGAAATCAAACGTCTGGTCAAAGCCTTTGCCCTGCTCGGCACCCGCAAGGTGCGTATCACCGGCGGTGAGCCGTCACTGCGTAAAGATTTAACCGACATCATCGCTGCCTGCAAACAAACCGACGGCATTGAGCAGGTAGCGCTGACCACCAACGGCTACCGGCTGCAGCGCGATCTGAGCAGCTGGCAACAGGCTGGGCTGGATGCCATCAATGTCAGCGTCGATAGCCTGGATGCGGCTACCTTTCATCTGGTGACCGGTGAGAACCGCCTGCCAGCCATTCTTGCTGGCATCGATCAGGCCATGGCTGCCGGCATTGGCAAAGTCAAGCTCAATACCGTGCTGCTGCGCCAGCACAATGCGCTGCAACTGCCCGATTTTCTGGAGTTTGTCCGCGATAAAGCCGTCTCGCTGCGCTTTATCGAGCTGATGCGCACCAACGACAATCAAAGCTACTATCAACAGCAACATTTAAGCGGTGCCAGCATTCAGCAGCAATTGCTGAACCAAGGCTGGCAGCTCGAAGCCAAAGGCCGCAGCGCCGGCCCGGCGCTGGAGTACAGCCACCCGGATTATCAGGGCCAGATTGGCCTGATCATGCCCTACAGCAAGGATTTTTGCGCCGACTGCAACCGGCTGCGGGTGTCCAGCCGTGGCCAGCTGTTTTTGTGCCTGTTTACCAAGCAGCACCAGAACCTGCGCCACTTGTTGCAAGACGATAACCCCGAGCCCTTGATGCACTACCTGCAGCGCGCGGTGCTGGGCAAGGCCGCAAGCCACGAGCTGCATCAGGGCAACAGCGGCTCAACCCGTCATTTGGCCATGATTGGTGGCTGAGATTGGCGGTTGAGATTGGTAGCTAGCTGGAGGTGATTTTGATGTCCGTACCGCAAAAAACAACGCCCATGCCCTTTGATGCCATCCTGCTGGCCGGTGGTAAATCCAGCCGCATGGGCACCGATAAAGCCGAACTAAACTGGCAAGGCCAACCGCTGTGGCAGTACATGCGAGCGCTGGCGCTGGAGGCTGGTGCCTCAGACGTGTTCGTCAGTCGCAATGCCTCGGGCTTTATTGCCGATCGCTTTGCCAAAGCCGGGCCGCTGGCCGGCATCGAAGCCGGCTTAAACCGCTGCCGCCGCGATCGGGTGCTGGTTTTGGCTATTGATACGCCGCTGCTCAGCGTCAGCGACATTCAGCAACTGGTATCCACAAATACCCGTAAAGCGGTGTGCTTTGCCGGCCATGCCCTGCCCTGTGTGTTGCCCAACACGCTGTCGGTGCACCGATACTTGCAGCAGGTGCTGTCAAGGCCCCATAGCAATCGCTCGGTGCAGGCGCTGCTTAGTGCCATTGGCGTGGAAAGCTGTGAGCCCAGCCATGTCGCCGCACTGAGCAATACCAATACCCCGGCCGACTGGCAGCAGGCCCAGCAGTTGGCTTCGAAGGAGTCTTGCCATGGCTAAAGCCCCCCGTATTTTTCAATCACTGCAACTGGCCATTCTCACGGTTTCCGATAGCCGCAGCCGCGCCAATGACAGCAGCGGCGATTTGCTGCAGCATCTGGCAGAGCAAGCTGGCCATCAGGTGCCTGAGCGGGCACTGCTGCCAAACAATCGTTATCAGCTGCGCGCCCAAATCAGCCAGTGGATCGCCAGCCCGGCAATTCAGGTGGTGCTGGTCAATGGCGGTACCGGCTTTGCCGCCGGCAATTGCACCGTCGAAGCGCTAACGCCGCTGTTTGATCAACCCATCGATGGCTTTGGCGAGCTGTTTCGCCAGTTGTCGTTTCAACGCATTGGCAGTGCCAGTGTGCAATCGCGTGCCTGCGCTGGCCTTGCCAACCAGACGCTGATCTTTGCCATGCCAGGCTCTGGCTCGGCCTGTGAACTGGCCTGGCAACAGTTGATCGAACCGCAGCTTAATGCTGCCACCGGCCCCTGTAATTTTGTGCCTCATCTTAAAAACAGCACAGCAACTGGCTGTGAAGGAATTGCCTGATGTCTGCAGAAAACCCAAACAAAGAAAACCCAAGCAAAGAAACCCAGCTCACCCATGTGAATGCCGATGGCAGCGCACTGATGGTGGATGTTTCCGGCAAAGCCAGCAGCATGCGCGAGGCGATTGCCAGTGCCAGCGTGCAAACCCGGCCGGATGTGATTGCGCTGATTGAGCAGGCGCTGGTAAAAAAAGGCGATGTGCTGGCCACCGCCCGCATTGCCGGCATTATGGCGGCAAAAAAGACCAGCGATGTGATCCCACTGTGCCATCCATTGCCGCTGTCCAAAGTCAGCATCGATTTTGAACTCAATGCCGCAAGTGGCCAGATTTTTATCCAAAGCCTGTGCCGGGTGCAAAGCCAGACCGGGGTGGAAATGGAGGCCCTGACCGCGGCTTCGGTGGCAGCACTGAACATTTACGATATGTGCAAAGCGGTCGATCCGGCCATGGTGATTGGCCCGATCCAATTGCAGCAAAAAACCGGTGGCAAACATGGCTTGTGGCAACGGCCCATTGAAGGAGCAGCCTTATGATCAAAGTCCTTTTCTTTGCAGCACTGCGCGAGCGGTTAAATACCGCGGCGCTGGAGCTCGACAGCAGCAGTTTTGAACGCGATGCCAGTGCCGCTGCGGTCTTACAACATCTGCAAAGCCGCTCTGCCGACTGGCAGCAGGAGCTAAGCCGGCAAGACTTGCTGTGCGCGGTGAACCAACAGCTGTGCCCACTGCACACCAGGGTTAACCCCGGTGATGAACTGGCGTTTTTCCCGCCGGTCACCGGTGGTTGATGACGCAGAAGCGGAGGCAAGCATGAGCATTTTTGTGCAGGTACAAAGCGAGGATTTTTGCGTTGGCACTCAGTACCAGTTGCTGAGCAAGGACTGCCGTTGCGGCGCTGTAGTAACCTTTACCGGTTTGGTGCGGGAGCTAAGCAGCGGCGATTTGCAGCAGATGACGCTGGAGCATTACCCCGGTATGACCGAGCAGGCGCTGCACGCTATCGCCAGGGAGGCGCAGCAGCGCTGGCAACTGGGCGCAGTACGGATCATTCACCGCATCGGCGCGTTAACACCGAATGAGCAAATTGTCTTTGTTGGGGTCGCCAGTGCCCACCGCGCCGCTGCCTTTGCCGCCGCGCAGTTTGTGATGGACTACCTGAAAACCCGGGCGCCGTTCTGGAAAAAAGAATGCACCGCTCAGGGTGATACCTGGGTCGCGGCCAAAACAAGCGATCAGGATGCCGCCGAGCGCTGGGGGTAACCGATGCGTATTCTTTGGGTCTTCAGTTTGTTGCTCTGTATGCTGCCGGTCAGGGCCTCGGAGCCAGTGACCATCGCAGCCGCTTCCGATCTGCGCTATGCGCTGGATGAGATCATCGCGCTGTACCAAAGCGAACACCCCAAGGCGCGGATCCGCGTCAGCTACGGCTCGTCGGGCAAAATCAGCACCCAAATCCGCCATGGCGCGCCCTTTGACTTGTTTTTTTCGGCCGACATTCAGTTCCCTGAACAGCTCTATGCCGAAGGCCATGTCAGCACAGCGCCAGAGCTCTATGCGATAGGCCGCATCGTGCTGTGGAGCCCGCGGCTGGATCTGACTGAAGTCACCTTGTCGCAGCTCAATGCACTCAGCTTTCGCCGCCTCGCCATCGCCCAACCGGCGCATGCACCCTATGGCCTGCGCGCCAAAGAAGCTTTGCAGGCCCTTGGCTTGTGGGATGCACTGGAACCTAAGCTGGTGTATGGCGAAAACATTGCCCAAACCGCCCAGATGGCGCAAAGCGGCGCGGCCGAAGTGGCCATTATTGCGCTGTCGCTGGCTCGTTTTCCACAGCTTGCCCGCCATGGTTATCAGCTGATCCCAAGCGATTTGCACCAGCCACTGACCCAGGCTTACAGCGTGACCCGCCATGGTGCCAACAACGCCAGTGCGCATCGCTTTGCGGCCTTTATGCAAAGCAGCGAGGCACGTTCCATTCTTGCGCACTACGGTTTCGAGCTGCCGACCAGGCGCGTGGAGTAAGAGTAATGATCGAACTCACTGCACACGACTGGCAAGCCATCCAACTGACGCTGAAGCTGTGTTTGTACACCACGCTGATTTTATTGTTGCTGGGCACCCCGCTGGCCTGGTGGCTGGCTCAGGGCCAGAGCCGTGGTCAGTGTCGGCTACGCACCGCCATTCAAGCGCTGGTGGCCTTGCCGCTGGTGCTGCCACCCACAGTACTGGGCTTTTATCTGTTGCTGCTGCTTGGCCCAGAGGGCGCTGTTGGCGGCACTTTGGAGCGGCTTGGGTTTCAGCATCTGGCGTTTAGCTTTCCCGGCATTTTGATTGGCTCGGTGATTTACTCACTGCCCTTTACCGTGCAGCCGCTGCTGGAGAGCTTTCGCCGCATGGGGTCAAGGCCGCTGGAAGTGGCGCAGACGCTTGGGGCCGGTAAACTGGATCAGTTGTTTAGCGTGGTGCTGCCGCTGTGCCGCGGTGGTTTTATCGTCGCCGCCACCCTGACCTTTGCCCATACGCTGGGCGAGTTTGGCGTGATTTTAATGCTGGGTGGCAGCATACCGGGTGAAACCCAGGTGCTGTCGGTGCTGATTTACGATCACACCGAAGCAATGAACTACAGCCAGGCGCATCAGCTGTCGCTCGGCCTGCTGATTGCCGCCTTTGTCGTGCTCTTTATTGTCTATGGCCTGAATAAGCGCTTGGACCGGGGGCCACTGACATGACCGACCATAGCCTTTCCCGCACAGACGTTAAACTCAGCTTCTGGCACAGGCTTAGCTGGCGCTGGCAGCGCTTTGGCAACACCAGCTCTGCCAATAGCGCAGCCGCTAGCACTGTCATTAGCACAGGCCAGTGCAGCACCCATCGGCAAAATCAGCCTGAAGCGGTCACTCTTCGCCTTCACTGCACAGTCAAGCGCGGTGATTTTTGCCTGCAACTAAACGATACTCTGCCACTTAAAGGCATTACCGCTCTGTTTGGCCGCTCTGGCTGTGGCAAAACCAGCTTGCTGCGCGCTATTGCCGGGCTGGATCGCCATGCCAGTGCCCATATTCGCTTTGGCAGCACCAGCTGGCAGCAGGATAGCTATTTCTTACCGGTGCATCAGCGCCGTATTGGCATGGTGTTTCAGGAAAGCAGCTTGCTGCCGCATTTATCGGTGCAGCAAAATCTGCTGTATGGCTACCAGCGTCTCAGCGCCAGGCAGCCCATTTCACTCAAGCCAGAACAAGTCATCGCCCTGCTGGAACTGACGCCACTGCTTAGCCAAAGGCCAGAGCAATTGTCCGGCGGTCAGCGCCAGCGGGTGGCGCTTGGGCGGGCGCTGCTAAGCCAGCCGCAATTGTTGCTGCTCGATGAGCCGCTGGCGTCCTTGGATCAGCAAAGCCGCAACGACATTCTGCCCTTTTTGCAGCGCATCGCCTGTGAAACCGGCATACCGATGCTGCTGGTCAGCCATCAGCTGGACGATGTGGTCAAACTGGCCGATCAACTGGTGCTGATGCAACACGGCCGCATCCACAGCCAGGGCCCGCTGCCGCAGCAATTGCTCCGCCCCGAACTCGCCGCCAGCGGCGCTTTATCGCTGCTGCACGCCAGCTATAGTGCCAGCAAAGCGCATCTGCTAACGCTTAGCATCGGCCAGCAGCAGCTGCAATTGCCAGCACCGCAATTTACCCAACCCAACTACCGCCTACGCATCCAGGCCCGCGACGTCGCGCTAAGCACTAAACCAATCCAGGACAGCTCGGTCAGTAATCAACTAACAGTTACCATCACCGGCTTTCACCCAGCCCCCCACCCAGCCGAAACTCTGGTACAACTCGACCTCGCCGGCCAGCCTTTGCAGGCGCTGCTGACACAGCAATCGGTTGAGCGGCTGGGGTTGCAGGTTGGACAACAGGTTTATGCGCAGATTAAGGCTGTGGCTTTGGATTGATGGCAACTAGATCTGTTAAGGCGGTAAAGGTGCCAGACAGAAATAATGATTAACTATTATTTGCTCCTCAAACTCTGGTTAAAATTCAGTCTAATCAAACCAAGTTCGCAATAGTCAAGACTTGACCCTGACCCCTCATGTCAGATCGATCAGCACGGCCTGACCCGGTAATCAAACCAGATGTTCTGGTAACGGGCGGTCATGTAGAAAAAAATCATTCTTGTAATCGCTATCCATTGGCGATATTCGGTGGCAGAAACCATTGCTTTGTGCGTCCGAGATATCAATCAGCTCTCTGAGTAGGGAAAGGGTTTTACGCTGAGCTGGATTAAGATTTTCTTTGATAACGATCAGCTCTTCTACTGAATGATCTTCCAAGAAATTGAAGTGGCTACCTAGTAAGCCACAGATGCCGTCTGATAGTTGAACCTCTAAGCATTCAAGTGAATCAACAAAGCTATATTCTACGAGTCTCCCTTTAAATTCGAACTGCGTATTTCCAAGAGCATCTTGAACTTCAGTTTCATTGTCGAATGTGTGAGAGCTGTTCGGGTAAATATAAATAGGCCGCTGAAATAAAATATCAAAACCATCAACTAGCACATCGTCTTCATTATCTGAACTGAAAGGCAACTCAGTCAGTTTTGCTCCTCTACGAATCATGTTAATCACTAGCTCGCTGATGTCAGATTGTGGTACTTTTACTACTGATTCAAGAAGATTAGAAAACTCTATCATGAAAGAATAACTTTCGCTTCGCTGAACATTCGGAAACCGGTACTTCTTTAGAAGTGTGGCTAAACTATCTAAATCTGTATTGGCAAGGTTGAATAATTCTCCCTTAATGTGCATCACGTATGGCATATACTGGCGCAGCTCTGGAGCTTCCCATAAGGAATCAACTATGTCCACCAATGACCAGTAAAGAATATTGAAGTTGGTATAATGAATGAAAACCCCTTTTGCAATCAACCATTCCAAAAGCGTCATTATTTTCTTGGAGTTTAGTACTCCTAGATAACTTCCCGTAGCAAGTTGGTTAAATTTAATTTCCTTGGCTGATTTCTGGATATACAACGATGATACCAACTCCTCGATCCCATCTAATGGCTTAGATTTTTTGTGAACAATTCCACCTAAAACAAAGTTCTTCGGATTCTCATTGAAACCATCATCTCTAATCCAAAATTTGCGTACATTGTTGGTCTCGTCGTAGAAAAAAGCGTATTCTTCATCTAGCCCGTAAAGTGGTTGATTACCGAAAATGTTTGAAAGCATATCAGCCCTTAACTCTTCAGCATTTAGAATTCTTGAGTTTCCTTGTTCATCGCTCATTATAGTTCCTTATCAAAAGCCAACGAAAAGCCAACGGGGTCAAGTCTTGACTTTGACCATTTAGCTCATCAAATTACTCAGCGTCGCTTTGAGCACCACTAGCCCTTTCCCTAAAGGGACTTTCTAGAAACGGCTAAGCCTGAAGCTTTAGAGCGACAAGCTATGTGCGGACTCGCAGATGCCATTTTTCAGGTTCCCGACTCGGATGAAATACTGCCAAAACAAGTACATATTTTTCCTCAACCCGATACAGTACACCATGAGGGAAAGTTTCCAGAGGCCAACGCCTGACAGAAAAGTCCAACTCTTGCATGGCAAGTGGTTGCTCAGCGATAAGTGCTGTTGCGGCCTCGATTGCAGCTTGAAACCTGCGGGCCAGCTCGGGATGGATAGAGCGGTAACGCGACTTTTCCTGACGAATATCTTCACGGGCAGATGCCAAAAACCGAATAGGCTTCAATCGTCATCCGCCCGTAAATCAGCAAAAACCTCGTCAGCAGAATAGGATTCCTCCTCTCCCTGCAGGTAGGACTGGTATCGCCGATTGGCCTCATGCACCCAGGCTTTTTCCACTTGGGCAGGAGCAATCTTTGGGCGAGGCTCTAAACTATCCAGCAGATGCACTATCAATTCTGCACGCTCTGAAACCGGCAGCGAAAGTGCCTCAGATTCAATCAGCTCAGTAGCAGGCAACATAAATACCTCATTCGCGAATTATCTCTTTGGCAAGTTTACACTTTGCTCCGGTCTTACTCCACTATCCGAATGCACTGAACACTTTAGTTTTCCAGCTAGTGTATCCTCAGATTAAGGTGATGGCCTTGGATTAATGTCCGTTTACTATTTGTGAACCGTGATCTATACTAGCTTTAGTTCACAATTAGTAAACCATACAATTGAGCACAATGGATGTGATGCATGCACGTAGTGAAACGTGAACCGTTTGAAACGGCCAAGTTGTTATACCCGAATTGTGCCGATGCACTGGATGCCACCTTTAAAGCGCTTAAGCGCAGCGATGCAAAGACCCCAGAAGAGTTACGGCAGGTGTTTCCATCGCTGGATAACTTTAAGTACGTTGATAAGTGGTACGTGATTGACATTGGTGGCAATAAGTTGCGGTTGATAGTTTTTTTGGAGTTTGTTGGTGGCAAGTGCTTTATCAAGCATATTGTTACCCACAAAGAATACGACCGAATCACAGCACAGTACCGAAGCAAGAGTTAAGGAGCCGATTATGTTAGATGTTCAGGCAATGAAATCCTTATCACAGCAAATCACTCAGGTTATGCCTTGGGTGCAAGGGATCCGTTCTGATCAGCAGTACGATGAACTGCTGGCGTTAATGGATGAGCTGGTTGAGGACTACGATGCGAATCAGGTGCTGATTGAGTTGCTGTTTCCGGTGCTGCAGGAGTACGAAGAAACCGCCGAGCGCTTTAAAACGTTTAATCAACGGATAGAGGAATTAGACCCTGGCATCGCCATGCTTCGGCTGCTGATCGACCAACACAGCCTGACCCAAAGTGATTTTCAGCAAGAGATAGGCGGTAAATCGTTGGTATCACAAATTCTCAGCGGCAAGCGCTCACTTACGCTTGGCCATATCCGCGCGTTATCCAAGCGCTTTGGAGTGCCTGCGGCGATGTTTGTTTAGTATCGTTGCAGTCGCAATTAAAGGCGCATAAGGCGAAAGTTATTATTTAATCTTGGCTCAAGTTTATTCTTGACCTTAACCTTTCCTTTCTCTCTTCAGTTGTCATCTCCAGACCATCTCTTTTGACCTCTAAAATAATTATCTGCGTGTTAAGTGATGCTTTTTTTGATTCAAGGTTTTGAATATCCGATTGTAATCTTTCTTTAGCAGAAATTTTATCAAGGATATCCCCATCGAGAGTATTGAGTGTTAGCTTTGCGGTCATAAAACCAGCAGAAAAAACTCCCATAAGTGATGTGAAAACGATCATCCACCAACTCAAAGGTACATGATCTAATATCCACCGAAAAGTGATCTGATTTTTGTGTGGTAAATTCGGCATTTTGCTTTCCATCAGTTAGCATTCACCATTTTTTGACATTCATCACTTAATTAACCATTTATTACTAAGTAATATATCACAGTGAAAGTAGCCCACCTAAAGTACCAATTTCTCAACACTGCTAACCACTACGAACAAAACGAAAATAAACCAAACGCCTGTTCACGCCCGGCTGGGGTGAGGTGTTTTTCGGTGCGCTGTTCCAGCAAGGTCAAGGCCAGGCAGCCACACAACTTCAGGCACGACGTTTCCTGTCGATCAACGCCTGCACCTCATCCATCACTTGTTCGTGGTTAGCTGGTGGCTGAGTATCTGCCAAAGCCTCATGAACCTTGGCCCCGAACCAGACAGCGTCTGCAGTTGAGTCTGCCGCGTCAGTTTTCAATTGCCTATCTACACGGACGTGCAGCATCGACGTATCTGCCATCACAATTCTCCGGTTATCTTTATCCCTGACAGCATGTATCTCATTTGCGATACAGTCAATTTTGAAAATCAGAGCTCATGAGGTCAGGCCTTAACTTGAACCCTTGAACTACCCATCAGATGCAATGAGCAAAAAAGATTAGCCAAGCAGCGCCATGCGCTCTTGCTCGGTGAGTATGCCCACCAACACAGTGCGGCGGCGCAGTTTTATCATCCGCTCGCCATTATCCAGCAGTGCGGTGCGAAATACATCCGGCTGGTCAATGCAATCTAAAATACTGTGCCAGTGAATGTAGCCGCCGTGCTTTATCTGCCCGGCCTGATA
Organism: Alkalimonas cellulosilytica; assembly: GCF_036325985.1. Taxonomy (NCBI): domain Bacteria; kingdom Pseudomonadati; phylum Pseudomonadota; class Gammaproteobacteria; genus Alkalimonas; species Alkalimonas cellulosilytica. The sequence continues at coordinate 122,335 of NZ_JAUHLI010000012.1, forward strand.
GCGCTGCTCCAGAGTCTGACGGATACCGCTGATACGCCAGGGCTCGGCCAGCAGCTTTTCGGCCATGGCACTGTGTAACCGCAAAATATGCTGATCGGTAGCGGCTGAAGCTTTGCTGACATTGCGCTGGCGCATTCTTGGTGGTGACATCTTTACTGCCTTAAAGCGCGCAATCGCCGCCAGTGCAATGGCTGCGCTTGGAAGCCCAATAAGCATAGGCTTTGCTGGCCAGCCAATAGCAAGGTGGCAGCCGTAACAGCGCCACCAATCGGGTATGTCCGGCCAATTGCCAGTAGTAGAGGCTGGCATCGATGCCAATCAGAAAGTGGTCATGCCGCCACAGATGTAGTTGTTGCATCATGGCCGATTTAGTCACCCCGGCAAAGCCGCTAAAATCGTCGGCGCTGATATCGACAAGCTCTAGGTGCGGCTTTAGTTTGGGAGCCAGCCAGTTAATTTCACGCCGGCATAAAGCGCAGCTGCCATCAAAAAACAGTTTTTGCATCGCTAAGACTCCATTTCGCTGTTAGCTAACGACTCTTGCAACAATTACGGCTTACGCGTCTTATCGATCAATGTGTTTAATCTGAATTGCTGCCTGACCTTCGTATTATGCTAAGGTTTATGCTGTTAACACTGGATCAGACCAACAAAAACAACCAAGGAACTTTTTATGCGCGCTTTTGCCGTGATGCTGTTGTTTGTGGCCGTATCTTGATTGCTGGCGGCAGGCCAGGCCGACGCAACAAAACACAGAACTGGCAAAGCGAAAATCCTTAAATCGCGCAATTGCGCCCGCACATTACAGCCACTGCACGGCAACAGCTGCATGCCATAACTTGGAACGGGTTAAAACCGGGCCTACAACAAAGCATTTGGCTAGATAACATCAGGTGCCCTTTCTGCCACCATAAAGCAATGAGCCCGCTGGCAGTTACATACCCCACCAGGTTCAGAGAAACCTCACGCTTTAGCTTAGCTCACGGCTACAGTCGCGTATCGAATAGGTTACGTTTAGCAGCTAAAATCCGCAAAAAACACAAATTAATGGCTAAATTTACCGAAAACGATGATTTAAGCCAACCTCATTCTAAGGTAATTTATTTGGGGCATTATAGTTAACTCAACATCACAAAATAGGAAAAAACCGATGTGTAAACATAGACAACCCAGTTTTATTACGGGGCTAATGCTAGCCGCGCTGTTACTGTTAAGTGAAGCGGCCTTTGCAGATGCCGAAGTCACCCGCACCAATGGCAGTTGGTGGACCAGAGTAGATGGTGTAACCGTCTATCAGGGCAACCGCTTTTTTGATGCCGTGAATGCAGCAGCCAATAACATGGGGGCTGGTACCATTAACATTCGAAACTCTGGTGACAGTGGCCCGGATGGTGGAGCCATTTACTCGATTCGCCCGCAAGCCAATCAAACATTAAATTTCCATGGCCACCGCATCACTGCCAATGGTGGCGAACTGGTGGTACCTATTTATTGTGATCGGCGCCATGGCATCACCGTCCGGAATGTACACATTGTCGGCAATCCGCGCTACGGCATCTGGTTTCGGGGCTGCTCTGATGTCACTTTGGAAAATATCACCATGGATCTGACAAAAGACACCCCGGTTGGTTTGGGGATCCGGGTTGATGCCTCGACAGGCCCTGCACGCAACCTGACCATAGCTGGCACCATTAATATCAATGGTGCCCGTGGTCATGGTATTGAAACCTATGGGGTGGAAGGCTTTAGCATTGGTGATGTAACCGTCACCAATAATGGCGGCAGTGGCCTGCTGCTGAACAATTCCCGGGATGGTACTGTTGGCAATGTGGTAGGTTACTACAACAATCAGCATGGCGGTTACGCAACCTTTCGGGTAGCCAATAACAATGGCCCGAATATCCGGGTAAACAGCGTGTACTCCCGCTTTTCCGGCCGGGGCTTTTTCAGTGTCACCGGCAGCCATGATACCAGGATCAACTACGTGGATATTGCGAATACCAACTCACACGGTATCTTTTTGGAAGATGCGCACAGCACCCATGTGCTTAGTGGGACCGTCAATAATGGACGACCAAATTGCCAGTTGGTCCGCACTCAGGGTTCCAGCATTCATGTTACCGGCTGCACCCCGGTTGGGACTCCTCCGTCAGGTGGCGGGCAAAACAACAGCATTATCGATGGCATCTACCGTATCGTACCAGTTCACAGTGGCAAGGCGCTGGATGTCAATCAGTGCCAGCAAAGCAATGGCAGCAATATTCAGCAATGGGACTGGCTGAACAACAACTGCCAAAAGTGGCGCATTACGCCCGTGGATGGCGATTTCCACCGCATTTCGCCAATGAATGCCCCTGATAAAGCCATCGATATCAATGCCGCAGCTAACGCAAGTGGCGCCAATGCTATGCTTTGGCAGTATCATGGTGGCCATAACCAACAGTTCCGCTTTCAGGTTGCAGGCAATGGCCGCTGGCGTCTAGTCAATCGTAACAGCAGCAAATGCCTGGATATCGATGGCAACCAGCAACAAAATGGCGCGAACCTGCTGCAATGGGACTGCTTACCTGGGGAGCTGAACCAGATGTTTGAATTGCTGCGTCAGTAAGTGATAGCACACTTCCTTCCGGGCCTGACTACTCTGCCAGGCCCGGTCATGCGCACTGAGATAACCAACCGGCCCAATCAAGCCATTTGAACATTTATTTAGCTGAGCAGCAGTGGTAGCCTGAAAGCACTTACTCTTTGGTGGATTTTTTTATGCGCACTTTTGCTGTGATGCTGCTGTTAGTTGCTGGCCCGGCCCTGGCCAAGTCGTTGCCCTGGCCAGAGCGGCCGGTCGTCGCCAACACACCTCAGTTGCAGCAGATCATTGCTGCAGATGCTCAGCTGCAATTGTTGGCGGAAGGGTTTCGCTGGTCAGAGGGGCCTGTGGTGGAGCCGGATAGCGGCGATGTGCTCTTTACCGACGTACCGCAAAATACCCTGTACCGCTGGAGTGACACCGATGGTTTATCGGTGTATTTGCAGCCTTCCGGCTATACTGGCCTGTACCCGGACAATCAACTGCAGGAAGGTGCCAACGGCCTGATTTTTAATGCCGATAATCAGCTGGTGTTGGCCCAGCATGGCGATCGCCGCCTGGCGGTGTTGCTGGATGCGACCACGCAGCCACCGCAGTATCAAACCCTGGTCAGCCAGTATCAGGGCAAAGCCTTTAACAGCCCGAATGATCTGGTGCAGCACAGCAGTGGTGCCTATTACTTTACCGATCCCCCCTACGGCTTAAAAGGCGGCGATGCATCCGCTGAAAAGCAGCAAAGCGTCAATGGTGTTTACCGGCTTGATGCAGACGGCTCGGTGACCTTGCTGATCACAGATTTAACCAGGCCTAATGGCCTGGCATTTTCGCCGGATGAACAATGGCTCTATCTGGCCAACTCAGATCCTGATGCCGCCCAGTGGTGGCGCTACCCGGTGCATCAGGACGGCCGTTTGGGCAAGGGGGAGCTGTTTTTCGATGCCACAGCACACACCAAAACAGCCAGTGGCTTGCCAGATGGTTTAAAGGTGCTGCCATCCGGTGTGTTACTGGCGACCGGGCCTGGTGGGGTTTGGCTGCTTTCGCCAGAGGGTGAACACCTGGGGACCATTCAAACCGGGGTAGCAGCGGCAAATGTGGCTCTGAATGCCGATAACAGCTGGCTGTACATTACCGCCAGCCAGTATTTATTGCGTATTCCACTGGAACCTTGAGATAGAAAAAAAGGATAAAGTGCTGAGCTTTATCCTTTTCACTGCATAAACCGCGCGCTTAGCTGCTCGCGAGCTCGCCACGCACCATAGCAGCCCCTGCCGTTAAAGCCTGAAGCTTACCCCGTGCAATGGGGCGCGGCAGTGGCGCCATGCCGCAGTTGGTGCATGGGTAGAGCTTGTCGGCATCAACAAACTGCAGCGCCTGGCGCAGCGTGGCGGCGACCTCCTCCGGGGTTTCAATGCTGTGGTTTGCCACATCGATGGCACCTACCATCACTTTTTTGCCGCGAATAAGCTTCAGCAAGTCCATCGGCACCCGCGAGTTGTGGCACTCCAGCGAGATGATATCGATGGAGGAATCCCGAAGTTTTGGAAACACAGCCTCGTACTGGCGCCATTCCGAGCCCAGCGTTTGCTTCCAGTCGGTATTGGCCTTGATGCCGTAGCCATAGCAAATATGCACAGCGGTTTCGCAGTCAAGACCGGCTATCGCCTGCTCTAAGGCAGCAATGCCCCAGTCATTCACTTCGTCGAAAAATACATTAAAAGCCGGCTCGTCGAACTGAATAATATCCACCCCGGCCGCCACCAACTCTTTGGCTTCCTGGTTGAGAATTTTGGCAAACTCAAAGGCCAGTTGCTCGCGGCTTTTGTAGTGGCCATCGTACAGGGTGTCGATCATGGTCATCGGGCCCGGCAGCGCCCATTTGATCGGTTGTTTGGTTTGCTGGCGTAAAAAACGCGCATCCTCCACAAAGACCGGTTTTTGCCGGCTGACCGCGCCGACCACTGAGGGGACGCTGGCTTCGTAACGATTGCGAATACGCATGATTTCGCGTTTGGCAAAGTCCACGCCATCCAGGTGCTCAATAAAGGTGGTGACAAAGTGTTGGCGAGATTGCTCGCCATCGCTGACAATATCCAGCCCGGCCTGTTGCTGCTCGTGCAGCGCCAGGCGCAGCGCATCCTGTTTGCCATCGGTTAACTCCTGGCCCTGCAATTTCCAGGGCGACCACAGGGTTTCAGGCTCAGCCAGCCAGGATGGTTTGGGCAAGCTGCCGGCGGTGGAGGTAGGAAGTAGTCTGTTCATCATGCAATCGCCCGCTCTTCAGTTAACGTTTCAAGCAAAGGGTACTGAGCAGCCCATTGTTCCAGCAGCTGCTGGTGCGGTTTGATAAAGTGCTCCTGGGCAAACCGGCCCTGCTCCACCGCCAGCCGGCTGCGCTCTTCCCGATCGTAGACGATGTCGGTTTGCGCATGGTCTGGGTTTTTCAGATTGGGCTGATAGCGCTCCCCTGCCGCAGTATGGGCACTGTAAATTTCCGGCCGGTAGATTTTTTGAAAGGTTTCCATGGTGCTGATGGTGCCAATCAGCTCCAGATTGCTGTAATCATTGAGCAAGTCGCCAAAGAAATAAAACGCCAGCGGCGCGGCGCTTTGAGCCGGCATAAAGTAGCGCACATGCAAGCCCATCTTTTTGAAGTACTGCTCGGTCAGCGAGCTGTCATCCGGCTGATACTCCACGCCCAACACAGGGTGCCAATTCCTGGTACGCTGGTAGGTTTTGTTGTCGGACACGCTAAGGCAAATCACCGGCGGCTTACGAAAGTGCTGCTGGTACTCGCTGGAGCTGACAAAGCACTGAAACAGCTTGCCGTGCAAATCGCCAAAGTTTTCCGGAATGCTGAAATTGGGCCTGTTTTTGTTGTGCTCCAGTAACACCACACTGAAATCATAATCGCGCACATAAGACGAAAAGTTGTTGCCAACAATGCCTTCAATCCGCTGCTTGGTTTTGCGATCAATGATGCTGGTTTTAAGCACTTCTATGGCCGGAAACCCCTGCGCTTTGCCTTCGATGTGGATATCGACGGAAATGATGTCCAGTTGCACCGCATAGCGATCGGCATTGGGGTTATCCCAGGGTGCCAGTGCATTAAAGCGGCGGTCGATCATCGCCAGGGTTTTGCGCAGATTCTGCTGACGGCTGGCCCCTCTGGCCAAATTGGCAAAGTTGGTGGTAATGCGGGTATTGTCGGCCGGCTGATAATGCTCGTCAAAAGCGATGCTTTTAATGCTAAATGTAAAGTTAGTCATAATCTTTGCTACCCCGTTGTCTGTTACCTAGGCTGCTGCTTTACGAACGGCAAAGCCTGTTGCATGCATTTGCTGCCAGTACATCCGACGCCAAATTAGGCATCTGGACATCTAAACGGCAGCCATGGATGTGTTATACGCGCAAAATCCGGGGAAGGAAAATGGTGATATTTCAGGTGCAGTATGAAAAATTTTCATAGTGCCATTCTCCTCTCAGCAACTGCTTTGCTGCATAGCTCTAATTGAAACGCATAGGGCTTGTGCTAAGTAGCTATTGGGAGAGTATGTGATAGACAGACTAAAAGATGCTCACTGCCAGACATCCGCACCAATCGCACGATTTAAGCGTATTGACCGCTTTGTGCGATACGTTATACTTCAAGGGGTGGTTAACAATGGAGCTTTACCATGCAAACATTAACCGCAAATGATGCAAAGCGGAATTTTGGCGAATTGCTACTCAATGCGCAGCGGGAGCCGATTAAAATCAGCAAAAACAGTAAGGATGCTGTGGTGGTGATGTCTATTCATGATTTTGAAGCATTGGAGGCGATGAAGGCGGAGTATTTGAAACAATGCTTCGATGCTGCGAAGAAGGACCTGGCCAACGGCAAGGTGGTTGATGGCGAAAGTTTTCTTAACGCGCTCTAAAGCCATTGATGCAACAGCAAAGCTTTCAGCTAAGCAGCCTGGCACAGGCACATTTGCGTGCAATTAGAGATTACACCCTAACGCATTTCTCTGAGTCGCAGTGGCTAAAATACAAAGCAAGTCTGCTGTCTGGCTTTCAAATGTTGGCCGATAATCCTCAACTGGGGCGCAGTTGTAACGACATTTACCCCAATGGATTCTATTTCCCGATTGGCAGACATACCGCCTACTTCACAAAAGAAGACGGTTTTATTCTGATCGTGGCTGTATTAGGGCAACCACAACTGCCACAAAAGCACCTGGCATAGCATGGCAGTGATTCTGTGATAACCAAGACAAAAAGGAAACTCCCCTTGATTTGCGATTTGATTGCAGTAATGTGATGAGTTTGCTTAAAACCCATATTCGCGCTCAACTTTGGCAATTCTGGTTTTAAAACTGCGATACCATTGTTCGCGGCCAAGCTTTTGAGCAAGCAGGTGCTCTGCATTTGCTTTCCATTGCTTGATGGATTCCAGGTCTTGCCAGTAGGAGACAGTAATACCAATGCCCTCCCTGGCCGACTCGATGCCGAGAAAGCCCGGTTGTTCTGCAGCAAGTTGCACCATTTTATCAGCCATCGCAGCATAGTTGTCTTGGTCCCCCTCGGTGCGTACTGAGGTAAAAATCACCGCATAATAAGTCGGCTTTGGGGTCGGTGCGATGTGGCTCATACTTGCTCCTGCAGGCTTTGACTGTTGGAAGATGGCCTGGACTATATAGCTAAGCCGTTCGTAAGATTTTTTCCATCTTACGGCCTTTGGCAAGTTCGTCCACCAGTTTGTCGAGGTATCTGACCTGCCTGGTTAAGGTGGTCTCGATGTCTTCAATGCGATAGCCGCAAATAGTGCCAGTGATTAGGCTGGCATTCGGGTTGAGCTTGGCTTTAGCAAAGAATTGCTCAAAGGTTGCCTCACTCGCAATCAGGCGCTCCAGGTCTTTGTCATCAAAACCGGTCAGCCAGGCAATGACCTGATGCAGCTCTTCCCGGGTACGCCCTTTCTTTTCAACTTTGGTGACATAGTGCGGATAGACCGAACTAAAAGTCATCCGCGCCATGCGCTCGTCATGTTCTTGAGTAGTGGTCACAGCAAGCTCCCATATTCAAATGCATCTGGACCATTGTTGACCGATTTGTCCTTGCTATCAACCGCGAAATGCAGCCTCTATGGCAGCAATGTCGATTTTTTTCATCGTCATCATCGCATTAAAAGCACGCTTGGCGGCGGCGCGATCGGGGCTGGTGTAGGCTTTGGTCAGTGCGACTGGCGTAATTTGCCAGGAAATTCCCCATTTATCCTTGCACCAACCACACTCTACCTCCTGGCCGCCATGGCCCACTATGGCATTCCAGTAACGATCCGTCTCTTGCTGATCCTCGGTGGCAAGCTGAAAAGAAAAAGCTTCACTGTGCTTCACGCCAGGCCCGCCATTCATCCCAAGGCAAGCAACCCCGAGTACAGTGAACTCAACGGTGAGCACATCCCCTTCTTTCCCCGCTGGGTAATCACCGGGCGCTCGGTGCACCGCTTTAATGCTCGAGTCCGGGAAAGTCTCGGCGTAGAAACGTGCGGCTTCCTCAGCATCGTTATCGTACCAAAGGCAGATGGTATTCTTGACAAGGGTGGTCATGTTTCGTTCTCCTGTCTGTGCTATTGCCCTAAATGGCACTTCTTAGTCGGCTGAGCTGGCCTGAATTCGACAGCGCTAATAAAGAATCGGCTTTTCTGTAAGAAACAAGCTGCAATACATGGCTCAATACCTCAGCGAATTACGAATGAATAGCTTTCAATTGCACACTAGCATTGTACCCTTTGTTCGATAGTGGCTGCGGTAAGCCCTCTGTTCCCATAGTATAAAATCTGGCAACTTTATTTTTACCACCGGCTATTCTGCGTTAGACTTAAAGCACTCCACCCGCCGAAGGAATGTTATGCGCGCTTTGATTATAGAACCCAGTCCAACTTACCAGCGCATCTTGTCCCGCATGCTGGAAAGCTATGACTTTGATATTAGCTTTGTGGATACCGCTACCGCAGGTTTTCGGGCCATGCGTGCACATTCTTTTCAATTCGTCTGTGTTGCCATGTATCTGGCTGATCTGACCGGTATTGAATTCTGCCAACAGGTTCGGGCAGACGAGCAGGCAAGTGACCTGCCGATATTCATTGTCACTTCCGAGTCCAACCCGGAGCTGCTGTCCTCCGCGTTAGCGGCTGGCGCCACCGACATTATTCGCAAGGACGACTTGCCCCGGCTGGAAGAAGCCTTGCATAGCTTAATTCCACTAGGCCCTTTTCGCTACAACATCAGTGGCAAGGCCCTGTACCTGGAAGACAGTTTAACCGTTGCCAAGGCTACCGATGCCAAGCTAAAGCGATTGGGTCTTTCGATGGATCATGCTTTTTCCATCAAGCAGGCACTCGAACTGCTGCAGCACAACAAATACGAACTGATCATGACCGATATCGTACTGCAGGATAATGAGACCGGCATTGATTTTATTAAGCAGCTACGCTCTGAGGCCCGTTTCCAGCAGACGCCTATTCTGGCGGTTACCAGCCTGGAAAGTATCAATCGCCGTATTCTTGCGCTGCAATCCGGCGCCAACGATTACATCTCCAAACCGGTGCTGGATGAAGAACTGTTTGCCCGCATCAACAACCTGATTTCAGCCAACCGTCTGGTCGATCAGCTCACCCGTGAACGCCAACGTTTATTGGAACTGGCGACCAAGGATCATTTAACCGGCCTGTACAACCGCCACTTTATGGGCGAAGTCGCCAAACGCCGGTTTGCCGAAGCCAGCAAGCAGCAGTTGCCACTATCGCTGCTGGTGATTGATATCGACCACTTTAAGCAAGTGAATGATCAACATGGCCATCATGTGGGTGACAAAGTATTAAAACGTCTTGCTGAAGCCTTACGCGAACAATTCAGCGAGCAGGATTGCATCGCCCGTTTTGGTGGCGAGGAGTTCGTGGTGCTGCTACATCAATGCAGCCTGGCCGTTGCGACCACCCAAGCACAGCAGTTGTGTGAGCGGCTGCACCAGTTAAAACCGGAAGGGGTTGCTACCAGTGTCAGTATAGGTGTCACCAGCCTGAACCCGGCGCAAACCGAGTACTTTGATGAAGTCTTTGCCAGGGCAGATAAAGCGCTGTATCAGGCCAAGCAGAATGGTCGCAATCAGGTGGTGAGCGCAAGCTAGTCAATGGCTGGACAAAGTGCTCACCGCCTAAACACGGCTTGTGATTACCAAACCAAACAAATACTTAGCCAAACAACAATGGCTTGGCTTTGGCCAGATGGAAAATAGCCCCCAACAGCGCAAGTGCCAGCACCGCAAAGCCAATGCGCACGCCTTTGGGTTTACCTGGCTTAAGCGCTACCATACCGGCACCGATGTAACCCACCAGCAGCACAATTTTTAGCCCCAGCCAACCGTGCGTCATCAACTGCCAGGGGCCGATAAACCAGAGCGTGAGTGCAAAGAGCAGCAGTAGGCTATCGTTGATATGGGGGATAAAGCGCAGTGGTGTTTGCCGCCAGCCCGGCTTGCCAATGGCATCCAACACCAGGCGCAGAGTAAACAGCAAGGCCGTCAGGTAGGCAAACAGCATATGCAGGTGTTTTATCGGAGCATAGTATTCCATGGGGATCCTTATAAACTTCAGGTAAGTAAGGCCATGATATACCAGAAATTCAACAGCTCAAAACCCCGCGTCTGCCAGCAACGCAGACAGCTGCTGCAATGCCTCAAGCCCCTGAATATCGGTAGCTTGCAGCGGCAACTGGTAACGCGGCAGCTTGGCAAATTCGGTGTTGATCTGAGCCAGATGCTGTTGCTCCTGCTCGCGCCGCTTGGCTAAAAAAGCACCATCGGCGCTTGCTGGCAGTACCCGGTTCACCACCAGGCCAGCCAGAGGTAGCTGTTCTTGCTGCAAGCTGGTCACCGCCCGCATGGTTTCTAAGATGGGCAGTTTTTCCGGTGTCAGCACAAACAGCAGCGCCGTTTGCTGATGATCCAGTAAGATCTCGCGGGTACGTTGCAGCAAGCGCTGGCGTGCCAGCAAGGTTTCGGTGATGGCTTTATTGCGCTCATCCATCCCGGCGGTGGCATGCTGGTTCGGATCGCCCATGGGGTTATCCAGATCGCGGCCGGCTTTTGGGGTGAGGTGATCCAGCACATCGCCCAGCTTTTTGGAGCGTTGATTTGCCTGCAATAGTCCCTGCGTCCAGGCTGCCATGGCTTCGGGCAGGCTAAGCAGCCGCAGCGTATGACCGGTTGGGGCGGTATCCAAAATCAGCAGATCGTAATCGCTTAAACCAAGCTCAATGGTGTTAGCAATCCGCTCCAGCATAGCTGCTTCCTGGGCACCGGGTGAGTGGCGGGTCAGGCGCATTTGCCGCTCAATTTCGGCGAACATCTCAGGGCGGGTAAAGCGCTTTAACTGGGCGCTGACGTTGGCCAGATGCTGTTCGACTTCACGATCCGGATCCAACTCCAGCCCATCCAGGTTGGGTGCCAGCCGGGTAATGCGATCACCTATCGGCGCCCGGCCAAAAGCATCGGCCAGACTGTGCGCCGGATCGGTCGAGACCAACAATACCTTCTGGCCACGTTGGCTGGCCAGCACCGCCAAGGCCGACGAAACCGTGGTTTTACCCACCCCGCCTTTGCCGCCAACCAGCAATACGCGCTGGCCTGTTAACAGCATCGGAATTGATCCAGTGGTGAGTGCTCCATGCCCATGCGCTGATGCCAATCATGAAAGCGCTCCAGTAGTAGTGGTTGCAGCTCCAGCGTGTAATAACTGGCCGGATTCGGCACGCCCATCATTTCCGAGAACACCAATAGCATAAAAAGATCGTCCTGCTCGCGCTTAGCGCGGGCAATGGCCGAGCGATACGGCGCGTTGTAGGCTTCTTCAGCATAAAAACTGGCCTGGCGAAACCAGGCTTTGATGGCATCCAGTTTCATGATTTGCTGACCACCGCTTTGTTGGCTTTGATTTGCTTGGTTAAGGTTGAGCTGGCTTCCAAAATCACCAAAATGGCAGCAGCCAGGATCACCAAGTCCAGTGTAAACAGGAACCAGTCGCCTTGATCGTAAAAGGCTTTCAGTTGGATCAACAGTCCCAAGGTGGTCATGCAGAGCAAAAACAACAGCGGCGCCAGCGTATACCACATTGGCCGCCCCAGTTTGACCAGCATCACGGTGATCACCAGCAAGGTTAAGCCTGCCAGCAGCTGATTGGTGGTGCCGAATAACGGCCAAATCAGCATGCCACCGGCGCCATCACCGCCGGCACCAAAGGCCAGCAGCAAGCAGCAGCCTACCGCCAGCAAGGTGGCCGGCAGCGTTTTTTGCATCCAACCGATGCGGTAAATACTGCCCCACTCCTGAAAGATGTAGCGCTGCAGGCGCAGACCGGTATCCATGGTGGTACCGGCAAACAGCACCACCATCACGGTAAGCAGGGTTTGCGCCATCACAGTATCGAGCCCCAACCCCTGTTCCAGAATGGTGGCACCGCCACGGGTAAAGGCGGCCACCCCGCCCTGACCAAAGTTGTGGTAAATGGCCTGCCAGTCGGCCAGGGTAGCAAAGCCGGCGCTGACGGCAATAATGGCCGCCAGTGCCAGCGCACCTTCGCCAATGGCACCGAAGTAACCGACAAAACGCACATCCGGCTCTTTATCCAGCTGCTTCGAGGTGGTGCCACTGGCCACCAGACCATGAAAGCCTGAAATCGCGCCACAGGCGATGGTGACAAAGAGCAGCGGTATCAGCGATGGCGTGCCTTCCGGCACTTCGGTATTAAAGGCCGGTGCCACCACCTCAGGGCTGGCGAGCAGCACAGCGCCGTACAACAAGCCCAGGCCAATAAAGAGCTGCATGCCATTGATGTAATCACGCGGCTGCAGCAAGGCCCAGACCGGCAATAAAGACGCGATGGCGGCGTAGACAAACAGCAGCACAATCCAGCTTTGGCGATCGGATAAACCAAACAAGGTTTCTTCAGGCAAGGAGAATGGCAGCATAGGCCCGACATAAATCATGCCGTACAGCGCCACTACCCCAATCACAGTCACCAGCAACAGACCAATGATTTTCCGGTAAATCAGTTGGCCAATGATCAGCGCTACCACAATAGCGCCCCACACTGGCAAGGTGGCACTGGGAAAGTTGATCAGCTGGTTGGCAATCACCACCGCAAAAACGGCGTTGACCATCAGCAGCACCAGGAAAATCACAATCATAAAAATACTGCGGGCGCGGTTACCAACAATGTCGCCGGTTAAAGCACCAATGGAGCGGGCTTTGTTGCGGCTGCTGGCCCAGATGGCGCCGGCATCGTGCACACCGGCAAAGAAAATGGTGCCGAATACCACCCAGAGAAAAGCCGGCACCCAGCCCCAGATCACTGCTATAGCCGGGCCCAAAATTGGCGCAGCGCCAGCCACCGAGGTGAAATGATGGCCCCACAAAATGTATTTGTTGGTGGGCACATAATCGACCCCATCCTGCAGCTCGTGCGCCGGGGTGCGAAAGTTTGGGTCGACCTGAAAAATCTTTTCGCAGATAAACTTCGAGTAAATGAAGTAGCCCAGCGCCATAGCGCCAAGCCCCATCAGCATTAAATAGACGGCATTCATGCAACCACCTCTTGTTTCAGGGCGTTAAGTTCAACCAAGCATGATACAGCAGCCAGCAGATGGCAAGTATTCGACCAAGGGCGAATGATTCAGCTATTGCTGATACAACTGCTCTGTCGAAGTGCTTGAGCAACACAGCTGATTTACCTACAATAACGCACTTTCAATTTGCAGCAGAGCCAAACCATGTCCGATACCCCAGCACGCCCAGAATTACCCGATTGCCTTTCCGTCAACCCGCGCAGCCCGCATTATGTGAAAGAAATATTCGAGCACGACATTGGCATCCGCGTTAACGGCAAAGAGCGTTTTGATGTAGAAGAATACTGCATCAGCGAAGGCTGGGTGAAAGTCGCAGCCGGCAAAGCCGTCGACCGCCGCGGCCAGCCACTGCTGATGAAAATCAAAGGCACGGTGGAAGCGTTTTATCGGGATTAATTCCACGTTTAGCGCCCCGGCTCATGACCATCGTAACGTGGTAAGTCATCATCCAAGTCATCCCAATTGGCGCGGGAGGACACAAAGTTGTGCGAGCCGGGCCGCTCGGTAATATCCGAGTCCAGAATACCCAGCCGAAGCCGTACTTTGTCGGGTGCCTGGTCGTTGCTGCTGTAGATGGGCGAGGCACAGATGCCGTAAAAATGGCGTTTTTTACCCGGCGAGGTTTCATAATAGCGAATATGCGCTTGCCCGCTGTGAATGACTAAATCCTTGGTCGCGACAAAGCCATTGGTGGCATAAGCGGTGCCACTGTTTTTACGGCATTTGCTGCAATGACAATGAATAATGGACTCAATAGGCCCCAGCACTTCTAAGGTGACTTCCCCACACAGACAACTACCCTGGTACATCACTCTCTCCTTTTTACAGCCGCCTATCAGACGGCTGAGCGATTAATTGCAGATCAGATAATCACAAGCCGCCACGGTTAAAAGCGCACCATACTGGATACGTAGATGAAATACTTGCGTAATTACATAATTTACCATACGAGGCCGAAAACCTAGCAAGCCGCGCCACACGTTGCCCCAAATACTGCGCTGTGATCAGATCAGTTTTATGGACGGTGCCATCCGCTGAATGCGCAATCAGGCCTGATTGAGCACCAAGCCGGTTCTGTCGTGTGGCATCACCACTCTTTGCTGAACCATTCCCCGCAATATCCAGGCCAGCCCACAGCATGCCATGCTGCCCTGAGAATACTTGAAGATATTGCAGCGTGCTAAGCTGATCGCCACTCAGGTTTGCACCTATGGTAAAACCTGCGGCCAGCTTATTCGCCCAGGCTTGTTCAGCCCAAAGCTCACCGGTGGCATCGGCAAATGCCTTAAACTGCGCGGATACGCAGCCCATATAGGTCGGTGAACCAAAAACAATGGCATCGACACGGCTCAATTGCTGCAACAGAGCGCTATTGCGAAAACGCCCTTGTACAATATCGGCTCCCACAATTTCTGCCATCACAACATCAACGCCAGCCACCTCAGCCGCCCCTGCCGCAACAGCCTGCGCCAGCTGCCGGGTAGTACCTGATGCGGAGTGAAACACCACACCTAACTTCATCACAGTACCTCCTTGGACTTAGCCTGGTTTAAATTGCGCTCGGCCGGAAGATCACTCAGGTACTCGACAAACTCAACTTCAAAACCAGCCGGATCGATAAAGTAGACGTTCTTACGAAACGGCTCCTCGGCACCAGCTTTAGCAATGGCAAAACCTGCAGCCGTTAATCTGGCTATAACCGCAGTTAAATCATTAGTGACATAAGCAAAGTGCGCTAAACCCACACTATGCCCTGTCAACTCTCGGTTGGTCCCTTCACCGTTATCATTGAACGCCAGATAATGATAATCATCACCAAAGTGCAACCATTTACGCGGCTTACCATACCAATCACCATCACCCTGATCGCGAATGCGCCAGTGCGGAAAAGCCGCGCGGTAAAATTTCAGCATGGCATCCATATCATTCACTACCAGATTCACGTGCTCTAAGTGCATAAAAGTCTCCTTGCATTAAGTCGACCAACAGGGTAAAACCTCAACAATAGTTGAGGTAAAGCTTTTTCTGCAAAAAATTTTAAATCGATTCAGGAGCAACCGATGACAGAGGCTGTGTTCAGCGTTGGCGTGGTAGCAAAACGGTGTGGGGTAAAAGTCAGTACCCTGCATTTTTACGAACAGCAGGGCTTGATCCAAAGCTGGCGTAATGAAGGCAATCAACGCCGCTTTAAGCCAGAAGTGCTGCGACGGATTTCGGTGATTAAAGCCGCTCAAAAAGTAGGTGTCAGCCTCGAGGAGATTAAACAGGCCTTTCAGGCCCTGCCCAATAACCGCACGCCAACCATTACAGACTGGCAACAGCTTTCCAAAAACTGGCAGCGCCAACTCGATGGTCGCATCGCCTATTTGCAAAAACTGCGCGATAACTTAACCGGCTGCATTGGCTGTGGCTGTCTAAGTATGAGCCAATGCCCGCTGTATAACCCGGACGATACGCTTGGTGAAAGCGGTAGCGGCCCGGTGATCCTGGAACAAGCAGAGCAAGAGGCCTGTGGTATACAGCACAAAAAATAAGCGCTCAACTAGCTAGATAGCAGCCCCAGACAAACCATAGCAGCGACTGGCACTATGCTGACTTAACTGCTGCCAGTCTTCAGCACTTAGCCCAAGCGCCAAACAATGATCAAAATAACGCTGCCACAACTGCTGGTAACTACCCTGCCATAAACACAGCGGAAAGTTACTGGCCAGCATCAGGCGATCTGTCGGTAGTAGCTCCAGAGCAGCAGACAGCACCCGCTGGAACCAACGGCTATCGAAGGAGCTCGCCACCCCGGCTTGCTGCATTTCCCAGCCGGAGAGTTTCATCGCAATAGTCGGGTATTGCCCAAGCTGCCGCAGTGCCTGTTGCCAGCCACTGAACCGCTCTGGTGTTACCAGCCCGGCATGATTCAGCACCAGTTGCAGCTTTGGCTGTTGCTGTGCCAGTTCGGCAATACGCTGCCAGTTGGCGGGTTTACTAAGATCGCACTGCACTTCCAATAGCAGCTGATGCTGTTCCAGCCAACCGGCAATAGTATCAAGTTCGGGGCGCTGCAACACCCATTCATCTTCACCTTCAAAGATATGGCGCACCCCGGCAGGACGATAAGGCAGTAGCGCCTGCAGCTTATGCTCTGCCTGGTGAAGGGGTGCAGAGCAATCCAAAAATGCCACACTGCGATAAGCACAGGGCCAGTCCTGCTTGCTTAACCAGGCAAGCTCCTGCTCTGGCTGCTGGTTATCAAAGCCCGCCTCAATATGCACGGCTCCCAGCAAGCGAAACGGCGGCTGTAGCGCTAAGTCAGCTGGCAAAAAAACCTGCTGCAACATAGATTTTTCAGGCCAGTGTGGTGGGTTATGCGGCCGCAGCCAGTAGTATTTACCAGTATTTAATTGCCAAACATGCAGGTGAGGATCGACGATGTCGATGCATTGCTCATTCATTGGGCGGTATAGCCACCGTCAATCAGCTGCAAACTGCCAGTGATAAAGGCAGCCTCCGGGCTGGCCAGAAACGCCACCAGTGCTGCCACTTCTTCTGGTTTCCCTAAACGCCCCAGAGGCTGCTCAGCCGCTTCTTCGCGGTGCACCTCATTGGCATCACGGCCACTTTGAGCGCAATAGCGGGCTATGGCCTGCTGGTACAAAGGTGTATCGATGGTACCGGGACAAACGGCATTGCAGCGAATATTAAAGTTGGCGTAATCGAGCGCGGTGGTGCGCGCCATGGAAGCCAGGGCGGCTTTGGTCAGGTTGTAAGCAAAAGAGTTGCGTTTACCAATGACCGCTTGATCCGAGGCCATCAGCAGAATAACGCCATTGCGCTGCTGCTTCATCACCGGCAACACCGCCTGCACCGCGGCAAAAGCTCCTTTCACATTGAGCGCAAACAGCTCATCCAGCATCGCTTCAGTTGTCTGCTCAATATCGGCCGACAGATGGCGACCGGCATTGGACACCAGCACATCAATGCGGCCATACGCAGCTATTATCTGAGCGATCACCTGCTGCACCGCTGCAACATTACTGACATCGCAAGCCTGATAGACACCTTCCGGGCCAGGCTGAATATCCAGATTAATCACCTGATAGCCTTGCTGCAGCAATTTTGCCACCACGGCTGCCCCGATGCCGGCACTGCCCCCCGTGACCACAGCTACTGGAACTGTTCCCTTATTTTGCATGCTGGTAAACTCCGCAGGCTGCCTGGCCTGATCCAATCATTAAAACTCGTTGTATCATAACAGCTTTCGTCTGTATCGGCTTGAGACTTCCTCTCAGACTGTTACACTCTGACCTATTGATAAGTCGCCATTCAAGGATATTCTATGCAAACCTTAACTGCCGGACAAACCGCTCCTGATTTTACGCTGCAAGACCAAAACGGCCAGCAGGTCAGCCTGGCTGATTTTCGCGGCAAAAAAGTGCTGGTGTATTTTTACCCACGCGCTTCAACACCTGGCTGCACCGTACAGGCTTGCGGTTTACGTGATAGCAAAGCTGAGTTGGATAAGCTAGGGGTTGTG
The DNA here is from genome assembly GCF_036325985.1 of Alkalimonas cellulosilytica. Taxonomy (NCBI): domain Bacteria; kingdom Pseudomonadati; phylum Pseudomonadota; class Gammaproteobacteria; genus Alkalimonas; species Alkalimonas cellulosilytica. Next base: position 140,111 of record NZ_JAUHLI010000012.1, read on the forward strand.
GTGCTGGGTTTAAGCCCGGATACCCCGAAAAAACTACTAAACTTTGCCGATAAGCAGCAGCTTAACTTCACCCTGCTGGCCGATGAAGATCACAGTGTGGCCGATGCCTTTGGCGTCTGGGGACCGAAAAAATTCATGGGCCGGGTTAGCGATGGCATTCACCGCACCAGCTTCCTGATTGATGAACAAGGCACCATTGCCCATGTGTTCGATACCTTCAAAACCAAAGATCACCACCAAGTGGTACTGGATTATCTGAGCCACTAAGTCATTTGCCCTGCCAACTCTTGCTTTGGTCGGATCCGGCATGCAAGAGTTGAAGCTTTGTGCATACTTAATGACACACTCGTTTTCTCTGGAGGTTTTATGCATTCGTTCCAAAAACTCTCTCTCACAGCCGCAACTTTGTTGCTGACCGGCCTGATTCAGGCGCAAACCCAGGCCCAGACGATAGACACTGAGCATGGCCCGATCCAAATGAACACCATCGCCGAAGGGCTGCAGCACCCATGGGGCATGACGTTTCTGCCGGATGGTCGCATGCTGGTGACAGAGCGTACCGCCAACTTACGTTATGTCAGCATGGATGGCAGCATCAGTGAGCCGATAGCCGGCCTGCCGGATATTCTGGTCGATGGCCAGGGCGGCTTGCTTGATGTAGCACTGCATCCAGACTTTGCCAGCAATCAATGGGTGTATATCAGCTACAACGAGCCCACCCCGGAAGGCAGTAGCACCGCCGTTGCCCGGGCACGCCTGAACGGTATGCAACTGGAGCAACTGGAGGTTATTTTCAGTGCTCAACCCAAGATGCGCAGTCGCCATCATTTTGGCAGCCGGCTGGTGTTTACCGATGATGGCTACCTCTTTGTTACACTGGGCGATCGTGGCTCGCGCCGGCACGATGCACAGACTCTGGATACTCATCACGGCAAAGTAGTTCGTCTGTATCCGGATGGTACTATCCCACAAACCAACCCCTTTGTTGGCCGTGAAGGGCTGGATGAAATCTGGTCGTTTGGTCACCGCAATATTCAGGGTGCCGATCTGCATCCACAAACCAGGGAGCTCTGGACCCACGAGCATGGCCCGCAGGGCGGTGATGAACTGAACTTAACCGAGGCTGCTAAGAACTATGGCTGGCCAACCATTACGTATGGTGAAGAGTATGGCGGTGGCCATATAGGCCCAACCGAAAAAGAAGGCATGGAGCAACCAGTGCATCAATGGACACCGTCCATTGCTCCGAGTGGCATGGTGTTCTATACCGGCGAGCTGTTCAGTGACTGGCAAGGCAATGCCCTGGTGGGCGCCTTACGTTATCAGTTGGTCGCGCGACTGGTGATGGATGGCAATGAAGTAACGCACGAAGAGCGTATTGATATTGGCATGCGGGTGCGGGATGTGCGTCAGGGACCGGATGGTGCTGTCTACCTGCTGACCGATGAGCCAAATGGCAAGGTATTACAACTAAAACCAGCTAAAAGCGAGTAGTAAACACTAACAAGGGCTGCCTGAGCAGCCCTTGTCGCTAAATTCAGGCAAAGCCATTCAATGAGCCAGCTTTATCCCTTTAGTCATTAAAAGCTCGGCCCAACAATAATGGATACACGGCGATTCTGGGCCCGCCCATCTTCGGTTTGATTACTGGCTATAGGAAAGTCACTGCCCAACCCCCGGGTACTGATTAAGTGCTCAGCCGTCCCTGCCTTAATAAAAACCTCCGCAACTCTCTGGGCTCTTCGTGCAGAAAGCTGACGGTTGTAGTCATCATCGCCAGTTGCATCCGCATGTCCTTCAATCCGTAATGAATTGATCCCAACACTACGCAAGGTATCGCTTAAGCGCCGTACTTCGGCTTTACTGTCTGTCGACAACTCAGCTTGATCAAAGCCGAAAAGCAATAGCACCGATAAATTGAGGACCCATTCATCCCCCACAGGTTCAAAGCCTTCTTGCACCAACACCCGGACTTGCTGGCTGGTTAACCCTTGTGTGGATTGACAAGCCGCCAACAAAAAAGCTAACAATAAAGTAAAGCTAAAAACTCGAAGTTTTCGCATGAGAGTACCTCTTTGTTTTCTCATTCCCTGTATAAAACCAAGGTGGTAATAACCAAACCCAATCAAGCCAGCGGCAGCCGGTAGCCATTTCTTCCACTGCCTTTCACCTGATACATGGCGGCATCTGCTGCCTGCATCAATGCTTCAGCACTATCCCCATGCTGGGGATAGCATGCCACGCCAATACTGATAGACACCTGAACCGTTTCCTGATTACTCAGGATAATAGGCTGGCTGACCTGGGCAATGATTTTCTGGCACAGGTGTTGAAGAGCCACGTCGGACTCAGGACCATCAATCAGTACACAAAACTCATCACCGCCAAGCCGGGCAATCAGATCCGTGGTACGCAGCTGTTGCTGAATACGGCTGGCTAAAGCTTTCAGCACCTCATCGCCTGCGGCATGGCCGTAGGTATCGTTGACCGCTTTAAAGCCATCACCATCAATGTACAAAATTGCCAGCTCTCCTGATTGCCGCAGCGCCCGTTCGATAGCGCGATGCAACGACTGTTCGAAAAAATTTCGATTACGAACACCGGTCAGCGCATCAAAATAAGCATGCTGTTGCAGCTCCGTATGGGCTGCTTCTACATTGGACTGCCATTGACTCAACTCATCCAACAGCGCATTGAAGTCAATCCGCAGCTGATCAATCTCGGCAATACCACTGCGCGAAATACGATGACTGAAGTCTCGTTTGGATCGGACCATCGAGCTCACAGAAGCCAGCTCCAACAGTGGTTGGCTCATAATGTGATGCAAGTGGCGGGTGCCCCAGAGTAGTAATATCAAAGTTAAAACCAGGCAAAGCAACAACCCGATAAAGCCATGCAGCATGTAAAGAGCAATCCGCTCCCCCTTTGGCCAAAGCGTGATAACCGCAATTTCTTGCTGCTGCATCAGGATTGGACTACTTTCCGGGCTAAGCAACCAATGAATAAAATAATAACCGGGCCCGGTTGGAGCTTGCTCAGCACTGTCTTGCCAGTCCAAATAATTCGCTCCACCCGACAGAGTGATGCGGGCCTTGAATACATCAGCATCACGCAGCAGTTGCTCCAATTGTTCAGTAACGATGTCTTTGTCATCAAAGTACACCGCGGCTTCAATAGTCACTGCTGTCGAACGGGCCAATAACTGCAAGTTCAGCTGAGTAAAAGCCGTCAGCTTTTTCATCCCCAACGCACCAATAAAAATGGCCAGTAGAACAACACTCACGACCACCACCATCATGGTAGTTCGCAGATAAACCTGCCGTAGTGATGGCAGGCGCGATGGTTTTCTTTTTTGCAGTACCTTCATAAATCACTCCGGTACTGCCCCAGCCGCAACACACTGGGGTGAATCCTAACCTTGCTACGGGATATAGCATCCAGATTAATCTTAAAGCTGGCTTTGCTGTTCTCGACATTGAAACAAAACATCCCACCAATGCTGCAATACTCGTTTTCTTCCTCCATGGTGATCACAGCGCTGGTCCCAACCGCCTGGTAGAGCTGTTGATAAACCTGGCTGGAGGTTTGACCAAGATAGTAGACATGACAAGATTTGTGGTCAGTCAGCGCCTGCTCAAGTGTCACCACCTGGCTCACTACAGGCACTTCACCAATGTAATGTGTGGCTTCCATAAGAATATCGGCATACTGAACATCACCAAGAATACAGACATCAACCTGTTCAGGCGCCTCAGGCCAACGGCTGTATCGAATGATGCCAAGCACTAAAAATGCAATTTGCTCGGAGATAGGTGCCAGCTCGGTGGTCTGCTGGGATGCGGCTTTCTCTGCTGCCAGTGAAGCTTCGCTAAAAGCAATGCAGCACAGCAGCATAAGGGCTATCAAAGTTTGCTTTAAGCAGGGTAAAACAGCTAGGGTCACAACATCATCCATGCAAAGAAAGCGAATACAATCCGGGCATTCATCAAGCGGATAGCTTTGTTTCGGCTAATTGAGCCAAAACTTGAGTACATTGTAACCATTATACCGACGCTTGGCGAGTCGCCAACTACTCCGCCGCTTCCATCGCCGGTTGCACACGGGTTGACCAGGCATTGATGGTTGCTTTTACCAGAGATGCCAACGGGATCGCAAAGAAAATGCCCCAAAAACCAAACATGCCACCGAAAAACAGCACGGCGACAATGATGTAGACCGGATGCAAATCAATGACTTCAGAAAACAGCAACGGCACCAGCAGGTTGCCATCCAGTGCCTGGATCACCGCATAAGCCAGCATCAGATAGCCAAATTGCGGGCTAAAGCCCCACTGAAACAACGCAACCAGTGCAATCGGCAAAGTCACCACAGCGGCGCCAATGTAGGGGATCAATACCGAGAAACCCACCAACACGCCCAACAGCAACGGATAGTTCAGACCAAAGAGTGCAAACACCGCATAACTCACTGCGCCAACAATCAGGATCTCCAGGATTTTACCGCGAATATAGTTCATGATTTGAAAGTTCATTTCCTGCCAAACCTGACCAATCAGCTTACGCTCGGTTGGCAGCAAAGCGGCGAAGCGCTGCATCAGCAGTTCTTTGTCTTTTAACATGAAAAACACTAAGAGCGGCACCAGGATCAGATAAATCATCAGCGCCACCAAATCGACAATCGAGGCCAGTGACAATGACAGCATATCGCGACCAAATGCCATCAGCCGTTCATCAACCGACTGCATAAAGATATTGACCTGCTCGGTACTAATCACCCCCGGAAAGGCTTCCGGCAGCTCGAGCAGGTACTGCCTGCCCTGCTCAATCATTTGTGGCATATCCCGCAGCAAGGTACGGCCCTGATGCCAGAATAATGGCATGGTCCACATCAAGACCATGGTGCTCAGGCCAATAAACGTAGACACCACCAGACTGGTACTGATGGTACGGGATAAACCTAAGCGGGTTAATCTGGCAACCGGCCACTCCAGTAAGTAAGCAAAAGCAATGGCTACCAGTAAAGGCGCCAGAATGCGCCCCAGCCAGTAAATGGATAAAAACCCCAGCAGTAACATCAGAAACAGCACCACAACTTGTGGATCAGAAAACTTGTGGTGATACCACTTTTTCAGCCAGGACAACATCGCATTTGGCTCCTTATCAACCAGTTCAGCACAGAAGATACAGCAAAGCCCTGTACCTGTCAGATTTGTATGGTAGATTACCAGATATCCGTGACAAGATAATTGCTGATTTTGCGCTGAACTTCAAACCAGTTTGGCTGCCTAATGCTGCGATTGGCTGTCTCAACGATACGGGCTGTATTACCAATGATATTTAACTCCTGCCGCTTTCCCCTGCTGCTAAGCTTGCGTAAACACCTGGTCACCGGTTGTTTGCTGGTACTGCTTGGTTGTATTCATATCAGCGCTTATGCCAGCCCGAACCTGCCTGATCTGGGTGGGAGCGGCTTTTCGACGTTAACCCCGGAAAAAGAAAAAATCCTCGGTGATGTGCTGATGCGCCAGGCCAAAGGCTCGCTGCCGATGGTATTCGACCCTTTGTTGGATGAATACATCAATGCCCTCGGTAACCGGCTGGTAGCCAATGCCAACGATGTCCGTTTTCCATTTCGTTTTTACTGGATAGATGATCGCAACATCAACGCCTTTGCGACCTTGGGTGGCCATGTCGCATCCCATACCGGCACCCTGGCTATTTCTGAAAGTGAAAGCGAGTTTGCCTCGGTGATGGCGCACGAAATTGCCCACGTCACCCAGCGCCATATTGCCCGCTTTGTCGAGGCACAAAGCCAGCGCGCACCGCTCACGCTGGCCGGTCTGTTAGGTGCCATTGTGCTGGCGACCGTCAACCCGGAAGCCGGTATGGCTGCGATGATGGCTACTCAGGGTGCTCAGGCACAAGCATCCATCAACTTTACCCGTAGCAATGAGCAGGAAGCTGATCGTATTGGTATGCAAATTTTAGCCGATGCCGGTTTTGATCCCCATGCCGTGCCAGACTTTTTTCGCCGCCTCAGTGAGCGTAGCCGTTTTATGAACCAACAACTGGCCTTTTTACAAACCCACCCCTTGTCACAAGCCCGGGTCACCGATACCCGATTGCGTGCCGAGCGCTTTCCAAAGCGTTATGTACCAGACAGTCAGGATTACACCCTGGCCAAGGCCCGGGTATTGGCCCGTTATCAGCATAAAAACGAGGATGTGGTTACCATATTCACACAACGTTTGCAGCAACCTGGTGGCAACACCCGTGCCAATCAATATGGTCTTGCCATTGCCTACCTGGACGCCAAACGCTACGCCGAAGCTGAAAAACTGATTGTAGAGTTGCTGGAAAAAGACGAGTACAACCTGTACTACCTGGATGTGTATACCGATGTACTGCTGGGTTTAAACCGTGCCAATGAAGCCCTGGAAATGTTGGAGCATCATTACCGGATCCGGCCAAACAATCAGGTGGTCACTCTCAACTACGCTAATGCAGCCATCAAAGCCGGTGGCAACCGGCTGGCCATTCATTTACTGAAAAATATGTTATTCTACAAAGAAGACAATATTCTGGCCTATGATTTAATTGCCAAGGCTTACCAGAACCTGGAAGATTACGCCCGCTTTTACGAGGCGCGGGCAGACTTTCATTATCAACTGGCGAACTATCCCAGAGCGATCGATGATTTGCAGGAAGCTTTGAATCATTTATCCAGCAGCGACAAGCTGGAAAATCGACGGCTGGAGTCCAAGCGGCGACAAATGCAAGCCGAGTTTGACCGTTTACGCCGGATGTAAAACATACCAAGCTAACCTCAGGCCATGGTGCACCGAACTTTGCACCTGTGCCTGACTTTCTCTACAATAGCCGGATTTACAGAACCGGAGCATTTATGCTGACTATTCTTCATAACCCCCGCTGTTCGAAAAGCCGGCAAGCCTTAGAGCTGTTGCAGCAACGTCAGGTTGAGCTTACCGTGATTGACTACCAAAAGCACCCACTAAGCAAAGCGGAGCTGGCCAGTGTATTGGCCAAGCTTGGGATCCCGGCCAGGGCCCTGCTTCGCACTAAAGAAGACGACTACAAGGAGTTGCAGCTGGATAACCCAACGCTCAGCGACGATGTGCTGATGGAAGCGATGCTAAGCCATCCGAAGCTGATGGAACGCCCGGTGGTATTTGACAACACTCGTGCTGTGATTGGCCGCCCACCCGAGCAGGTACTGGACTTGCTGGCATGAAGGTAAAAGTACTGATTTTGTATTACTCGAAGCATGGCTCGGTGGCGAAGTTGGCCGATAAAATTGCCATTGGTGTACAGCAAGCCGGTGCCGAAGCCATCCTGCGTTCAGTACAACCGCTGGATCCGGCCGAGCAACCACAACATCCGGTGATTAACGAGCAAGAACTAATCGAGTGCGACGCTTTGATTGTTGGCAGCCCGGTACGCTTTGGCGTGATGGCCGCACCGCTGAAAGCCTTTTGGGATCAGACCAGCCAGGCCTGGATCCGCGGCAGTCTGATTGATAAACCAGCCGGCGTGTTTACTTCGTCGGGTAGTATGCACGGCGGCAACGAAAGCACCTTACTTGGCATGATGTTGCCTTTACTTCACCACGGTATGCTGCTATGCGGCCTGCCCTACAGCGAGCCAGCACTAAACCAGACCAACCAGGGCGGCACGCCTTATGGCCCCAGTCATGTCAGCGGCATGACCGGAGACAAAGCCTTTAGCCGGGATGAACAGACTCTTTGCCTGGCATTTGGCCAGCGCATCGCCCGGATCACGCAACAGCTTACAACAGGAGCATCCCATTAAATGAATGCAGGTAAACCGGAGCAACTGGCAGACAACCAGTCACACCAGACCGTGTTGATGGCGGATAAAACCAAACAATTTCTGCTGATGGGGCGAATTGGTTACTTTGGTCTCTTTGCCTTGATCCCACTGTGGCTGCTGTGGCTGGCACCACCCAGCCTTGGCAACCCATACATTTTATTGCTGATGCTGTGGCTGCCACTGTGGTTTCCACTGCCCGGTATTTTAAAAGGCGAGCCCTACACTTTTGCCTGGGCCAACTTTATTGTGATGATCTATTTTGTGCATAGCCTGACCAACCTCTGGGTCGCATCCGGGCTTTACTTCTGGCTGTCGGTAGTGGAGTTGATGCTGGCTTTACTGATGTTTTTTGGCTGCACTTACTATGCCCGCTTCCGGGGGCAGGAGTTAGGCCGGAAAATTCCCCGCCTAAAGGACGATCCCCGGCCTTAAATGAAGCTAGCGCCTGGCGTAATCCTGGCTTTGTAAGGTACAGATCTGCTGCTGGCAACTGGCTACCGGCACCAGCAGCAGTTCACAAGTGCCAACAGTGCCGAGGCGCTGATGCTGACGCTGACGCAGCTGACTAAATTGCTCACTGGTATGCAACAACATGGTTTCATCAGTCGTCAGCACCGAATACGTCAGAAACTGTTCGGGCCCACCGCAAGGTCGCACGCCTTTTGCCAGCACTTTGCACTGGTTATCCTGCTGGCAGCTTTTGTCTTCGGTCAGCTGATCCATCCGCCGTTCCAACTGACGCAGATTCACCTGCAACTGTGCCAGCGAACCATCCAATTCATTCAGCAGAGCTGCCCGCTGCTGCTCTTCGCTTAACTGCACACAACCAGCCAGTAGCGAAACCGCCAGAGCGACTGTGAATACTTGCCATCTAAGCTGTACCATTCCCAACTCCTGTTGTGCTACCGACACTCCAGGAAAGTGGATTATCGGTTGGTCATAATGCGCGCCATTTGCAGCACTGAAACATACTGGCCGTACTGAAAGGCATAATCGGTTAGTTCGGCTTCCACTTCAAAGCCAAAGCGCTCATACAAAGCCACAGCTGCCTCATTGCTACTGTAAACCTGCAGTTCAAGTCGACGAATAGCCAACCAATTATCTGCCATTTCCAAAGCGGTGCGCAGCAATGCAGAGCCTATGCCCTGCCCTTGAAACGGTTCAGAAACGGCCATGCCGATGTCGGCTGCATGCCGGCGGCGCTGGTTCTGAAACTGCTGCAAGCCCAGTTGGCCAACCAACTCACCATCCAACTCTGCCACCAGATTGTAAAAACCTGGCTGGCGTTGACACAGTTGCTGCCAGTGTTCAACCGCTTGCAGTGGCAGCTGCAGTGTATTGGCATACACACTGGGCTGTTGGTAAATTTGCTGCAAAGCCTTGGCATCAGCCAGCTCAGCATGTCGGATTATAACCGGCATAAACACATCCTTCTGTAAAAAAATGTATCAGAGTATTAACACATGATCATTTCGCATGCAGCGCAGCAGGCTGGGAGCCAGCACAAATGCAAGCAGGCATCATGCAGCAGTGAGTACGCTAAGAATAAAGAGGTATAGCGGCAGGTACAAGTGGATTTGTACCTGCCTGTTTAAGCTTAGAATTGATCTTAGAGTTGAGCTTCGAGCTCAGGGAGAACGGTAAAGAGATCTGCCACCAAACCATAATCCGCAATCTGGAAGATTGGGGCTTCGGCGTCTTTGTTGATGGCCACAATGACCTTGGAGTCTTTCATCCCGGCCAAATGCTGAATCGCACCGGAGATCCCAACAGCAATATACAAGTCAGGTGCTACTATCTTACCGGTCTGGCCAACCTGCATATCATTTGGCACAAAGCCAGCATCAACCGCCGCTCGGGATGCACCGATCGCAGCACCCAGTTTGTCGGCGATGCCTTCCAACAACTTGAAGTTTTCGCCATTTTGCATGCCACGGCCACCGGAGATCACCACTTTAGCAGCGGTCAGCTCAGGACGCTCGGATACGGTCAGTTCGTCTTTGACAAAAGCAGAAACCGCCAGATCCTTCGCCAAGCTCACCGTCTCAATGCTGGCCGAACCATCTTCTGCCACGGCATCAAAGGCAGAACTACGCACCGTAATCACTTTAATAGCATCGCCTGATTGCACGGTCGCAATAGCATTACCAGCATAAATTGGCCGGACAAAGGTATCGGCCGACTCAACCGCAATGATGTCGGAAATTTGCGCGACATCCAGCAAAGCAGCCACACGCGGCAGGAAATTCTTACCCGTGGTGGTAGCGGCGGCCAGAATGTGACTATAGCCAGAAGCCAGCTCCAGCACCAACGCAGCCATATTTTCAGCCAACTGATGAGCATAAGCTTGATGATCAGCCACCAACACCTTGCTGACACCGGACAGTTTTGCAGCTTGTTCAGCAACCGCCTGACAATCGGCACCCCCCACCAGCAGATGAATATCACCGCCCATTTGCTGCGCAGCCTGCACCGTTTTATGGGTTTCTGGCTTTAACTGTTGATTGTTATGCTCTGCAATAATCAGGATGCTCATTGGATCACCTTTGCTTCATTCTTTAATTTGTCTACCAGCTCCGCCACCGATTCAACCGTGATGCCACCACTGCGACCGGCCGGTGCTGCAACCTTCAGCACTTTGACCTTGGAAACCAGATCCACGCCCAGCTCGGCGGCCGGGATCACATCCAACGGCTTGCGCTTGGCTTTCATAATGTTTGGTAAAGAGGCATAACGCGGTTCATTCAGGCGCAAATCGGTACTGACCACAGCCGGTAAGCTCAATTCCACGGTTTGCAAGCCGCCATCGACCTCCCGGGTGACCTGTACTTTGTTGTCGGCAGTAAGCTCTACTTTGGAGGCGAAAGTGCCCTGGCCAATGCCAGCTAAGGCCGCCAGCATCTGGCCGGTCTGGTTGTTGTCGGAGTCAATCGCTTGCTTGCCGATAATAATCAATTCCGGCTGCTCTTTATCCATCAGCTTGTGAAGCAGCTTGGCCACTTGCAGTGAGTCCAAATCCACTTCAGTTTCCAGATGAATGGCGCGATCAGCGCCCAGTGCCAGCGCAGTTCGTAGTTGCTCTTGTACAGCTTTGCTGCCAATAGAAACTACCACCACTTCGGTTGCTTTGCCCGCTTCTTTTAGCCGCACAGCTTCTTCCACGGCAATTTCACAAAACGGATTCAGTGCCATTTTTACGTTGGTTAAGTCCACACCACTCTGGTCGGCTTTAACCCGCACTTTGACGTTGTAATCGATAACCCGTTTGACCGGCACTAATATTTTCATAGATTCCTCACATTACACAGGGGAAACAGCCAACTGCTACTGGCAGCTTGGTTGACGTGAAGGTAAACTTATCCAGCAGAACAGGCTCACAATCTACTTCCTGTTGACGTTAACGTCAACCTGCAATAGGCTTTACAGTCTGTTTCGTGTTGATTGGTACTGGATTCGCTGTAAATAATAACATCCACTTCACTTGCAGACGAGTAGCAGGCATCATGAAACCAGTGGGAATTTGATAAAGATCAGGGTAACACTGCCAGCAACAGGGTATTCCTTTATTTCCCTGCAGGACAAAGACAACAACAAAGACAACGACAAAAGAGGTTAGCTGTGGACGTGCAAAGAGAATCGATGGAATTTGACGTAGTCATAGTAGGTGCAGGCCCGGCGGGTTTAGCGGCCGCTATCCGATTGATGCAACAGGCGCAGCAAGCCAATCAGGAGCTGATGGTTTGTGTGGTGGAAAAAGGCTCGGAAGTGGGCGCACATATTCTATCCGGCGCGGTGTTTGAACCCAGAGCTTTGCAAGAGTTACTGCCAGACTGGCAATCCTCAGGCGCACCACTGAATACGCCGGTGGTCCACGACGACATTTATCTGCTGCAATCTGAGACACAGGCCAAAAAACTACCGGGCTTTGCCGTACCAAGAACCATGCACAACAGCGGCAATTACATCGTTTCTATGGGTAATGTCTGCCGCTGGCTGGCAGAACAGGCCGAGCAATTGGGCGTAGAGATATTTCCCGGCTTCCCGGCAGCAGAACTCATCATTGAAGAAGGTGTAGTTAAAGGCATTATCACCGGCGATATGGGACTGGATGTGGATGGCAGTCCAAAAGACAGTTTTGAACCCGGTATGGAGCTTCGCGCCAAGTACACCATCTTTGCCGAGGGTTGCCGCGGCCATTTGGGTAAGCAATTGCTGGCACACTACGCACTGGATAAAGACTGCTCGCCACAGCATTACGCCATTGGCTTTAAAGAAATCTGGGATGTGGATGCATCCAAACACCACCCTGGCCTGGTGGTTCACAGCGCCGGCTGGCCGCTGGATAAAGACACCAGTGGTGGTGGTTACTTGTACCATGCCGAGAATCAACAAGTCCTGGTCGGTCTGATTGTTGATTTGAATTACAGCAACCCGCACTTAAGCCCATTTGAAGAGTTTCAGCGCTTTAAGCAACATCCAATCATGAAGCAGTACCTCGAAGGCGGTAAGCGGGTCAGTTATGGCGCCCGCGCCATCGCCAAAGGAGGCCTAAACAGCTTACCCAAAATGAGTTTCCCAGGTGGTCTGTTAGCGGGTTGCGAGGCCGGCACACTGAATTTTGCCAAAATCAAAGGCAACCATACTGCCATGAAATCCGGTATGCTGGCGGCTGAAACCATTTTTGAAGCCCTGCAAAGCGGCGATGCAGGCGGGCAGGATTTAACCAGCCATCAGCAACGCTTTGAGCAAAGCTGGCTTTATGATGAGCTGTACCGCTCGCGTAACTTTGGCCCGGCTATGCACAAGTTTGGCACTTTCTGGGGTGGTGCCTATAACACCATCGAGCAAAATTGGTTTGCCGGTAAGCTGCCCTGGACCCTTAAAGATGAATCACTGGATCATGCGCAGCTCAAGCCTGCCAGTGAGTGCCCGGTGATCACTTATCCTAAACCGGACAATATGCTGAGCTTTGATCGCTTATCGTCGGTGTATTTATCCAACACCAACCATGAGGAAAAGCAGCCCTGTCATCTGAAGCTCAAAGATGCCAGCATCCCAATCAGCCAAAACCTGCCCCGCTTTGCTGAACCTGCGCAGCGTTATTGCCCGGCAGGGGTCTACGAGGTCATTGAGGAAGCCGACGGCGAAGCGCGGTTTCAAATCAATGCGCAAAATTGCATCCACTGCAAAACCTGCGACATCAAAGATCCGGCACAAAACATCACCTGGGTGACCCCAGAGGGCCCGGGTGGCCCAAACTACCCCAACATGTAATGATCACATTACAGAGGGAGCCTTGCGCTCCCTTTTTTGTTGCTAACCGTTTCAGGCGGCCCGATCCCAACACGCCAAAGACCAGATGCAGCAAAACTCACCAAAACCGCTCAGATCCGTTTTATGTTATTTTTTCAGCCAGTTCAGGGCAGGTTAAGCATTGTATTCAACTGAAAAAGCGTCTACTTTTAGTGCACAGTTGTATTAAAAAACCGATGCAGGAAGATGCGCTATGGCCACGAAAACACCGATCACTCAACCGGAAAAAAACCAGGACGACCTGCATGATGAGGTGATTGCAGTACGACCAGCCCCAAGCAACAAGGTGCAGCCACCTGGCGTTGCCTTTGGCGGTGAGCGATACATGTACTTCACCGAGCGCGACCTGAATCGTATCCTGGCCAATCTGGATGCATTACGCCAAACGGTGTTCCCAACCAGCGGCGTTGAACATGAAATCAGTGCCCCAAAGCAGCAACACTTTCCATCCGTGTGCCTGATAGGCTTGGGCCGCTGTGGTTCGAATATCGCATTGGATGTGGCTTCACTGGTCTACAACGCCCGGAATTTTTACCTGAGCGAATTTAACAACGAAGAAAAACAAAACCGGGAACAGGAATACCGGCCTATGCGCTGGATTAAGCGCAGCCTGCATTTAAAGCAATCCAATGCTTTGAAGCCGGTTTTTTTGATTGAACCCCTGGTAATGCTGGGCGATCTGGACAAAGACATTGAAGGACGCATTCGTTTTTCCAATAAAGGCGAGTCCAGTGGTTTTTTACACGACTACACCAAAATGAAAATTATGGACTTGTCTGAAGTGCATGCTGGTGGTGCCGGTAACGCTCCTATTCTCGGACAATACCTGGCGAAAATCATTCTGAACAAAGATACTCAGCGCTTTTCCAATGCCGACTGGAAGTTTATTCACTCGTATTTGATTGACTCCTGTGGCATCAAAGCCAATCAGTCCAGGCTGTATTTCTATATTTTCAGCGCAGGCGGTGGTACCGGCTCCGGCATGGCCTCCGAATTTGGTCTGGCCCAGCAATACGCCTACATGAGCAAAACCTTCGACACCCGCACCCTGCCGGAAAACGAAGAAAACCGCGGTCACTCTTTTGTGTTTGAGCCTATCTTTACCAGCGGTATTTGTATCCTGCCGAATATCTCCGACCATGGCGTGGAAATGTCCGAGGCACTGCACATCAACGCCGGCCGTCTGCTGTGCAAATACCTGGCTGAAGAATGGGATTTTTCCTACAACTTCGATCAGGAAGACAGCAGCGATGCCAGTGTAATGCACCGGATCCGCCCCTGGAATGCCATGATGCTGATTTCGAACGACATTATGCGCTATGCTGAGGAAACTGACGATGGCGATATCCAGCATATCGATGTCAATGCCATGGAGAAGTACGCCAATCAATACATTTCGCAGCAAATTTTTAATATTCTAACCGCCCAGGCAGTCACCACCGATTACGACGAAAACTATTTCCGCCGGGCCGGCATCGATATCGGTGAAACCATCCGGCTGGATGCCAATGATCTCTTTATGAGCCTGGCAGGCCCGGTTGCTGTTGCTTATGCCGAGTCGGTGATCCCAACCGAAGGCGCTGGTCAGGAAAAACTGAAGCTATTCGACAAACAGCAGGCCAGTGGGTTGAATATCGATGATTTATTCTTCCGCTCCATTGACCTGCCGCACTTTAATAAAGTGACGCAAGCCATTGAGGGTATTAGCTTGCTGCCCATTGAGTCGGATCGCTACCGCGCGACTCTGGCCAGCTACCAGAAAAATGGCTACGATGCGACAGAGCTGAAAGACCTGCACTTTTTTAAAAACTGTTCCTCCGTGGTTTCTATCGTATCGCTGCCTAAAGACTACAAATTGTCTTACATGGATTTGAACAAGCTGAAGTCGCATCTGAACAACCTATTCCCCAACACCACCTTAAAACGCTATGCCCTGGTGATTGGAGCTTCGGCCAATATTTCACTGACCACTCTGATTGTGAAAAGCCCGTGTTTGAGCGATGATTTCCTGACCCTGATTGTGGCCTATATCAAGCGCTGCTTCGCCAAAGATAGCTACCGCTTTGATGAGCAACTGGATGAGGCCATGCTGGAATTTATCCGCAGTGAGGACTTCGATGAAGCCAAAGTCGATAGCATGCTGAATGAGTTTGAGAACCCGGCAAAAATTCTCGACACCAACTGGTACGCCATTAAGCCGATGTATGAGAAAAAGTACCGTGAGCTGATCCACAGCAAGGATAAGTTTATCTCCATCAACGATATTCGTTTATCACGTGATAGTGTGAAAAAAGCCATTAAATACCTGCGGGAAATATACCGGCATAAAATCAGCAAAACCCGGGTTATTTCACTTAACCAGCAAAGCACAAAAAAAGAGAAGCAGAAAGACTCAACCTGAGCTGAACACCCTCATTAGCTTTCGATGGTGTTGCTGCTTAAACCGGGTTGAATACGTGCCAGGGTATCGGTTGATCCCTGGCAATCAAACCAACCACTTTGCAGCAATTGCTCAGGGGTAAGTTTGACAACCAAAGCCGCAAGCTCAGCCGGAGCCTTCGGGTTGGGTTCAAGCTGCAACCAGCCAGACTTGCCATGCTGTTTCACTATGAACATGGCTTTATCTGCTAAGATCAGGCTGCTACTCCAATTCCATTGAAAACCCTCTGGTGGATGAAAAAACACACCGACAGAGCAACTAATGGCTGCAGGTAATTCTGCCTGATGCGGCCAGGAATGATCGGCAATAGCTTGCATTAAACGCTGCATAAAGTCGTGCACCGGATCGGTCAAATCCAGCACAATAAGAAACTCCTCACCGCCCCACCTTACCAAATGATCCGAGCTTCGCACCTGCTGGCTTAACAACTGCCCCATAGCCACCAGAATGTCATCGCCAGCAGCATGGCCGAGCTGATCATTCAGTAGCTTGAAGTTGTCAATATCCACTAACAGGCAATAAAACCCCTCTTGTTTTCGGACACTGCGTGCCAGTAAATGATCAATGACCTCATTCAGATAACGCCGGTTATGCAGCCCGGTCAGTGCATCGGTGACACTGACTTGCTGCAAACGCTGATTGGCTGCTGCGAGCTGCTCATTCGCCCGGTTAAGCTCTGCAGTTCGTTCAGCGACCTTTCGTCTTAGCTCCAGCCTGGCATGCTCCAGAGTACGTAACCGATAGCGGTAGATAAGCCATACCAGGCTGAGCAACAGCAGCCCGGTCAACAGACGCGCCCACCACTGCTCGTACCAAAAAGCCGGAACTTCCAGACTAAGCCGCGCAGACTCACTCCATTGGTTGCTGTCACTCAATCTGGTTTGAACCTCAAAATGATAACGGCCCGCAGGCAGGTTGGTGTAAAAGGCTTCCCGTCGCTCAATCACCTCAGTCCAACTGCTGTCATAACCCTGCAGGCGGTAACGAAAACGCAAAGCACTGTTGCGGTAAAACCAGGGCGCCGTGTATTGAATACGCAGATTACGGCTACCAAGCGGTAATTTAGCCGGAGGCTGGCTGAACCACTGACCCTCGATATCAATGCCTTCTACCCTTGGTAGTGGTAACTTGACACCCTCAGCATCAGCCTGCACCTCCAGTACCACCAAGCCATTCAGGCTTGGTAAGAAAAGCTGCTGTCCCCGCAATACACCTTTATTATTACCGGCCCCATTGCAACAACGCACACCATCCACATTGGACTCCAGGCCAAAATCATCAATCAACACCCTGGCCTGCACTTCATTGCCTGGCAATAAGGAGTCAAGTGACAACTGATAAACCCCGTTAAAGCTTGACACATAAAGCTGCTGCTGTTGCTGGCCAATAAATAATACCGAGGGTGCTGGCAACTGAGCTGCGCTCAGCCAGTGCCATCCCTCAGCAGCTTCTACCGCAATCCCGGTCTGGAAGGTCCCGATAACAATGCGATCATCGTCTAACTGCCCGACATAAGAAACGTAAGTGCTGCTAAGTAGTGCATCATCGGCAAAATTCTCAGTGCGACCCTCACTGTATCGATAGAGCCCCTCGGCAGTGGCGATCCACAGTCGCTGTTGCCGGTCGATAAAAATCATCCGGATGCGGGGGCTCTGAATGCCTAAGGTGCTGGTTTCATCGTGCAACTGCTTACCATCCCAACGAAACAGGCCGGCAAAGGTTGCCACCCAAACATCACCATTAGCAGCTTGCAACATGCCATTGATTTGCAGATGATCCAGTGACGGATACTGCCGAAGCAACTGCCCCTGCGGCTCCACCGTCACCATGCCTCGTCGGGTACCAAGCCACAGGTTATGCTCAGCATCCTGCATCAGGGTATACACCACTGGGTTTGGTAGCAAATCCTCCAGATCCATACGACTAAACACTTGACCATCCCAGTGATACAAACCACTGTTCCCCCCCACCAACAAGCCTGAATCGCTAGCCAGTAACGCCCAGATATAAGGCTCTTTCAAACCCGCTGTCACACCATAATTTCGACTACCATCGTAGCGCAGTCGCTGCAAACCATGAGTTCGGCTCCCCAACCAGAGATCGCCGACCCTGTCTTCAAAAGCTGCAACAAACCAGGGCCTGGTAGTGTTCTCAAGCTGACTAATCTGTTCAAGCAACTGTCCACGCTGGATTTGCCACAACTGCTGCGTTATAGCCAACCAGAGCACCTGGTGACGATCCTGGTAGAGCATCTGTACCGGCTCAGTAATGGGTTCGCCATTCACCAGATAGGGACTAATTCGCCCGGTGGCCGCCAATTGATACAGGCCTTTGCTGGTGCCAATCAGCAGACGACCATCATGCCAGGCTAAATGCAACAATTGTTGCTGCGGTAGCAGATCCGAGACAGGATAATGGTGGTACACACCCTGTTCGATATACGCCAGTGAGTCGGTGTGAGCAACCCACAAACGCTCCGGGGTAGTTAACATCGCCGTGATTGGACCGGACTCATGGGTGATTGCAGTTGCCTGATGCTCAGGCAAAGTAATTTGATGCAGCGAGTCACCACCAACATACAGCATGCCATCAAACTCTGCGATAGCTTCAACGCTGCCAATTGATTGCTGCTGATGAAAAAACTCCTGAAATTCATCACCTTTTCGCTGGATAAGACGACTGGAACTACCAACCCACAAGGTACCATCACTGCTGTGATACAAGGTTCGCAACAATGGGTTTAAAAACAGCGGTGAACTCTGACCATCAAACACGGTAAAGCGATACCCATCAAAGCGGGCCAAGCCACCTTCTGTAGCAACCCAGAGATAACCATCTGCGTCCTGGACCATACTTAGCGCTGAAACCTGTGGCATCCCATCCACCGTATTCCACTGTCGTTGATGATACTGACTATAGAGAATGGGAGTCTGAACAGTTTGCTGAGGCGAGGCATAAGCCAATAACACCATCTGTGGCAGCAGTAACAAGCCCTGGAGCACGAACAACCAGCGTGTCAGCATCTAGGCAGCTCTCCCTTAGCAACAGATCCGGGTATCAACATTCGTTGGTGTTGTTGTCTTTAGTGCAAGTATGGCACAATTTCCAAAACCAGCCGGTGTCATTAGCACTCTTTCATCCAGCAAAACCACTGTAGCATTGGTGGATAAAACCACTAGGGCAATGCAGCAGCCCGAATCGAGCTATAGAGTGAATACCAATGCTCCCGCGTTAGCTCAACAGCCATGGCTTGCTGGCAAGCCTGGATCCGCCTGACCGAGCATGAACCGATCACCGGTTGTATGGCTGCAGGATGACGCATCAACCAGGCCAGTACAATGGCCTCCGGCGGCTTTTGATACTCACCCGCCAGCTGCTGCACCAGGCGGGCTGTCGCTTGCTCAGCATCGTTACGTGGAAAGCGCCCCCCGCTGAATACACCCTGCGCCAGACTACCCCAGGCTTGCAGTTGAATGTTGTTCAGTTGACAGTACTCGACAGTGCCCGCCGAGAAATGACACTCGCTGCCTGCCGGCATACCGGTCAATATCCCTTCTTCAAGCCAATGGTAGTTGGCCAGGCTCATTTCGAGTTGATTGGCAACCAGCGGCCTATCCAGAGCTTTTTGCAGCAGCTTCAGCTGTGGCCAGGCCATATTGGAAACCCCAAAAGCCCGCACTTTGCCTTGTTGGTGTAACTCAGAAAATATGGCCGCAACTTCCGCAGGTTGCATCAGGGGATCTGGCCGGTGCAACAGCAGTAAGTCCAGATACTCGCAGCCAAGGCGCTGCAATGACGCCTCGACACTTTGGCGGATATGCCCGGCCGAGAAATCGTAGTAACCGGGCTGGGTCCCGGTTGCCAGCCGGATCCCGCACTTGCTTTGAATAAAGAGTTGCTCGCGCGGGGTATTGGATTGACGTAAATACTCACCAAACACCTGCTCTGATTTACCCAGCGTATAGATATCGGCATGATCAAAGCAAGTGATGCCACCATCGATGGAAGCATCCAGTGCCGCAAATGCACGCTGACGTTGTTCACGGCTGAGGGCATGGTTATCCCAATCCCCTCCCAACTGCATACAGCCATACACCAACTTGCTGGCTGCTGGGAAAATCGCCTGTAAAGGAAAGTCCATAGATTGCACCTTACTGCAGCAGAAAACTTGTTTGCCACTATAGCATTATTGCAGGAACCCTGGCATAGACTTAGACTAAAGCAAAAGCATATAACAACCATAGACATTGCATGACCTCGAAAAAACCAACCTATCTGTTTTCCTTGCTGGCAGGCCCACTCAGTTTTTTGCTGCTTAGCAGCCTGGATGTCCCTTTTAGCGGTATGAGCCAGCATGCCTGGCTGATGGCGGCTTTAACACTCTGGATGGCGATTTGGTGGATCAGTGAGGCTGTTCCGATCCCGGTTACATCTTTGTTGCCCATTATTCTGGTGCCTTTGCTTGGACTGGACTCTTTAGGCGCTGTTACTGCCCCCTACGCTCACCCACTGATCTTCTTATTTTTGGGTGGTTTTTTACTTTCTATTGCCATGGAGCGCTGGCAGCTGCATAAACGTATTGCGCTGCATGTGATGTTGATTGTCGGCAGCAAGCCCAGCCAGCAAGTGGCGGGCCTGATGTTTGTCACGGCCTTTTTATCCATGTGGATGTCCAATACCGCCACCTCGGTGATGATGCTGCCGATTGCCTTGTCCATTCTGGCGCTGCAGCAAAACCAAAGCACTGAGAATCAGGGGTTTGATACGGCTGTGATGCTGGCCATCGCCTATTCTGCCAGCATTGGTGGTGTCGCTACCCTGATTGGTACTCCACCCAACGCGCTGCTCGCGGCTTACCTGCAAAGCAATTACGATATTCAGATTGGCTTTGCCCGCTGGATGCTGATAGGTGTACCTATTGCTTCGCTCTTGCTGGTGCTGTGCTGGTTTTGGCTCACAAAGCTGTCTTTTCAGCTGGATAAGGTCACGCTTAGCGATACCAAAGATTTATACCGCGATGAACTGCAACAGTTGGGCCGAATGAGCGATGGCGAAAAGCGGGTGCTGGCGATCTTTTTATTCGCAGCCGTCGGCTGGATCTCGCGGGAGTTTGTACAAGGCCAAACCGGCTGGCCACTGGACGATACCATTATCGCCATCATGGCAGCCTGCCTGTTGTTTATTGTGCCGGTGAACTGGCGCAGCGGCCAACGTATTCTGCAATGGGAAGATACGAAAAAACTGCCCTGGGGCATTCTGCTGCTGTTTGGCGGCGGCCTGGCGCTGGCCGGGCAAATTCAGAAATCCGGCCTGGCCGATTTTATCGCCCTGCAGGTTGGTGGCCTGGATGGCATCAGTATTCTGCTGTTGGTGCTTTTGGTCACCAGCATTATCGTGTTTCTGACTGAAGTAACCAGCAATACCGCTACCGCAGCGGGCTTTTTGCCCTTGCTCGGCCCGGTCGCGCTGGCACTGGATACCAGTGTCGCCATGCTGGTCGTGCCGGCCGCTCTCGCTGCCAGCTGCGCCTTTATGATGCCGGTGGCCACCCCACCCAACGCCATTGTCTTTGCCTCCGGCAAACTCAAAATTATCGATATGGTCAAAGCAGGCTTTGCGCTCAACATCATGGCCATCGCCGTAATTACATTGTTTTGCTACTGGCTGGTGGAGTTGGTTTTCAGCTTCTGAACTAAAGGTTTAAAGCAAAAAAGCAGCCATTAGGCTGCATCAGACTGATGACAAAGTCCTGGACGTAGATCCAGGACTTTGATCTAATAGGGGTAGTTGATTTAGAGGCTACCTTCTATGCTCAAAACTCCCTCACCTCAACAGTACCAATTAGAAATGGTCACGCTCGAAGAGCTTGTCCCCAAAGACCACCTCGTCCGTAAAGTCGATGCCGCCATTGATTTCGAATTCATTCGTGAAGAAGTCGAACATCTGTACTGCAAAGACAACGGCCGTCCGCCGATTGACCCAGTTCGCTTATTTAAAATCATGATCCTTGGCTATTTGTTTGGTGTGCCCAGTGAACGCCGCTTGATGCAGGAAATTCAGGTCAATGTTGCCTACCGCTGGTTCTTACGCATGGGCCTGACTGAAAAGGTACCAGACGCATCTACCCTGAGCCAAAATCGGATCCATCGCTTTAATGGTACCGATGTGTTCCAACGTATCTTCGACCGTATTGTGGAGCAGGCCATCGAGAAACGCCTGATAGGTGGCACCACCCTGTACACCGACAGCACGCATTTAAAAGCCAGCGCTAACAAGCGCAAATCCATCAACAAGCAAGTGCATGCCAGTACCTCGGCCTACATCGACGAACTGAACAAAGCCATTGAAGAAGACCGGCTCGCCCACGATAAAAAGCCACTGAAAACAGCCGAATCAAAAGCCACCACAAAAGACCAGAAAGTCAGCACCACAGACCCGGACAGTGGCTTTATGACACGCGAAGGCAAACCACAAGGCTTCTTCTACCTCGACCATCGCACTGTCGATGGCCGTCATGGCCTCATCACCGACACCTTCGTGACCGCAGGCAATGTGCATGATAGTCAGCCTTACATCGCACGCCTCGACCGGCAGCTTGAGCGATTCAAACTCGACCCGATAGCCGTTGGGTTGGATGCAGGATACTTTACCGCACCGGTGTGCCACCTTGTTCGCGAGCGGCAAATCGCGCCGGTCATCGCGTATCGTAGGCCGAACTTCAGCAAAAATGATTTTAAGAAAAAGCACTTCATCTACGACAAACAAAGCGATACGTACCGTTGCCCAAACGGAGAGCTCCTGACCTACCGGACAACCAACCGGGAAGGCTACCGGCATTATCACTCCAACCCGAAAATCTGCCTGCATTGCCCGCTACGCAGTCAATGCACCAGCAGTAAGAAGGCACTTAAAATCATCACGCGGCATGTGTGGGAAGAGGATAAGGAGCACGTGCAGGAGATACGCCTGACCAGTTGGGGTAAAAAGATTTACCATCGACGAAAAGAGACGGTAGAGCGCAGCTTCGCAGATGCAAAACAGCAGCATGGCCATCGCTATGCACGCTTTAGAGGCCTGTTTAAGGTGCAGATGCAATGTCTGCTGGCGGCAGCCGCGCAGAACATCAAGAAAATGGCCTTGCTGGCCTTTTTATCGCATTTTTACGGCTATAAAAACGCCGTATTCATGTTTAAGAGGCTGATTAGGCAAGTTCAACCTGTCCATGGTGGTGAGTTGGCAATTTAACGACCAAGGGTGCAAACGAGCGTACAACCAGGATCGCTACCCAGAAAAAACAAACCCCGGCTAAAAAA
>NZ_JAUHLI010000013.1:0-135071 GCF_036325985.1 Alkalimonas cellulosilytica
GGGCCACAAAAGCGGGGCCGTGGTTGTTACTGGCTTATGTGATGGCAGTATAAAAGTTGCTAAAGGGGGCTTGTTATGAAAATTAAGCCTGTCTGCAATTCATACGCAGCGCAGCGGGGCCGCCTGCTGCAATACCTTCAAGAAAAAGGAGCAATAACAACACTGCAAGCCCGGCACGAATTGGCAGTAATGCACCCCGCAGGCAGAGTTAAAGAGTTGCGCGACAGCGGCCACCCCATTTTAACTTATTGGGCGTTTGATGTTGATTCAGCGGGGGTTCGCCACCGTCAAGGGCTTTACGTGTTGCAGGTAGGGGGTAAGCATGACTAATACAGCAAAACAAAACCCCGCAACCGGGCAAGTTAACGGGGCTTTGCAATCAACTATCACAACAAATAATAGCACAAAACTTAACCTATCCAGAACACTAAGCGGGGGTGTGAGCAATACTCAGTTGCAGCCGTTTAATGTGTCGCTGTCTGAATTGGTTGCGATGTTTCAGCCTGAACAGGTAAAGGCAGGCCCGAAGGATGGCCCCTATTTTGTGCGCGGCAGCTGTAACGGTGGCCGCAGTGATACGGCAATGGCTCAGGCTGAAAACCTGCTTATCATTATTGATGGTGATAGCTCAATCAGTGACGGTGGCGAAATTGTAGAGGGTGCGCCCGATCCTAAGCTGGCGCATGAAGCTATGAAACAGGCAGGCATTGAACACTTGATTTACACCAGCCACAGCCACCAGAAGCACGGCCAGGATTTTAACAAGTGGCGTTTATTAGTGCCGAGCGATGCAGCAGCACAAACCTTAACCAGTGGCGTTGATGCCATACTTGATGTTTTGTATTTAGCAGGGGTTAGAGTTGCCCCGGTGAGCGAGAATAACAAGCTATCACAGCCTTGGTTTTTTCCAAGGTTAGACGCTGGCCGGGCTGCTGCTTACTATTGCGCGAGCTATGAAACAGGGCAGCCGTTTAAGGTGCGTGAAAGCCTACCAGAGCCAGTGCAAGCGTCAGCCAGTGCAAAGCCTAAGCTGCAAGGTGAAAGCGTGGTACAGGCTTACTGTGACCGTTACCCCCTACGCCAGAAAGTTGCAGAAATGGGTTTTAAACTCATTCGGGAAAATCGTTATTTACCGCCTGAAAGTAAAAGCGGGGTAGCTGGTGCAAAGGTACTAACCGGGGAGCGAGACGGGCGCGAAAGGCTATACATTCACAACACCAGCCACCCGCTACATGGCAGGGGGTTAGATTCCTTTGATCTGTACTGTGAAGAAGAACACAACGGCGATTTTAAAGCCGCTGTAAAGGCCGCTGCTGAGTTACTGGGGCTTGCTGCTACTGATGATGCTTTTGCGCTGTTTATTGCGTCAGAAGATCATACAGAGACCGCAGAGCCAGACCCGCTGCCCGTTGATGTTTCTTGCGTGAGCATCGAAAACCCGCCGGGTTAGCTGGTGAAATTTGCCAGCATCTAAACAAAACAGCAAACCGACCAATACCGCTTATTTATCCGATTGTTGCCTTGCAAATGCTTTCACTAGCCGCAGGCAGCCGCAAAGGATTAGACGGTATTAAGCTGAATTTGCTAACGCTAGCTATTGCCCCCAGTGCAGCAGGGAAGGAGCACGGCCAAAGCTGGTTAGCTAAAACTGCTGCACAGCTAAAGATAGGCCGTCATGTTGTCGGTGGCATTTCTTCAGACGTTGATATGATCCGCAACCTGATAGACGGTGACGGGCGTTGCTGTTATCGCATTGATGAAATTCAGGGTTTGTTTAACGCCATCAAAAGTAAAAATGCCAACACCTATGAAAGCAAGATAGGTGATTTAATTCTGACGCTGGCAACATCAAGAGTTTATCTTTTTGCAGGTAATCACCGCCGCCAGTTTTTAGACGAAATAGATCGAGATATTGAGCGGTTAAAAAAACGAATAGCCAAGGCAGAAGAATCGCCAGCTGATGATAGCGAAGAAAGCACCGAAGCGGCAGAGGTGCAAGACGTTGATAAGCTAAACCGGGCTTTGCGCTGGCTGTTTAAAAAGCGCGACTTTATAGAGAATGGATGGCCTGATCCTGTGGTATCAATTATGGGCCACAGTACCCCCAGTGGGCTTGATAGCCTGATCACTGAGGAAAACATAGGCAGCGGCTTAATTGGGCGCTGTCTGGTGATACGGTGCGCGGAAGAACGCGAGAAGCTGCAAAAGATTGAGGAAACCCCCTTCTTTGGTGAAGTGAATATGCTGAACCGATTGCACCTTATAAACAACGGCAGCCTGCAACCACTAGCAGTTAGTGAAGAAGCCCGGCAAATGCTGGACGCAATACAGCGTTACTATGACCAAGACCAGCGACTAAATGCCCCGGTAATGGGCGCGATTTATGCGCGGGTAATGGAGCAAGTAAACAAGGTGGCAAGCCTGCTGGCGCTCGAAGCCGATCAAGTACAGCCAGAGCACGTTAGCTACGCTTTTGCTTTGGTTGCCCGGTGTATTGATGATGTTGGCTATTTACTGCAAAAGGACGCAGCACAAAGAGCTGATGCCACCATTGCCGATATTGCATTACACACCAGAGCGGAAATAAAGCGCAGGTTAGCTGCTGGCAAGGTTAAAGTTGAAGGTATTGCACCAAGCTCATTAAAGCAGACTGTTTTAAAGTGCTTTGCTAAGTTAAAGCAACTTACTGTTCAGCATGGCAAGAACCCTAAAGCCATTGGTAAACCTGACCTTTACGACCAGATAGTTAACCGCATGGTTGAAGTGGGGGACATTCAGCTAAAGCAGACTGGAAAAAAGACCCGCTATTTTTTGACGGAGGGCCGATAAATGGCCCTTTTCTATTGCTGGCCGGGCTTATCTTTATCTGCTTTATACCTTCTTTATACCATAGGGGGTATAACGCAGAGCCCTTTATCTATAAGGCTTAGAGGTAACTTTATACCTTTATACCATTATTTCTTCTTTTTTATTAATCATCTGATTTCATACCTGAAAAACTGAATATCTGTATTTATAAGATTTTCGGTATAAAGGTATAAACCAGCCTAAAACCCAAGCCCGGCAAGGGTTTTGCCTTATACCGTACAAAGTATAACGAAGGTATAAACATATAAAGTTGAGGTAACAGCATGACCAGATTAGAGCGCCAGCAAACCCTTGATGCAGTAAAGGATATTGTAAAGAATTATGGACGGTTTAGCCCGCCAAGCTACAAGAGAGCAGCGGCCATGCTCAATGCTCAGAATTTGAAAACAGCATGGGGTAATGATTGGACACCGCAACGCTTGTTAAGGTTTTTACAGCGGCAAGGTTACTCAGGCTTGCATGGTGTTCAAGCTGAATTGAATGGACGACCAAAAAAGCTGGGGCAAGGTTTTCTGGAAGTCACTACGCGACAGAAAAAGGGTGTTCTGCTACCAGTACGCGCGGTGCGAAATAAGTATTTTTGAGTAGCCAACTATTTCAGTATTACGAGCCCTAAAATCGTTTGTTAAAATGTCAAAATACGACAATTTGCCCGTTGGCTTTGTTTATCAACAATCCCCATATTAACATCCTTAAATGAGTAAACTTGATCCGGCTCTATGTACACTCTAAATATATGGCTGACTCGGTTTAAAGCTGAATTTGTCTGCCCGTAGGTTGTACAACGAACCATAACATCAGCAGCCCGGGTAGGATTTTTATTCTCAATTGTTCCGCTTAACATAAAGACATTCCCAAATCCATTGAGTCTCCAAGATGATTCAAGCTTTAAGTTTTCTTGGAAAATCTCTGATGCTGACTTTTCTCTGGGTTCTACTGGTGAGCTAGACGAATGGTTTTGATCTGGTGAGAACTTGTTGTAAATAATATATGTAATAATAATAGCGATAACATAGAAAAGTATTTTCTTCATTTTGAAATGATTTCTTCTGTTCTCTGTAAAAACTGAATTTAGCGCGCTGAAGAAGCCATGTCCATACTCATAGTCAGAAATAAAGATTTTTGCCGGGTCACTACGCGAGCCAAGCGGGTGTTTTCGGACATTGTTACGCGCGTGAGCTACCCTTAGTGAAACCTTAGTACCCTTAGGGTTATCTTAGGGGAGTTTCCCGACTATAAAAATGGGTGTTTTCAGTACCCGTAAAAAGGGCGATTTTCGGCACGTTAGACGGTGGGCAGAGACATTTTAGCTAAATTCCGATCCGCTACCGATCCGCAACATTGAAAAAGAATTTTAAAATGTCAGAAGTAAACCATAAGTGCTTGATTTGAATGGTGGCCCCAGCTGGACTCGAACCAGCGACCGATCGATTATGAGTCGAGCGCTCTAACCAACTGAGCTATAGGGCCATGGGTGTGGACATTTTTGCTAAGCAAAAACGGCTTGCAGTATAGAAAGTTTTGCTGCTGTTGTCATCTGGCTTTGTGGGCTTCTTGCCATCAAGCGGTTATTTTTTCTGCAAAAAGTAAAAGGCGCCGGGTAGGCGCCTTTTGGTATTTACTCGTCGAGGAAGCTTTTCAGTACTTCCGAGCGCGATGGGTGGCGCAGTTTGCGCAACGCCTTGGCTTCGATCTGCCGGATCCGTTCCCGGGTGACGTCGAACTGCTTGCCGACTTCTTCCAGGGTGTGATCGGTGTTCATATCGATACCAAACCGCATCCGCAGTACTTTGGCTTCGCGGGCGGTCAGGCCAGCCAGTACTTCGTTGGTGGCGTTTTTCAGGCTTTCCATGGTGGCTGAGTCCAGTGGCGATTCGCCGCTGGTGTCCTCGATAAAGTCGCCCAGATGCGAGTCTTCATCATCACCAATCGGGGTTTCCATCGAAATCGGCTCTTTGGCGATTTTCAGCACCTTGCGGATTTTGTCTTCCGGCATTTGCATGCGCTCAGACAACTCTTCCGGGGTTGGCTCGCGCCCCATCTCCTGCAGCATTTGCCGTGAGATCCGGTTCAGCTTATTGATGGTCTCAATCATGTGCACCGGAATACGGATGGTGCGGGCCTGATCGGCAATCGAACGGGTAATGGCCTGACGGATCCACCAGGTAGCGTAAGTTGAAAACTTATAACCACGGCGGTATTCAAATTTATCCACCGCTTTCATCAGGCCGATGTTGCCTTCCTGGATCAAATCCAGGAATTGCAAACCACGGTTGGTGTATTTCTTGGCAATCGAAATAACCAGACGCAGGTTGGCCTCGACCATCTCTTTCTTGGCACGGCGTGCTTTGGCTTCGCCGATCGACATCCGGCGGTTGATGTCTTTGATTTTGGCGATGCTAAGGCCCGTTTCTTCTTCGACTTTTTTCAGCTTTTCAATGCAGCGGTACAAATCATCTTTGAAGTCAGTCAGCTTGTCAGAGTGCGCTTTCTTGGCCGCAATTTCAGCGTCAATCCAGGCGGTCGAGGTTTCATTGCCGGTAAAAGCTTTCACGAAGGCCTTCTTGGGCATCTTGGCGTGCTCGACGCTGTGCTTCATGATCAGGCGTTCTTGCACCCGCACCCGATCCATCATTTCGCGCATGTTTTTCACCAGGCGATCGAATTGCTTCGGTACCAGGCGGAAACAGCGGAACACTTCGCTCAGTTTAAGAATTTCTTCTTTGGTGGTGTCGTGCTCACGGCCATTGCTGACAATTGAGTTGCGGGTGACATCGTACTGGTCGCGCAGTTCAGCAAATTTGACGCGGGCAACTTCCGGATCCGGGCCGCTATCGCCATCATCGGCATCGTCGCTGTCGTCGTCATCGTCGTCATCATCGTCATCGTTATCATTCGACTCTGGCACATCCGAGCCAATGTTGGTGCCGATAACCGGCGCTTCATCCAGCTCATTCGGATCGACGAAGGCGGTGACGATATCACTCAGTCGCATCTGGTCGGCTTCGTACTTATCCCACAGTTCGAGCAGATAAGTAATGGCTTCCGGGTATTCAGCGACCGAAGTCTGTACCTGATTGATGCCATCTTCAATGCGTTTGGCGATTTCAATCTCGCCATCCCGGGTCAGCAGCTCGACGGTGCCCATTTCCCGCATGTACATCCGCACCGGATCGGTGGTGCGACCTAATTCTTTATCGACACTGACCAGAGCCTGTGCGGCTTCTTCCGCGGCGTCATCATCGGCGGCGGCATCGGTCATGATCAAATCATCGGCATCGGGGGCAGATTCAAACACCTGGATCCCCATGTCATTGATCATGCGGATGATATCTTCAATTTGCTCCGAGTCGATAATGTCTTGTGGAAGGTGGTCATTGACTTCGGCAAAGGTGAGGTACCCTTGCTCTTTACCTTTCAAGATCAGGAGTTTGAGTTGCGACTGAGGACTTTGCTCCATAGAGGCTGTTCTTCCACTCAAGTTAATTAATAAACGAATTGCGAACTGGCAATTATAACAAACTGCGGCATTTCTAGCCAGCAATTAGCTGGGTGCCGATCGCGGTTTTCTGCTTTTTAGTGCTGTTAGCAGCAATACGTATTCCTGTTGTTCGACAGGGGTTAATTTTTGCAGCTTGGCGGTGCGCTCCAGTGCTTCCAGCCGTTGTTGCAGGTATTGATCTTCAATCGCCGCAAAGGTATCGACAAACTCTGGCTCGATTTGCTCCGGTTCCAGCTGCGGATCCCACATGGCCAACTTATTCAGTATTGAATACTCCTGGCTATCGCGCCAATGCTCCAGCAATTGCGCGGTGCGGATGCCTGGTGCTGCCAGGATTTTCTGTTGCAAGGCAAGCAATAACGGCATGCCAGCTAAGTCTGCACCAGCCAGTTCTTTAGCCTGTGGAATGCTGTTGGCCAATGTTGGGTACTGCAGCAGCAAAGCAATGGCCCGGCGCATCGGCGTCATGCTTTGCGCTTTGGGCATAAAGCGGGCGGCTGTACCTTTGCCTGGGGTTGGCTTTTCAGCCCTTGGCTTGCCAACCAGGCTGTGCAGCTTGTCGCTCAGTTGTTCGCGGTAAAATTCGCTGGGGATCTGGCCGATTAAAGCTTTGCCTTCAGCCAGCAGGGCTGATTTACCGGCATCTGTACCGGCATTGTGTTGCGCCAGCAGGTACTCAAAGAAATAATGCTGCAGGCTATCAGCGCTGGCAATGCGTTGTAAAAAGGCGTCTTTGCCTTCTTGTTGCACCATGCTGTCCGGGTCTTCGCCATCCGGCAAAAAGACGAATTTCAGTTCCACTCCATCTTTTAACTGCGGCAAGGCATTTTGCAAAGCACGCCAGGCTGCATCGCGACCAGCCCGGTCGCCATCGTAACAACAAACCACAGAGCGGCAATAACGAAACAGGGTTTGCATGTGATCACTGGTGGTGGCAGTACCAAGGCTGGCCACGGCAAAATCAATGCCTTGTTCAGACAGCGCAACCACATCCATGTAGCCTTCGACCACCAGCACCTGCTCCAGTCGCTCCTGTTGCTGGCGTGCCTCATACAACCCATACAGTTCCCGGCCTTTGTGAAACAGTCGGGTCTCCGGTGAGTTCAGATACTTGGGGGTGCCATCGTCAAACACCCTGCCACCAAAAGCAATCACCCTGCCACGACGATCGCGGATAGGAAACATTAAGCGGTTGCGGAAAAAGTCGTACTCGCGGCCCTGCTCATTGCGATTGGTCAGTTTTAGTTCAAACAACTGATCGCGCACTTTTTTATCTGAGCCGAGCTGACGTAGCACAAAATCCCAGCTATCCGGTGCGACCCCAATGCCAAACTTTTGCACGGTGGCAGCACTTAAACCACGGTGCTTGATGTAGGCCTGTGCCAGTTCGCTGGCTGGGCCTTGCTGCAACTGCTGTTGCCACAAGGTGCTGGCTTTTTGCATTAAGGTGTAATCATCGGCCTGGCCGGTGGGCCGGGCCGGGCCACCGCCTTCCCGTGGTACTTCCAGGTGATGCATGGCAGCCAGCTCTTCGATGGCTTCCGGAAACTCCAGTTGCTCATACTCCATTAAGAACGTAATCGCATTGCCATGGGCACCACAGCCGAAGCAGTGATAAAACTGTTTATCCTGACTGACGGTAAAAGAGGGCGTTTTTTCGCTATGAAAAGGGCAGCAAGCCGAATGATTCCGGCCTTTTTTCTTTAAAGGCACACGCTGATCGATCAACTCGACAATGTCGGTTCGAGCCAGTAAATCATCAATGAACTGTCGCGGGATCTGTCCGGCCACTGGATAGTTTCACTTTGCTCAGAAAAAGACAAACCGTGCCTGAAAGCACGGTGTGGTCAGCATATGCTGGTTCCTGGCTCTGCTGCTTGGTTGCAGCCAGGGCGCAGGTAGCGTTTCATTGCAATCAAAAGCTGTGTTAAAACAGCTGCTGCCTGTCAGGCAATGAAACGCGGCTGTCGCTGTAGCGTCTTGAGTACGGATTAGTACAGACGGATGCGACGTGCGTTTTCGCGAGAAAGCTTTTTCGCGTGGCGTTTTACCGCAGCGGCTTTCTTACGCTTACGAATCCAGGTAGGCTTTTCGTAGAATTCTTTCGCGCGCACATCAGCCAGGATACCGGCTTTTTCACAAGAGCGCTTGAAACGACGCAAAGCTACGTCAAAGGGTTCGTTTTCTTTTACTTTAACAACAGGCATTAAATTCTCACCTCGGTTTATCTGGTCAGTCAGCGACCAATACGATTAAAAATGGTGCCGCATTTTACTCAAAAGCCAGGGGGCTTGTAAAGGGATTCTGTGGATCGCTGGTGATTTATCCTGGATCCCAGTACAATTCGAGGGTTTTAGGGCTGGAGGAAACGATGCGGGTACTGGGAATTGAGACATCCTGTGACGAAACAGGCATAGCGATTTACGACAGCAAGCTCGGCTTACTCAGTCATCAGCTGTACAGTCAGGTGAAGCTACATGCCGATTACGGCGGTGTGGTGCCAGAGCTGGCATCGCGTGATCATGTCCGCAAAACGCTGCCGCTGATTCGGGCAGCGCTAAAAGAAGCCAACTGCAGTGCTGCTGATATTGATGGCGTGGCCTATACCGCAGGGCCTGGCCTGGCCGGTGCTTTGCTGGTAGGCGCCTCCATTGGCCGTAGCCTGGCTTTTGCTTGGCAAAAACCAGCCATTGGTGTGCATCATATGGAAGGCCATTTGCTGGCACCGATGCTGGAGGCAGAGCCTCCGCCGTTCCCTTTTCTGGCACTACTGGTGTCTGGTGGTCATACCCAACTGGTGGCTGTGGCGGGTATTGGCCAGTACCAGTTGTTGGGCGAGTCCATTGACGATGCCGCTGGTGAAGCCTTTGATAAAACCGCCAAATTGATGGGACTGGATTACCCGGGCGGGCCTTTGCTGGCGAAGATGGCCGCAGCAGGCAATCCGGCAGCACACCGTTTTCCACGGCCGATGCTGGACCGGCCTGGTCTGGACTTTAGCTTTAGCGGCCTGAAAACCGCTGCTGCTAATGTGATTGCTAAGGCTGGCTCGGATGATAGCGCCCGGGCCGATATTGCCGCTTCGTTTCAACAAGCAGTGGTGGATACCCTGGTCGCCAAGTGCGAGCGGGCGCTGGAGCAAACCGGTCTGAGCCGTTTGGTGGTGGCTGGTGGGGTCAGTGCCAACAGTTCTTTGCGTGAACAGCTGGCAGCTTTGCTAAAAAAGCGGGGCGGTGCGGTTTATTACCCACGCAAAGAGTTTTGCACCGACAATGGCGCCATGATTGCCTTTGCTGGTCATCAACGCCTGGTGGCGGGGCAGCAGCAGGATCTGGCGATTGCGGTGCAGCCACGCTGGCCGATGGAGCAGCTGTCAGCTATCTGACAATTATTCCTTGAGATTTTTATCTTTATCCCAGACCCGGCTCTCGGTACCACGCAGCAGCCGGGTGATGTTCTGATGGTGGCGGGCAATGATCAGCACGCTGAGCATCAACACGGGCAGGGTATACATTGGCTTGATAAACCAGGTAAAAACCGGCGCCAAGCCCACCGTAATAATGGCAGCAAGGGACGAATAACCACTGATTGCCAGCACCAGCACCCAGGTTGCCAGCAGCAGGCCAGTCAGATCCAGGCCAATCGGCATCATGGTACCAAGCGCGGTTGCGACCGCTTTGCCACCTTTAAAGCCAAAGAACAGCGGGTAAATATGGCCAAGGCAGGCACAAATGCCAATCAGGCCCAGGTAAAAAGGTTCTATACCTAAAAAGTAGGAGCCCCAGACCGGAATAGTCCCTTTCAGAATATCAAACAGTAATACCAGCGCTGCAGGCAGTTTGCCGCCGCTGCGCAGCACATTAGTAGCGCCAGGGTTGTTGGAGCCGGTGGTTCTGGGATCAGGCAGCCGGAACAGCTTGCTAATCAGCACCGCCGATGAGATGGATCCCAGCAGATATGCCAGCAACATAAGTGTCAGGATCATAGGTGTCATCAATGCGGTTCCTCAGCCTGGCTTTTTACGTTAAGATCGGCCTCGCCTGATCTTAAGGTGGCGGCAATCTACCCAATTGGCTTCTGTCTTCATCTTACCCTGAACCTGCTGCGGAATGAACTGATGGATACTGTTTTTATTAAAAAGTTGTGCATCGATACGGTGATAGGTGTGTACGAATGGGAAAAATCCATTCAACAGCGGCTGGAGCTGGATTTGGAGCTGCAGTGCGATACGCGCCAGGCTGCCGCCAGCGATGATATCCGTCAGGCGCTGGATTACAGTGTGATTGCGACCCAGGTGACCGAGCTGGTGCAGCGCGAACCCCTAGAGCTGATAGAAACCGTGGCAGAGCGGGTGGCTGCTTTGTTGTTACAAAATTTTGTCACCAACCGTGTTCAGGTAACTGTCAGCAAGCCGGGGGCTGTGCCGACCGCAGAAACCGTGGGTGTGCGTATTGTGCGGGAGGCTGGCTGATGGCTTTTATTCTAATCAGCATTGGCAGCAATATTGAGCGTGAGAAGCATGTTCGGGTCGCTATTCGTGAGTTAAAGCAGGCGTTTGGCTCCCTGCAAATTTCCTCTGTATACGAAAGTGAGGCGGTCGGCTTTGACGGCGAGCCTTTTTACAACCTGGTGGTCGGGGCCAACACCGACTTATCGATTGAGGCCTGCGTTGAGCTTTTTAAAGGCATTGAAGATCGTCATGGCCGTAAGCGCAATGTGGCTCGTTTTTCCGGTCGGACGCTGGATTTGGATTTGCTGACCTACGATCAGATAATGTGCCAACAGCCGATTGAACTTCCGCGTGATGAAATCACCAAAAATGCTTTTGTGCTGTTGCCGTTGGCTGAGCTGGTGCCGGAGCAGATCCATCCACCCAGTGGCCTGACGTATCGCCAATTATGGCAAGACTACCCGAAGCAGCAAAAGTTGTGGACGGTGCCTTTTTCATGGAGTGAAGACTAAGTGAGTACCATCGAAATCCTTATTTTATCCATTATTCAGGGCATTACTGAATTTCTTCCTATTTCTTCTTCGGCCCATTTGATCTTGCCCTCGGCCATTTTAGGCTGGGAGGATCAGGGCGTCGCCTTTGATGTGGCGGTGCATGTCGGTACTCTGGCCGCAGTGATGCTGTATTTTCGTCGCGATGTTGGGCAGATTTTAGTTGGCTGGATGCATTCTTTGCGCGGCCAGCAAAGCACCCACGGTACTCTGGGGTGGATGCTGATTGTCGCCACTATACCAGCGGGTTTGGCCGGTTTGCTGTTTTCCGGTCTGATTGAAACTGTGCTGCGCTCGCCTTGGGTGATTGCCTGTACCACACTGATTTTTGGTAGCTTGCTTTGGTACGCCGATCGCACCGCCAAACAGCACACCGATGTGATGCATTTAAGCTGGCGTCAGGTGCTGGTGATTGGGGTGGCGCAGGCTGTGTCGCTCATACCGGGCACCTCACGCTCTGGCATTACCATGACGGCCGGCCTGATAATGGGACTGGATCGTGCCAGTGCCGCCCGCTTTTCATTTTTAATGTCGATTCCTATCATTGTGCTGATTGGGCTCTACCAAACCAGCAAATTGATTAAGAACCCGGAAATTTACGATATTCCAGCGCTTGGCATGGGCATGCTGCTGTCGTTTTTCAGTGCCCTGGTGTGCATCCACTTGTTCTTAAAAATCATCAGCCGGATGGGCATGTTGCCCTTTGTGATGTACCGGCTGGCACTGGGCATTGGCCTGGTGATTTTCTTAACCTGGTTCGCCGGTTAAGACCCCATGTACGACCCCTTGCTGGATACAACACCCGGCTGCAATGCCCCTTACCCAGCCTCTTATTGGGCGCAGCAGGGGCAAGCCGGGACTGGCTATCCGGCCTTGCAGCGCGACTGTACTGCTGATCTGGTGGTGATAGGGGCTGGTTATACTGGCCTGAATGCTGCCCGGGTATTGGCAGAGCGCTTTTCGCAGCAGGTGGTGGTGCTCGAAGCGCACCAGCCCGGCTGGGGCTGCAGCGGTCGTAACGCAGGTTTTGTACTAAAAGGCACCGGTCGGTTGGGAGCGATGCAGCTAGCAGAGCGCTTTGGCCTTGAAACCGCTCAGGCCTGTTACCGTGAGTACCGGCTGGCTTTTGAGCAAGTGGCGGCACTTTGCCAACAGGGCGGTATCGACTGTCAGGCTCAGTCGCCTGGTTATTACAAACTGGCGCATCAGCCGCGCTTTTTAGCTGTATTTGAACAGCAGCAACAGCTACTCAATCAGCATTTTGGGGAACAGCTGCAATGCCTGAGCCAGGCCGAGTTGCAGCAGGAACACTTGGCCGATCAGCAGGCCTGTGGTGCTTTGCTGGATCCGGATTGCTTTGGGGTCAACCCGCTGCAACTGGCGCTGGGTTACAGCCGGCTGGCTGAGCAAGCAGGTGTGACCCTCTATGGTGGCTCACCCGTGCTGGGTTGGCAGCAGCTTCAAGGCCAGCATCGCCTGCTAACCCCTCAAGGCTCGATCACGACCAAAAAAGTGCTGATCGCCACCAATGGTTATACGCCAAAAGATTTTCATCCACTGCTCAATGGGCGCATCCTGCCGGTACTAAGCAGCATCATTGTCACCCGGCCGCTGACGCAGGCGGAGCAACACGCTTGTGGTTTTCGTGGCCAGCCGATTGTGATGGATACCCGTGCGCTGAAATACTACTACCGTTTATTGCCCGATGGCCGTTTGTTGTTTGGTGGCCGCGGTGCTATTCAAGGCCGTCACGCCGATAAGCCCCGCTATACCGAGGCTTTGCTAAGCGCGTTGCAGCACAGTTTTCCGGGGCTGGCAGGTATCGACATTGCTTATCGGTGGAGTGGCTGGGTGGCGGTATCGCTGGATGATTTACCGCATCTGTATCAAGCGCCAAAGGACAGCCGCTATGCCGGCGTGAGCTATGCTGGCGGCTATTGTGGCAGTGGTTTGTCGTTTTCGGCGCTGGCCGGGCAGCGACTGGCTGAGCTTACGATGGGGCAAGCCATCCCGGATTTGCCGTGCTACCGGCAGCCTCTGCGACGCTTTCCTTTAGCCCGCTGGCGTCGGCTTGGCCAGTGGCTTTATTATCAATGGGGGCGCTGGCAGGATCAGCGTGACTAGTTGCTTGGTTGTTCGACGTTAAGGAGTTTTGAATGAACAAAAGTATACTGACCAATGGACTGGCTTTGGCAATTACCATCGCCGGTTTTGGTCTGGCGCAGCCCTGGTTGCTCACCACCGGCCTGTTTGCCTTGTCCGGCGGCCTGACCAACTGGCTGGCGGTGCATATGCTGTTTGAGAAAGTACCCGGCCTATATGGTTCCGGCGTGATCCCAGCCCGTTTTGAGCAGCTCAAACAAAGCCTGCAGCAGCTGTTGATGACACAGTTTTTTAGCAGCGATAACATCGACCGCTTTTTGCATCAGCACAATGAATACGGCGAGCCGATGAAGCTGGAGCTTGGTCCGATCATCGAGCAGGTGGAGCTGGATCCAGCTTTTGATGCGCTGCTGAAGGTGGTGGAGGAGTCCTCTTTTGGCTCGATGCTGATGATGGTGGGTGGCAAAAAAGTATTACTGCCGCTGCGAGAGCCCTTTATTGAGGAACTGAAAACTGCCCTGACCGAGATTGCCGACTCCGATGCGTTCCAGCAGCAAATTTTGCAGCAGCTGGAGCGGCCAGAGCAAATGCAGCAAATTCAACAGCACATTGAAACCATCGTCGAGGCCAGGCTGGATGAACTTACGCCTGAGCTGGTGAAGCAGATGCTGCAGCAGATGATCAAGGAACATCTGGGCTGGCTGGTGGTATGGGGCGGGTTCTTTGGCGGCCTGCTGGGCTTGCTGGCCGCTTTGGTACTGAATGGTTTGTAATCAGCAGGCGCAGGCCTGCTGATTATTTTTATCCCCTTTAGCCCGGATGCTGGTGCTCGGCTGCCGTTTCCTGGTGATGCCCCGGTGTGGCCATCGGTTTGTTTTCATGGCGCCATAACAACAGCGCGAACACCAGGCCGGTGACGGTCAGGCCAGTGTAAAACCACATACCAGGCGCATAACCGGCAACATTGTCGGCACTGGCCTGATTCAGATCATTCAGATAACCAATCACCGGCGGTACGATGGACCAGCCGATTTGCTGGCACAAGGTCATGGTGGCATAAGCGGTGCCTAAGCGGCGTTGATCGACGGTGTAAGCCACTGAAGGCCACATCGCTGCAGGTACCAGCGAAAACACGCAGCCAAGCAGCAACATCACCAGCAGCAAGGTCAGTGGAATGCTGCTGCCAAACACCATCACCGGCGCGCCTGCAGGCAGGTAGGTAACCGCCAAAAACAGTGGTAGCATCAACAGACAGCCAATAGTCATAAAGAGTCCACGTTTGCCGACTTTATCGATCAGCAAACCAAACAGTGGGGTGGCGATAATGGCCGATACCATCATCATGCTGTTGAGCATTCCGGCTGCTTCCCGCGCCAGGCCATGCGCCTCCTGAAAGTACATAATGGCAAAGGTGCGGAACGGAAAAATGGTGGAGTAAAACACCACACAAAGCGCCACAATAAACCAGTAGCGCTGACCGAATAAGAACAACTCTTTGAATTTCAGCTTATCAGTCTGGCCGGTAGCGCCCAGATCAAAGCGCCCTTCGCAGCGTTTTTCCTGCAGCCAGTACAGCATGGCGGCCGTCACCGAAATACCGGCAAAGGCGGTCGCCAGCCACAGCGGGTCCTGCCAGTTGCTGTACAGCGGGCTGGCAAAGTTGGTCGACCAATCGGCCGAGGCAGAGCCTAAGCGAGACAGCGATAAATTGATGCCAAAAGCAAAGCTCAGCTCTTTGCCTTTAAACCATTTGGCCAGCACCGTGGTCGCAGCCACAATCAAAGGCTCGGAGCCAAGACCCAGCAGCAAACGGCCACTGGCGATGATTTCATAACGGGGACTGATGGCCGTGATAATGGCGCCGAGCAGACAAATGCTGGCAAACAGCAACAAAGCACGCTTGGTGCCGTAGCGATCGATAATAATACCGCCAATTAACAGGGCTGCGATGGCACCCAGGTTGTAGATGGAAATCAGAAAGCCGGTTTGCTGATTACTAAAGCCCAGATCGCTTTGCAGCAAATCAATCACCGGACCAAGCGAGTCGTAGACATAGTAATTGCCAAACATGGCCAGGCTGACAAATAGCAGCACCAGCCAGCGGTGCAAAGGGGTGGGCCGGGGCAGGGCTGAGACGGTTGGATTCATGGTGGTTGGTTTCTCATGCTAAGTGCATCTGAGATGCTTTGTTATTTGGCTAGTACTGTAACGGAGCAAAGCCTGTCAGGCAATGCCGGCAAAAGGGTAACAGGGTTGTCAGGTTTTGTTACAAAACATGTTTGCACTTGCAGCAAGGGCTTCGTACTATGCATAGCGATAACCAAGCTAAGCAAATATCAAGCTGAGCGATACATAATTCTGACCACAGGATCTTACCACGATGAAAAAGAATATCAGTGTGCTGGCAGCCAGTGTGGCACTGGCTCTGGGTTTGGCCGCCTGCGATGGCCAGCAACGCGTACCGGCAAGTGAGCAAGCTTCAGCGACCGCAACGGCTCAGGCGGCACTGACCTCCGGGGTTGAGCTGGAAAATTTTGATAGCAGCGTGCGCTTTCAGGATGACTTTTACTATGCGGTCAATGGCAAATGGATAGAAAATAACCCTATCCCGGCTGATCGTTCACGTATCGGCTCTTTTGACATTTTGCACCAGCAAGCACAGCAGGCAGTGCTCGACATCATTGAAGAAGTGGCCGCCCGTACCGATTTAGTGCCTGGCTCGAATGAACACAAGCTGGCCAGCTTCTACAACAGCTTTATGGATCAGGAAAGACTGAATTTGCTGGGCATTCAGCCAATTCGTCCTTTGCTGGA
Source organism: Alkalimonas cellulosilytica (assembly GCF_036325985.1). Lineage (NCBI taxonomy): Bacteria > Pseudomonadati > Pseudomonadota > Gammaproteobacteria > Alkalimonas > Alkalimonas cellulosilytica. Next base: position 16,289 of record NZ_JAUHLI010000013.1, read on the forward strand.
CAAAATTGCTGCGTTGGATTCCAGCGAACAGTTGGCCGGCCTGAAAGCTGAGTTGCAGCGTGATGGGGTGGCAGGCTTGTTTGGCTGGTATGTCAACAATGATGCCCGCGAGTCGACTCAATACGCTGTGTATCTGTTCCAGGGCGGCTTAGGCCTGCCGGATCGGGATTATTATTTTAACGAAGACGACGACTCTCTGCGTCTGAAAGCCGCTTATCAGGAATATATCGCTGATATGCTATCGCTGGCCGGTTTCGCTGGTGCGACCGCGGCAGCCGAACAGATCCTGGCGCTGGAGCATGCATTGGCGGAACACCACTGGACCCGGTTGGACAGCCGCAATGCCGATAAAACCTACAATAAAAAATCTGCCGCCGAGTTGAAAAATTTATTTGGTGCTTTCGAATGGCAAGCTTATGCCGCTGTGTTTGACTTACCGGCAGAGCAGGATGTGATTGTGGCACAGCCATCCTATTTTGAAGGCTTGGCCGAGCTGGTGAACAACACTGATCTAAGCACCTGGCAGGCGTATTTGACCTACCGCACCATTCACAGTTTTGCTCCTCAGCTGAGCGAAACCGTGGCCGATCGTCGTTTCGCTTTTTACAGCCAGACGCTGCAAGGGGTCGAAGAGCAACAACCACGCTGGCGCCGGGCGGTCGATACCACCAACAGCGTTCTGGGTGAGCTGGTAGGGCAATTGTATGTCGAGCGGCACTTTAACGAAGCTGCCAAAGCGCGGATGGAAGAGTTAGTCGATAACGTGCTGCTGGCGTTTGGCGAGTCGATCAAAGAACTGGAATGGATGTCGGAAGCTACTAAGGCCGCGGCGTTGGAAAAGCTCAGCACCTTTACCACCAAAATCGGCTATCCGGATAAGTGGGAAGATTATTCGGAGTTAGTCATTAAAGCCGATGATTTGGTTGGCAATAGCATTCGCGCCAGCCATCGTGGCTATGATCAAATGGTTGGGAAACTGGGCGGCCCTATCCAGCGTCACGAATGGTTTATGACGCCACAAACTGTCAATGCCTACTACAACCCGGTGATGAACGAAATTGTCTTCCCGGCCGCTATTTTGCAGCCGCCTTTCTTCGATATGAATGCCGATGATGCGGTTAATTACGGCGGTATTGGTGCTGTGATTGGTCATGAAATTGGCCATGGTTTTGACGACCAAGGTGCTAAGTACGACGGTGATGGCAATCTGCGTGACTGGTGGACTGCCGAAGACTTAGCGCGTTTCCAGCAACTGGGTGCCCGTTTAAGTGCCCAGTACAGCCAGTTTGAACCTTTCCCGGGTGTGTTTGTAGACGGCGATGTGGCGCTGGGTGAGAACATTGGCGATCTGGGCGGCATGACGGTAGCGCTTCGTGCCTACAAACTGTCGCTGGGTGGTGAAGAAGCACCGGTGCTGGATGGCTTTACCGGCCTGCAGCGTTTCTTTATCGGTTGGGCGCAAATCTGGCGTTCCAACTACCGTGAAGAAGCCCTGCGCCGTCAGTTAAGCACCGGTCCACATTCACCGCCGTACTACCGGGTGATAGGTGTGCTGCCGAATATCCCGGAGTTTTACCAGGCCTTTGATGTACAGCCTGGCGATGCCATGTATTTGCCAGCGGAAGAACGCGTCAAGATTTGGTAATTATTTTCTGTTATACTTCCATCGATTTACAGGCAGTCGCATGGCGACTGCCTGTTTTCGTGCCAAGACTTCCTGCAAGCATAGATAAACTGGTCTTACCATTTTATTCAGCCAGTTTATACCGGTTATAACCGGATACGACTTCAGGCCAATGTTCATCAGGCACCTAATTTCTTATAATCACGCAGGTACAATTCCAGAGTCGACGCCAGCAGGCAGCGCAGTTCCGGCCTGAACCATGCAGCGTCACCAACGACCAAGAGGACATTACAGTGCTACAAGAATATCGTGATCACGTCGCCGAGCGCGCGGCAGAAGGCATCCCGGCCAAGCCGCTGAATGCTGAACAAGTGGCAGCCTTAGTCGAGCTGCTGAAAAATCCACCTCAGGGTGAAGAAGCCTTTCTGGTCGATCTGCTGGAAAACCGTATTCCACCTGGCGTGGATGAAGCTGCTTATGTGAAAGCCGGCTTTTTAGCTGCGGTCGCTAAGGGTGAGACCAAATCCCCTTTAGTCACCCCGGAGCGTGCTACGGAGCTGCTGGGTACCATGATGGGTGGTTACAACATTGAGCCCCTGATCAGCCTGCTGGACCATGCTACGTTGGCACCGCTGGCTGCCAAAGCGCTGTCGCACACGCTGCTGATTTTTGATGCTTTCCACGATGTCACCGACAAAGCCGAAGCGGGCAATGCCTTTGCTAAGCAAGTGCTGGCCTCCTGGGCCGAAGCGGAATGGTTCAAAGCCAAACCAGCGCTGGCAGAAAAGATTACCCTGACGGTGTTTAAAGTCACCGGTGAAACCAATACCGACGACTTGTCACCGGCGCCGGATGCCTGGTCACGGCCGGATATCCCACTGCATGCGCTGGCGATGCTGAAAAACAGCCGCGAAGGCATTGAGCCGGAAGAGCAGGGCGTGCGTGGCCCGATCAAGCAATTGGAAGCCCTGAAAGAAAAAGGTTTCCCATTAGCCTATGTCGGCGATGTGGTCGGTACCGGCTCGTCGCGTAAATCCGCCACCAACTCGGTGCTGTGGTTTATGGGCGACGACATCCCCTACGTGCCCAACAAGCGCGGTGGTGGTTTCGTACTGGGTGGCAAGATTGCACCGATTTTCTTCAACACCATGGAAGACTCTGGCGCGCTGCCGATTGAAGTAGATGTCTCCAACCTGAACATGGGTGATGTGATTGATATCTATCCGTATCAGGGCAAAGTGTGCCGTCATGGCAGTGACGAGGTGGTGGCTGAATTCAGCCTGGCGACCGAAGTGTTGCTGGATGAAGTGCAGGCTGGCGGCCGTATTCCGCTGATCATCGGCCGTGGCCTGACCGACCGTGCCCGTGAGTTTCTGAAGCTGGAACCATCCACGGTGTTCCGTCGCCCAAGTGCCAAAGACGACAGTGGTAAAGGCTTCACTCTGGCGCAGAAAATGGTGGGTAAAGCCTGTGGCGTGGCGGGTGTGCGTCCTGGTACTTACTGCGAGCCTAAGATGACTACGGTCGGCTCCCAGGATACCACTGGCCCGATGACCCGTGACGAGCTAAAAGATCTGGCCTGTCTCGGTTTCTCGGCCGATCTGGTAATGCAGTCGTTCTGCCATACCGCCGCCTATCCAAAGCCGGTCGATGTCGATACGCACCACACCCTGCCTGATTTTATTATGAACCGTGGCGGTGTGTCCCTGCGTCCGGCCGATGGCATTATCCACTCCTGGTTAAACCGCATGCTGATGCCTGATACCGTCGGTACCGGTGGTGATTCACACACCCGCTTCCCGATCGGTATTTCTTTCCCGGCAGGTTCTGGTTTGGTCGCTTTTGCTGCGGCAACCGGCGTGATGCCGCTGGATATGCCAGAGTCGGTGCTGGTGCGCTTTAAAGGTGAGATGCAGCCGGGTATTACCCTGCGTGACCTGGTGCATGCGATCCCGTACTACGCCATTCAGCAAGGTTTGCTGACGGTGGAGAAAAAAGGCAAGAAGAACATCTTCTCTGGCCGTATTCTGGAAATCGAAGGCTTGCCGAACCTGACTGTTGAGCAGGCGTTTGAGCTGTCCGATGCCTCGGCCGAGCGCTCTGCTGCCGGTTGTACCATCAAGCTGTCGGAAGCTTCCATTGCCGAGTACCTGGAATCCAACATCGTGATGCTGAAGTGGATGATTGCCGAAGGCTATGGCGATCGCCGCACCATCGAACGTCGTATTCAGGCGATGCAGGAATGGCTGGCCAAGCCAGAGCTGATGGAAGCCGATGCCGATGCCGAGTACAGCGAAGTGATTGAAATCGACCTGAGCGAAATCAAAGAGCCGATCCTTTGTGCACCGAACGATCCGGACGATGCCCGTCTGTTGTCGGAAGTGGCTGGCGATAAGATTGATGAAGTCTTTATCGGCTCTTGCATGACCAACATCGGTCACTTCCGCGCTGCGGGTAAGCTGCTAGACAAACACAAAGGTCAGCTGCCAACCCGTTTGTGGATTGCCCCACCAACCAAAATGGACCAGGCGCAGCTGACCGACGAAGGCTATTACAGCATCTACGGCAAAGTCGGTGCCCGCACCGAAATGCCAGGTTGCTCGCTGTGTATGGGTAACCAGGCGCGGGTCGCTGAGAACTCCACCGTGGTATCGACTTCTACCCGGAACTTCCCGAACCGCTTGGGTCAGGGCGCAAACGTCTACCTGGCGTCGGCCGAACTGGCTGCGGTCAGCTCCATCATTGGTCGTCTGCCAACGGTGCCTGAGTATCTGGAGTACGCCAAGCAAATTGATGCGACAGCGGCCGATACTTACCGCTACCTGAATTTCCACAAAATGCCGCAGTACACCAAAAAAGCGGACAATGTGATTATTCAGCAAGCGGTGTAATCCGCAGCTACAATCCTAAAAAGACCTGCTGCGGCAGGTCTTTTTTTGACTTAAAATCGAACCAGCTCCTTACCATAGGCAACACAATAATGCACTACATTCAACGAGAGCTTCGGTTATCCCCGTATCGGCGTGGCTTTCATTTGATCACGCAGGATATCATCCGTGCGCTACCGGAATTGGCGATGGTGCAGCAGGGGTTGCTGCATGTGTTTATTAAACACAGCTCGGCATCGCTGACCATCAATGAAAATGCCGATCCAACTGTACGCGGCGATTTTGAACGTTTTTTCAACCGGGCGGTGCCGGAAAACGAGCCTTACTACCAACATACAGATGAAGGCCCGGATGACATGCCGGCCCACCTGAAAGCCAGCTTGCTCGGCAGCAGTGTGACGGTGCCAGTCACCGCAGGGCGGCTAAATTTGGGCACCTGGCAGGGTATTTATCTGGGCGAGCACCGCGATCACGCCAGCGGCAGAACCCTGGTGCTGACGCTGCATGGCAGTTAAGTCCACTATCAGGCCAGCAAAGCCAGTTTAATCTCGCCGTACGAGTACTGCTCGCCAAGGGCTTCTTTCAGGGCTTTCAGGCTATCTGCACCCAGCCGTTTGGCTTCCTGACGAATGGTGGCTAGCTTATCCGCTGAGACCAGCTCGGTCAGTTCCAATTCCCCCTGCGCCACGTAATGCGCCAGATGGTTTTCGATGGTGCTCCGAACCAGGCCGCGACGCTCGGCAATTTGCTCCAGGCTGAGCCCCTGCTTGAACAAGGTAAAGCTCTCCAGCCGGCTATCAACTTTGTTGCTGCGCGTCGTGGCTTTGGCGGGGCTGGCTGTCGCCAGGTTGGGCTGCAGATCCTGTTGTTGGCAATAATCGGCCACCAGCTGCAGCAGTGCATCGCCGTATTTTTCGACGGTAGCCGGGCCTACTTTGGGCAGGGCCAGCAAGGCGGAAGCATTGCCAGGCAGGGCATTGGCAATATGCAGCAGCACCTGTTGATGCAGAACTCGAAAGTGCGCCACCTGCTCGCTGCTGGCCTTGTCAGCGCGCCAACGCTTGAGCGCTGCAAACAGCTCAGGGTGTTGCAAATCATCCAGCGCAATTTTTGCGACGGCTTTTTTGGCTGCACTTTGCTTGCTGGTATCGATTTGTGCCCGCGCCACCGCTTCCAGGTAGTGACTGCTGGTAAAGCCCTGCTGCATGCAGTGAAGTGTAGCCTGTTTAATGGCGAGCTGCTGGCGCAGCTGCTCGATGTTTTTGGTCAGCTGTTTGCGGATGGCCTGATTGTCCGTGTCAAAACCAAATGCATCCAGCCAGGCTTGCAAAGCAGTCAGCTTATCACTGAAATAATCGCCAGCCTTGTTCAGTCGTTCCAGCAGGGGGGATTGCTGCTGTGGCTCCTGCTGAGGGTGGAAAAGCGACTTGAGTTGACGCTCGAAGTTGCTGGCCACCGGCAGCACCTCGGTATCAAGGCTCTGACGGATAGCCGCCAGCTGGTCAGCGCTGCTGCAGCGGATCAGTGACTGCTGCTGGTGCAGCAGAGTACTGAGGTTGCTAAGTTGGCGGCCCAAAGGGCTGAAGTCAAATGCATCCAGCAACAGCGCTTGCTGGTAGTCAATTTTGGCCTGTTGCACCTGAGCTTGGTCCGGTAGTCTTTGCTCACGGCTAAACTGGCTAACGGCCTGGTCGGTCAGTACCGAGCGTGCCGAGAGCGGTGTCTTTAGTACCAGACCGTCAAAGCGTTTGCAGCGACTGAGGGCGACATAGAGCTGGCCATGTGAGAAGGCCGCTTCGCCGTCGATGATGGCTCGCTCGAACGTCAGGCCCTGGCTCTTGTGAATGGTTACCGCCCAGGCAAGTCGCAGTGGGATCTGCTTAAAGCTGCCAATCACCTGCTCCTGGATAGCGCCTGATGCCTTGTCCAGGCCGTATTTGATGTTATCCCAGCTGACGGGCGACAGCTGGATATCCTGTGCTTCGCCGGGGCAGCGCACCCGTACCGACTCTTTATCCAGTTGGGTGATGACACCGGTCTTGCCATTGTAATAGCGCTGCTCGGCGTTATCATTTCGCATAAACATCACCTGAGCCCCTACTTTTAGCAGCAGTGTTTCGGCTACCGGATAGTTTTGCGACGGATAATCGCCTTCAATCACGGCGGTAAACTCCAGTCCAGGGCCTGGCAGCTTGGCCAATTGCTGCTCATTGATGGCATCGGCACTGTGATTGTGGGTGGTCAGGGTAATGTAATCTTCCCCCGGTGCAGGTTGAAAGTCGGGTTGATAGCGGCTGTTTAGCAGGGTGAGGGCGGTGCCATCCAATTGATTGGCGCGCACTTTGTTCAGCAACTCAATAAAGTGCGGATCGGACTGGCGGTAGACCCGCTGCAATTCAATGGTCAGCCAGGGCGTTTGTTGCAGCGCCTTGCTTGAGAAAAAGTAGCCGTTGTCGTAGCTGCTTTTTAGCAGCTCCCAATCCTGCGCTTTGACGACCGGCGCCAGCTGATGCAGATCGCCAATCATCAGCAATTGCACCCCGCCAAAAGGCTGGTTGTTGCGCCGGTAACGTCTAAGCACGGCATCGACCGCATCCAGCGTATCGGCCCGGACCATACTGATTTCATCAATGACCAACAGGTTCAGACTACGGAGCAGATTGATTTTTTCCTGACTAAAGCGCTGTGGTTGCACCAAGCTGCTGCCCGGCAGCCAGGGACCAAAGGGCAACTGAAAGAATGAGTGCAGGGTAACACCACCGGCATTCACCGCAGCCACGCCGGTAGGCGCCGTCACCACCATGCGTTTGGGCGAGTGCTGCTTCAGCTCACGCAGAAAGCTGGTCTTGCCGGTCCCGGCTTTGCCGGTTAGAAACAGGTTGCGGCCGGTATGCTCTAGCAGCTCTCTGGCCAGCTGTAGCGGCTCGTTGATGGTTGAGACTGGGGTCTGTGCCATGCGTTGTCGTCTTTGCTGTTCGAGTGGTATCCTAGCCAAAAGTTAGACTTTATGATGCAAAAATGCAAATTTATTGTTTTATGCTGGGGTTGTGCTGTGCAGAACCCTTTTCGACATTGCAGCCGATCGGTATCAATCCATACTCTGTAGGTGCTTTGCCTGCTGAATCGCCTCCAACCGTGCCTGCTGCAGTGCTTGCTTGATGGCATCGCCTTTCATACCTGGCTGAATCAGAGCTTTGATATCAACGGCCTGAGCGGCGGCGGCGAGCTTCGGTAATAACTGCTCGGCCGGGTAGTCGGCCTTTTCAAAGCCGGTACGGCCGCGTAAATCGGCGATACAGCAGCGGATAATGGCATCCAGTCGCTCGGGTTTGCGCCAGAGGTCAATGCCATCAAACAGTTTTAACACGGTGCTGGCTTTGAGCTCTGTCGCTCGATGGATCAGTTGATGGTACTGGCAGACCAAGAGCGCCAGATCCCGGCAATCGTTCGGGACTTTTAAGCGCTGACACAGCTGACGGATCAGCGGTAAACCGGTGTGCTCATGGCCATGATGCGAAGGCCAGTGCTCTGGCGGGCTAACGCCTTTGCCCAAGTCATGCACCAGGGCGGCAAAACGAATATCGATGCGATCAGACAGCTGCGCCGCCTGCTGCAAAACCAGCAAGGTATGCACACCGGTATCAATTTCCGGGTGCCATTTGGCCGGCTGGGGAACGCCCCAAAGCGCATCGAGCTCTGGCATCAGCTGCTTTAAAGCACCGCAGCGTCTTAGCAATTCAATAAAGGCTTCCGGGTGCTGGGTGCTCAGCGCTTTACTGAGTTCCTGCCAGACGCGCTCTGCGCTTAATGCCTGCAGCTCACCGCTGTCACTCAGTTGCTGCATCAGGGCAAGGGTGTCGTCGGCCACCTGAAAACCCAGGTGGTAGTAGCGGGCATAAAAACGGGCCACTCGCAGCACCCGCAATGGATCTTCGGCAAAAGCCGGCGAGACATGGCGCAGCAGCCGCGCTTTCAGATCCGCCACACCGCCATAGGGGTCGACCAGACTGCCGTCTTCGGCTTTGGCGATGGCATTGATGGTCAGATCACGCCGGGCTAAATCCTGCTCCAGCGTGACATCGGGCGCCGCGTAAGTCACAAAGCCGGTGTACCCCGAGCCTTGTTTGCGCTCGGTGCGGGCCAGCGCATATTCTTCTTTGGTTTTGGGGTGCAAAAAAACCGGGAAGTCTTTGCCTACTTGCTGGTAGCCTAAATCCAGCAGTTGTTGCGGGTGCGCGCCCACCACCACCCAATCCCGCTCGTGAAAGGGATAACCAAGCAATTCATCGCGAACAGCACCGCCAACAAGATATATCTGCACAGGCTTTTACCTTGAGTGTTTTTTTGCCATTATACCCATCCACTGAAACTTTTCAGCGATTAGCACAGGAAGCGCGCATGTACACCGGCTTTTTTGGCCTGCACAGCCAGCCATTTTCGATAGCTCCGAACCCGGATTTTTTGTATCTGAGTGGACGTCACGCTGAAGCCCTGGCGCATTTACGCTATGGCCTCGGCGATGCCGGCGGTTTTGTCTTGCTTACGGGCGAGGTGGGTACCGGTAAAACCACGGTATCGCGGGCTTTACTGCAGGAACTGGACGAGCAGACTGAGCTGGCTTTTATTTTGAATCCCACCCTGTCGGAGCTGGAACTTTTAGCCACCATTTGCGACGAATTACGCATTCGTTACAAAAAATCCGATGCCAGCCTGAAATTACTGGGCGATAAAATTAAAAATCGCTTGCTGAAAAACCATCAGCAGGGCAAACAAACCTTGCTGATCATCGATGAAGCGCAGCACTTGCAGCCGGTGGTGCTGGAGCAACTGCGGCTTTTGACCAATCTGGAAACCAACAGCCGCAAATTATTGCAGGTGATTTTGATTGGTCAACCCGAGTTGCAGCAATTATTGCAGCGTTCTGACTTACGACAGCTGGCGCAGCGCATCACGGCGCGGTACCATCTGATGCCATTGACTGAAGCAGAAGTGCAGCAGTATTTAAGCTACCGCCTGAAGGTGGCAGGTTCCGAGCGGCCGGTATTCGAAGCGGCCGCAGTGCGGCAGTTGTATCAGCGCAGTCAGGGCATACCGCGCTTGCTGAACCTGCTGGCCGACAGAGCCATGCTGGCAGCCTTTGCCCGTCAGAAACCTCTGGTAGGCAAAACCGAAGTGCAGCAGGCGGCGAAAGAAATTTTACCGGCCAGTGCTAGCCCTGCGCAGGCCGCGCAGCCTGCGCTCTGGCTTTGGTTGCTGGCGCTGGTTCCGTTGATGGCGGGCCTTGGCTTTGTATTGGCCCGTGTCTTGGGTTAGAGGTATGGAGCATTATTCCAGGCCATCCGCAACGAATGTGTTGGGTTGGCAAGCAGCAAAACAAAGCTTACCGCTTTGCAGGAGTGACGCATGTCCATTTTGATGGATGCTTTAAAACAGCAACAAAATATCACTGCCAGTACCGCAGTCTCCGGCCGGGTTGCGCCTTTCTGGCTGGGAGTGCTGGCCGGTGCGGCAGTGCTCAGCCTGGCGCTGGCAGCTGGTTATTGGTTGGGTACAAAGCAGAGCTCTGTTGCAGCAGCTGTGCCTGCTCAACAAACTGAGCCTGCAACGGTAGCCAGCCAGCAACAGATCCTGGCGGCCTTATCCGAGGTGCCTGTTGCCACTCGCAGTGATGCTGCTGCGAGTGAGGAGGCCGCAGCAGCGGAGCCTGCCGTTGTCAGTCAGTCAGTGCCGGCAGAACCCGAGCCCATGAACATTGCCGCGGAACCCGAGGCTCGTCCTGCCCGGCCCTCCATGCCATCGCTGGATGAACTGGAAGCAACCGAAGTGTCGGCAGAGCTGCAGCAACGTTTTTCGCAGGTGATGGACGAGCTGGAACAGTTCGGGCAGCGACGTGAGCAAGTGCGGGTGCACGATGCGCCTGCACGGGATATTTCTGAGCTGGCTCCTCAGGTGCAGCACCAGTTACCACCCATGCGCTTTGAAGCTCACGTCTTTGCCAGCGTGCCCTCAAGGCGCTGGGTAAAAGTGAATGGCCGCACCTTACAGCAAGGGCAGTGGCTGAGTACCGATATCCAGGTGGTAGAAATTCATCCAAACCATGTGGTCCTTCGTTACCGGCAGCAGGAATTCAGTATGGCAGCACTGAGTGAGTGGCCAGGTTAATTCAGAGGTAGTTGCTGGCTTCTAAACCGTATTGCTCTAAGTCGACACAGTAGTCAATGAACTCTTCCTGATGTTTCGCCAGGTCCAGCACTTTTGCCGGTAAATGATGTTGATGCTGGCTGTGGTAGAACACTTTGACTTTAGGCTGGGTTGGTTTTTTCGGGTTATTTTCCAGCACCAGTGCCAGCTTGCCACTGTGCAGTTTGACCACACTGCCAGGCGGGTAAATGCCAATGCAGCGAATAAAGCGTTGGGTTAATTCACTGTCGAGTTGGCCGGGCGTTTTTTCCAGTAACTTCTTGCTGGCAAGCTGCGGGTTCAGCGGCTTCTTCCTCATGGGGTGCGACAAGTTATCGTACTGATTGACAATCGCCAGCATGCGGGCACCCTGGCTGATCTGATGGTTCTTTAAACCTTTCGGCGAGCCACTACCATCCAGGTGAGCGCAGTGCTGAGCGACCCACAACGACACCTCTGCCGGTAAACGACTCATCGGCGCCAGCAGCTTCAGGCTGGCAGGGATAGCATCGACATCACTGGTTGCTTCACCAAGCGTGACTTTGCCCATATCGTGCAGCAAAGCAGCCATAATCAGATCCTGCACCAGACCTTTTGCCAGCTGCAACTGTTGACCAAAAGCGGCCATGTAGACCGCGCAATTGATGGCATGTTGCAACAAGTCATCGCTGCTCTGGGCAATACGGCTTAAACACAGCAGCACATCCTGATTGCGACTGACGCTATCGGCCAAACCACAACTGACTTCCTGCACCAGTTCCAAATCGATGGCTTGCTGGCGGCGACAACTATCAAACAAGCGGCTTTGTTTGTGCTTCAGTTGCTGCCAGGTTTTTTCTGCCTTTGGCAGCTCAGCAGAAAAGTCGACCCGGATGACTTCACTTTCTGCAACGACAGTCGCCGGGCTGTCCACGCTTCCGGCAGCATCGTGTTCCACTGGAGGCTTGCGGGCGGCCAGATCCGGATCGATCCAAACCCGCAATACGCCTTTTTTACGCAGCAGCTCAATGGTTTTCTGGCTGCGCACCAGGCCGGCTTCTTTGATCAGCACATCACCGGTTTGCTGGCTGACGCGCACCACAAAATCACCCGGTTGCAATTGCTGCAAAGTTACTTCCTGCAAAGCCATCGACTGGGGGTTCCTCAAACTGCTCCAATTCAGTGTATAGTGTAGCTTAGTAACGCTAAATTAACAGTGGGTCGGTTAGCGTACCCGGAATAAAAACAGCCAGACTTGTTGGGTCTGGCTGTTGTCTGCTGTCCGATAATAACTGCGGCGGTTAAATATTATCCGCCATCGTCATCAGCGAGGCGTTGCCACCAGCCGCCGTGGTATTAACCGTAATGGTTTTTTCGGTCACCAGACGGTGCAGCAAACGATGATCTGCTGGGGTGGTAATGAGCGGCAAAATCGCGCCTTCGCGACTGGCTATCAGCTCACCAGCCAATGGCTTAATCGCCGTACCAGACTGTACAATGGCACCCGCCAGATCAGGAGCGGAAAGCAGGGTGGTCATGCTGGTGAGCTTAATCACCGCCATTAAGTGAGCTGGCATACCGGCTTGCACCAGGGCTTTCACCACGGCTTCTGCCTCTGGCAGATCTTGCTCTTCCACCGCAGTGATCACGGCATTACCTGCGGCAATGGCTGTCAGGGCGCTCAATAACCAGTGGCTGAAATCCGCTGTCTCATCACGCAGCAAAGCCAGGGTGCCGCGAGGTTCCAGCCACAGGGTATTGCTTTCCCCCGTAGGGCCTGGCAGACGGATCGGTTGGGCCAGTTCTTGCTCAATCAGCCGCAATTGACTACGGGCCACAGAAATTACCTGCTCCAGATCCGGCTCCAACTTGGCTACTACGGTATTGGCTGCCAGAGATGCCAGGAACTGGCGCAACACGGAGCTGCGCTGATAAATCGGTGTCTGCTGCCAGATGGCCTGGGCTGAAGCCGCCGCCGGCATGGCGTAAGCGACTGCCCGGCTGGTGGTTTCTGCCAGTAATAAAGTTCTTTTTTGCTCAGAAAGTTCCGCATCTTCGATGGTCAGATTGTCTTTCACCAGACGGCTTAAGTAGAAAGGGCCACCTGCTTTGGGGCCGGTGCCGGATAAGCCACGGCCACCAAAGGGTTGCACACCGACCACAGCGCCAATCATGTTGCGGTTAACGTAGATATTCCCTGCTTTGATCGACTGGGCGACCCGCTCAGTGACTTCTTCTATCCGGCTGTGTACACCCATGGTCAGGCCATAGCCGGTAGCATTGATCTGTGCAATCACTTTATCCAGCTCCGGGCCTTTAAAGCGGATTACATGCACCACAGGGCCAAATACTTCCCGCTCCAACAAGGTCAGATCGCTGATCTCATACAAATGCGGTGCGAAGAAAAAGTGCCGATCACCCTCAGGAATTGGGCAGGCATAGTGCAGCGTGGCTTTATCGCTTAAATACTGCACATGGCTGCTCAGACGCTCATGCGCCTTGGCATCGATCACCGGGCCAAGATCGCTGGACAGATAAGCTGGATCGCCGACAGTCAGCTCTTTCATGGCACCAACCACCATCTCAATGACCTGATCGGCAATGTCTTCCTGCAGGAATAACACCCGCAGTGCTGAGCAGCGCTGGCCAGCACTTTGGAAACCCGATGCGATCACATCATCCACTACTTGCTCTGGCAAGGCGGTGGAGTCAACAATCATGCAGTTCTGGCCACCGGTTTCGGCAATCAAAGGCACCGGCTCACCGGAGCGCTCCGCCAGCTTACGCGCTATCCAGCAACCGGTTTCGGTCGAGCCGGTAAACATCACCGCCTGGATACGCTCATCCGGCACGATGTGTTCACCAACCTGACGGCCCGGGGCGATCACCAGCTCCACCACACCTTCCGGCAAGCCACATTGCTGCATAATTTCCAGCGTGCGAATAGCAATCAGACTGGTTTGCTCGGCAGGTTTTGCAACCACGGTATTGCCGGTAACGATAGCAGCGGCGACCTGACCTAAGAAAATTGCCAGCGGGAAGTTCCAGGGGCTGATGCACAGCACCACACCACGCGCTTCACTGTCTTCCGGTAGCTCTTCAGCACGGGCGGCATAATAACGGCAGAAGTCGACCGCTTCACGGACCTCGGCAATACTGTCCTGTAGCGTTTTCCCCGCCTCTTTGATGCAGATGGTTAGTAATTCATCCTGATGACTTTCCAGTGCATCGCCGATTTTGCGCAGTAAATTGGCACGAACAGCGACCGGAGTTTGCGACCAGCTGTCAAAGGCTTGTTGGGTTTTTGCCAGCAATGCCTGCATGGCATCTGCATCGGCGTATTGAATGTAACCAACCACTTCATCCAGATTGGCCGGGTTGGTGACCGGATGACTGTTGCTTGGCTGCTCCAGTTTGGCAATCACATCCAGCCAGGATTCCATCGCTTGTTTAATGGGGATCAGTTGATCGCAATCGCTGATGTCGGTACCGCGAGAGTTCAGACGCTCACTGCCATACACATCGGCTGGCAGCGGGATTTGGCGGTTGCGTTTTTGCCGCCAGTTACGCACGGTTTCCAGCGGGTCGGCCAGCAGGCTTTCGACCGGAATGGTTTCATCAATGATGTTGTTGACAAAAGAGCTGTTGGCGCCGTTTTCCAGTAAACGACGTACCAGATAGGCCAGCAAGTCGGCATGTTCTCCCACCGGTGCATAAATACGGCAAGGCACTTTATCTTCACGGACCACCTGATCGTACAGCGCATCGCCCATACCATGCAGGCGCTGGAACTCAAACCCGCTGCGATCCGGTGCCATTTCCAAAATGGTGGCCACGGTGTAGGCGTTGTGGGTGGCAAACTGTGGGTAGATGGTATCGCGATAGGCCAGCAGCTTTTTCGCGCAAGCCTGGTAAGACACATCGGTGGATGGTTTGCGGCTAAACACCGGGAAGTCATGCAGGCCTTCTACCTGACTGAGTTTAATTTCAGTATCCCAGTAAGCGCCTTTCACCAGACGTACCATCATCTTACGACCGACTTTTTCGGTCAGCTCACGCAGCCAGTCAATCACATGAATGGCACGTTTTTGATAGGCCTGCACAGCCAGGCCAAAGCCTTCCCAGCCATCCAGCGCCGGATCGCTGAATACGGCTTCAATAATATCCAGTGACAGATCAAGCCGGTCGGCTTCTTCGGCATCGACGGTAAAACCAATGTTGTACTGTTTGGCGGCTACAGCCAGTTGTTTCAGGCGGGGAATAAGCTCTGTCAGTACCCGGTCGCGTTGGGAAAACTTGTAGCGTGGGTGAATAGCCGACAACTTCACCGAAATGCCAGGGCTCTTAAAGGGGCCTTTGCCCACAGCTGCTTTGCCGATGGTCTCGATGGCGGTCAGATAGCTTTGGAAATAGCGCTCGGCATCGGCCATGGTGCGGGCGCCTTCGCCCAGCATGTCGTAGGAGTAGGTATAGCCGCGCTTTTCCTGTTCTTTAGCCCGTTCTATGGCGCTGCTGATGGTGGTGCCCATCACAAACTGGGTACCCATGATTTGCATGGCATAACGCACGGCCTGGCGAATGACCGGCTCACCCAGACGACCACAGGTGCGCTTTAACAGGCCAAATTGCTGGGCTTTTCGCTCATCGCTGTAGTTAACCATTTTGCCGGTCATCAACAAGCCCCAGGCCGAGGCATTGACAAAAATTGATGAGCTGTTGCCGAGGTGCGAACTCCAGTTGCCCTTAGCCAGCTTATCGCGAATCAGTCGGTCCATGGTGTTGTTATCAGGAACCCGCAACAGCGCCTCAGCCAGACACATCAGCACCAGACCTTCTTCGGTCGATAACGAGAACTCATTCAGCAGGGCATCGACGCCGCCTTTACCGGTCTGGGCTTTGCGAATAGCCAGCACCATCTGACGGGCCCGTTCCCAGGCCCGGCTGCGGGCATTGTTGCCAATATCAGCCAGAGGTAGCAAATAATCCAGCACCTGATCTTCATCGGCACGGTAGAAGTCACGAATTTTTTGGCGCAGAGGGTTGGTGGCCTCCAGTGAGTCACGAAATAACATCAAAACCTCCCGATAAAAACCATAGCTAAGTATGACGCGCATTCTAGGAAAAAGTTGACCAAATAGGGTGGTTTATTTTGCCTTTAAACCGGATATAATTCGGCCAAATGGCGAATTCGCCCTAAAAATTACTGCGAGCCTGCCCATGGTCAAAGTACGTGCCCTTGATCGGATTGATATGAATATTCTGGAAACCCTGCAACGTGAAGGGCGTATTTCCAATGTTGAGCTGGCACGGCGGGTCAATTTGAGCGCCAGCCCTTGCATCGACCGGGTGAAAAAGCTGGAGCAGGAAGGCTACATCGAGCGTTATGGCGCTCAGCTCAATGCCAGTCGCCTTGGTTTTGGCACCACCGTGTTTATCCAGATTACGCTGGATAATACTACCAGCGATGTGTTTGATCGCTTCAAAGAGGATGTGCTGAAGATCCCCCATGTGGTGGAATGCCATATGGTAGCGGGTGGCTTCGATTACTTACTTAAGCTGCGCTTGCCGAATATGGATGCCTATCGCATCATTCTGGCCGAGATTGTCGATTTGCCCGGCGTGATTAAAAATCATACCTATGTGGTGATAGAACAAGTAAAGAAAGACGAGGGATTGCCACTCAAGGCCAACGAACAACTGTAAAAGGCCTGCCCAGGTAGACAGGCCTGGATGACTTACATCCAGCGTTCGCTGTTTTTACGCCGGGGCATCAGCAACGGCAGCAGCAAGCCAAGCAACAGGCCAAAACCCAGAATGGCCGCACCCAGTACTTTGGGGTTTTGCCAGACACTGCTGTGTTCGGCATCAAACTGCATTTTTAACTGCTCGTAAGCGGTATTGGCCACCTGCAACTGCTCGCGCATCCGGTTGTATTCTTCGGTACGGGCAGACAGCTCGCGATTTAATTGCTGGTTCTGCTGTTGTAGCTCATCAAGCGTTGATTGGTGCTCAGCCAACTGCTCATTCAACTGTTGCAGCTGCACCGCCATGCCCGGTGAGGTGGACACATACTGACCCGGCAGCCAGCCACGACGATTGCCCTCAAACTGGATCTGAACATAGCCTGAGTCTGCATCCCGGTCCAGCAACTGGATGGAATCACCTGCATTGACGGTACCAATAATACGGAACTGGTTACTTGGACCGGAATGAACATACACAAACAAGGCATCGCTGATAAAAGCAGGTTCGGCAGTGTCGCTGTAGCTGTGTGATGGAAAAATAAGCGCTACACTTAACAACAGTGTACAGACAAAAGCGGTGGTTCTGAACATGGGCCATCCCGTGACGGTAATTAGTTGGTTTTACTAAGTTCGTATCAGGATGATAGGGAGTTGTGATCGAATTGACAAGTCTGGCAGGAAAAGTCTTGTTGGCCTTGCTCAGTTATTTTAAGGTAGCAGAAAAGAGCTGGCGGAAAAATACCATGGCGATGGAAGTTGAGTTGAAGTTTTTGCTGCAATCAAGGCCAGCTACCGAGCTGGAGACCTTACTAAAGCCCATGGTGCAACAGCTGCAAGCGGGCAAGGCCTTGCATTTACGCAATGGCTATTACGACACCCCTGAACACTGGTTTCAAACCCATGGCATGGGATTGCGCAGTCGTCAGCAGGATCATGACATCGAACACACCATCAAATTGGCGGGTAAGCAACACGGTGCTTTGCATGCGCGGCAAGAATACAATGTGCAAGCCAGCCAGTTAGTCCCTCAGTTGGCCGCATTTCCGGTCACTATTTGGCCGGAGCATACGGATGTCCCTGCTCTGCAACAGCAATTGACCGAATTATTCCGCACCGATTTTTGTCGTAAGCCCTGGCTGTTAACGCTGGCTAACCATACGCTGATTGAGTTGGTGCAGGATGAAGGGCAAATCATCACAGCCGATAGTCAGCAGCCGATTTGTGAGCTGGAGTTGGAACTAAAATCCGGTGATGTCAGCCAGATCTTTGTCCTGGCCCGGCAATTGGTCGCTGCCTTGCCACTTAGGCTCGGTGTGCAATCCAAAGCGGAACGCGGCTATCGTTTGACCGGCTCCAAACCGCTGCAGGTGAAGGCGTTGCCCACCGAGGCCAGCCCGATGGTGTTGCTGCGGTTGCTACAACACAATGAAGCCTGTTACATGCAGGAACAGAGCCCGGATGCAATGCTGACGGTCTCTTTGGCGCTGAACCGGATTGCGCAGTGGCTGAAAACACAGCCCACGTTGCAGCGCTGGCAGCCTATCTGCACTCAGTTGTCTGCCAAAGCAGCGCAAAGCAAAGCCGACCAGCAGTTATTTTATGGCTCCGACTATAATTTGCTGTTGCTGGCATTGTCTGAGTACTTCCTAAACGCTGAGCAATAACCCCTTTGATGAATGCATTAGACAAAGCGCTGGCACTCTGCCAGCATCTTCCAGGCTTTACCGCACTGACTGAAACAGAGCAGCAGCGCATAGGCTGGTTATGCCGCTGCAGCCCTTTTTTAAGCCGTTGCCTGCAGCAGCAACCCGGATTGTTGCAACTGCTGCTGGATGATACCGTACTGGCAGCGCCGCTGGATGTGACTGATCCGCTGGCCGGCCTGGCAGAGCAGGATGAAGCCAGTGTATTTAAAGCCATCCGACTGTTCCGCCATCGTAGCCTGGCTCAGTTGCTGGCTGCTGATGTGCTGCAGTTAAAGCCCATCGCTCAGGCGTTGCAGGAAGTATCGGCGCTGGCAGAGCGTTGCATCAACAGCGCCTATGACTGGGCCTATCAGCAATTAGCCGCTCAGTGGGGTACGCCTTTCACCGACAGCGGCCAACCGATGCCCTTATTGATCTTAGGGATGGGCAAACTGGGCGGTGGCGAGTTGAATTTCTCCTCCGATATTGATCTGATTTTTACCTATCCACACAACGGCGAAACTCAGGGTGGCCGCCGCAGTGTCGAGCATCATCAGTTTTTTCTACGGCTCGGCCAGAAGGTGATCGCAGCCTTGCATCAGGTCACTGCCGATGGCTTTGCTTATCGGGTCGATATGCGGTTGCGGCCTTTTGGCGACAGTGGGCCTTTGGTACTCAGCTTTGCTGCGATGGAAGATTATTATCAGGAACAAGGTCGGGATTGGGAGCGGTACGCCATGCTCAAAGCCAGGGTGATGAATCCGGATGGCCAGTACAGCACCGAGCTTAAGCAATTGCTGCGACCTTTTGTCTACCGGCGTTACATTGATTTTTCGGCCATCGAGTCGCTGCGCCGTATGAAGCAGTTGATTGAGCAGGAGAACCGTCGTCGTAATCGCAGCGACAACATCAAGCTGGGTGCCGGTGGCATCCGTGAAGTAGAATTTATTGTGCAGACGCTGCAGTTGATCCGTGGTGGCCGCATCCCACAATTGCAAACGCCGTCTATCTTGCAGGCGCTGCCACAACTGACAATGCACGGCTTACTGGATCAAACGCAGCAACAGCAGCTCACCAACGATTATCTGTTTTTACGTCGGGTCGAACAGTTGCTGCAGGGGATGGACGACCAGCAAACTCAAACCTTGCCGGAGCAAGCAGATCAGCAAGCTTGCCTGCTGGCCATGCTGCAGCTCAGTGACTGGAGCGAGCTACAGCAGCAAGTTACCGATGCGATGGCTCGTATTCACCAGGAGTTTTTGCAGGTGATTGAACCGGAAGAAGCTGCTGAACCAGATGAGTTGCTGGTAGGCAAGCTGTTGTGGGACAGTGCACAAAGTGCCGATGAGCTGGCTGAGCAGGTGGATTGGTTAAGCGCCGAGCAAGCCGGCAAGCTGGTGGCTCAGGTGCTGGATTTTCGGCAGGAGTCTCAGCGTCGGGCGGTAGGGCCAAGAGGGCGTGATTATCTGGCTCGTCTTATTCCGCAAGTGCTGCATTTACTGGCTTCCAACCAGGCCGGTGTCTCGGTGCTGGAGCGGGTGTTGCTGGTGTTTCGCAGTGTGATGACCCGCACTGCCTATCTGGAGCTGTTGTTTGAAAATCCCTCTGCTTTGCAGCAGTTGGTCACTTTGTGCAGCCAGAGCCAGTGGCTGACTGAACAGCTGGCTCGTTACCCGATTTTGCTGGATGAGTTGATTGACCCGGCGCAGCTGTATCAAGTGCAAACCAAAGCCGATTACCAGGACAGGGTACGACAGCGGCTGCTTCGTGTGCCGGAAGAGGATCTGGAACTGCTGATGGAAAGCCTGCGTCAGCACAAGCAGGCCCAGCAATTGCGGATTGCGGCGGCTGATATCAGTGGTGCCTTGCCACTGATGCAAGTCAGTGATCATCTGACCTGGCTGGCTGAAGCCATGATGGAGCAAGTGGTCGAGCTGGCCTGGCAGCAAATGGTAGCGCGTTATGGCTATCCGGCTGGTTTGACGATGGGGAGCGACAAAGGCTTTGCGGTGCTGGCTTATGGCAAGATGGGGGGGCTGGAGCTTGGCTATGGCTCTGATCTGGATCTGGTGTTTGTGCACAATTGCGATAGCCTGGCGCCCACCTCAGGTGAGAAGGCCATCGACTCGCGGCAGTTTTATCTGAAGCTGGTGCAGCGCATTCTGCACTTATGCACCACCCGTACGGCCAGTGGTGTGCTGTACGAAGTGGATACCCGCTTACGACCATCCGGCAACTCCGGGCTATTGGCGATTCATGTGCATACCTACCGTGATTATCTGGCAACTGAAGCCTGGACCTGGGAGCATCAGGCGTTGGTCAGGGCACGTCTGGTCTATGGTGATGCCATGATTGCCGGTCAGTTTGCTCAGATCCGGGCTGATATTTTAAGCAAAGATCGTGCAATTCCCTCTCTGCAACAGGATGTGCTTGGTATGCGCGACAAATTACGTCAGCATCATGGCAGTGACAACGAGCAGCTGAAGCATGCCCATGGTGGTTTGATTGATCTGGAGTTTATCAGTCAGTATCTGGTACTGGCATATGCCAGCCAGCACCCTGCGCTCTACCAGTACAGCGACAATATTCGGATTCTTGAGGCTGCCGGTGAGGTAGGGTTATTAACTCTGGGGGAAGTTGAAGCGTTGCAGCAGGCCTATCAATTGATGCGGGCGGTACTGCATCGTTTAACGCTGCAACCCGTGCTACCACCAGAGTTGTCTGGCTTGGATGATGCTAAAGCCGCAGTGCAGGCGGTGTGGCAAAAGTTATTTAAAGTTTAACGCCGGCTTAGCTGCTGGCAGTTTTGTTGCACATAGGCACTGGGCTTATCGGTAATCACCAGCGCCCGTTCATTGTGACAGAGATAGCTGAAGATTGGGCTTGGGAAATTTGGGCTGATTGCAGCAGCGACTTCAGCGACCGCTGCCGTCATGCTGCCGTTGGTTTGAAAGTAGTGTTTGACCACATAATCCCGCGGCAAGGTCCAGTAAAGCTCCAGGCCTTCAGCCTGGGCATATTCTTCCAATTTGGTTTTGACGGTATCGCCTTCACGAAAGCGGCGGTCAGTTTCACGCCCCTGCCAGTTTTCTGCCAAAGGTGAGACTTGCATAGCTCGCTGCTGCAGTTGCTGTGTCAGGCGGTGACTGGTATCCGGCAAGCTGATGACAAAGTCACTCAGCTGGATATCGGCAAGGCTGCCACGGATCCGTTCGTAAAAGCTGCTGAGGCCTTCGGCTGCGCGGTTGCTTTTCTCCCGATCCAGAGTAAAAAAATCAGGGCGAAACAGCAGCAAGTACAGCAAGCCAGATAGCAGCACTGTGATAATCAGACTTCGGATCCAGAACCACATGGTAGGTACCCCGTGAAAATGCCAGCTATTGATTTGGTAACTTAGTATAACCCCGGATCGTCCGGATTGGGACGGGTTTTAAAGCGCCGGTGCAACCACATGTACTGCTCTGGCGCACGCAATACTGCTTGCTCTACCCAGGCGTTGATACGGCGAACATCGGCGGCATCATCACCGGAGGGGAACTGTTCCAGTGCCGGCAAGCACTCTATTTCGTAGCCCTGACTGCCAGGTAAGCGCCGGGTATACACCGGAATGACCTGGCAGTTGGCATGGCTGGCAAATAGCAAAGTACCGGTGGTGGTGGCGGTTTCTTCAACCGCGAAAAACGGCACAAATTCGGCTTTTTTGCGGCCGTAATCTTGATCTGGCAAGTAAAAACACACTTCGCCTTCATCCAACGCCTGCAGCAAGGCTTTCACTTCCCGCTTGCCAATCATGTATTTGTTGGCTTTGATACGGCCACGGTACTGCAGCCAATCCATCAGAGGGTTGTTGTGTGGCCGGTAAAACCCAACGCTTGGCAAGCTAAAGCCAAAAATCCGGCCGCCGGCTTCTAAATGCAGCATATGGGAGGCCAGCAGCAATACACCTTTGCCGGCATCACGTGCTGCCTGGATGTGCTCAAAACCTTTTATCACGCCAAAGCGCTTCAGGCGCCAGGCCGGCCACCACCAGCCGATGATGGTATCAAACAGAGCCCGGCCGCTTTCTTTAAAATTAGCGCGCAGCAACTGCTCCCGTTCTTCGGCCGTTTTTTCCGGGAAGCACAGTTCGATATTGCGCCTGGCTACTTTAGCTCGTGATTTCAGCAGCTTTAACAGCAACAGGCCGATGCCATCGCCAAGCTTCATCAATACGGCATACGGCAGCCAGCTGATCAGCCATAGCAGGGCAGAGCCCAGCCAGATACCCCAGTAGCGGGGATGCAGAAAAGACCATTGAAATTGCGGCGCTTTAACCACCCCAAGCCCTCAGTTTGTCCTAAAGGGGGCTATTGTAGCGGAAAAGGATGGTCAGACAAAAGGTTAGGTCTGCAAAACAACGAACGCAGCGGCAGCTGCGTTCTCAGAGGCTATCGGGATTGGACCTATCGCAGCGTCAGAGCGCGGTTGATATCGGCCAGATCCTGTTCGGTCAGATTACCAGCGGCCAGCTTCAAATCCAGTACCGATAAGATGTAATCGTAACGGGCGCGAGACAGATTACGACGCGCATCGAACAGGTTACGGGTACTAACCAGTACATCGACAATGGTACGGGTACCCACTTCAAAACCGGCTTCGGTCGCTTTCAGCGCGCTTTCAGCAGAGACCACCGCTTGCTCCAGCGCCCGGATGGACGAGGTCAGGGCTCGGACATTGTTGAACGAGCTGCGGACCTGCCTTACGGTGCTGCGGTAGGTTTGCTCTACCAGCTCACTGGTTTCAACGAAGTTAGCCTGGGCCACATTGACGCCGGCATTAGTAGCACCACCACTGTAGATAGGTACTCTGACAGTAATACCAATAGAGCTATTATCCTGACGAGGACCTGTACCGCGCTCTATAAAGTTCTGATCGTAACCCCTGGCTTTGCTGCTGCCAATACTGGCTTCCAGCCCAACGGTTGGCAGATGGCCGGCCCGGGCGCGGTCAATGTCAATCCGTGCGATTTCAAGGCCGATACGCTGCGCCTGCAGTTCGAAGTTGTTTTCTTCAGCGATGCTAAGCCATTGCTGTGGCTCAGCCGGGCTCAGTGGAGCCGTGCTGAACAAGTCGGTATTCAGACCAGCCAGTTGGCTGTGGTACTGGCCGGTGATTTCGCGCAGTTGCTCCAGTGCAATTTCCAGATTGTTTTCGGTGGCAATTTCACGCGCAACCGCATTATCAAACTGGGCCTGGGCTTCGTGTACGTCGGTAATAGCGGTTAAACCGACGGCAAAGCGCTGTTTGGTTTGTTCCAGTTGGCGCTCAATGGAGCGTTTCTCGGCCTGGATAAAGGTTAAATCATCTTTGGCCTTTAGCACATTGAAGTAGGCATCGGTAACCCGTACGATCAGAGCCTGAGCAGCACTGTTGTAAAAGGTCTGGGCTTGCAGTGCCTGTTTCTCTGCAATATCCAGGTTCTGCCAATTGCGCCGGTCATAAATGCTTTGATCCAGACGAAAGCCTCCGCTTAGCGTGGTTCTGTCGTCGCCAAAGGTCCAGTCGCGCTGATCGGCCCTGGTCAGGCTGGTGCTAAAACCAATGCTCGGCAGTAAGTTAGCTCTGCTGATATCGATTCGGGCAGCTGCGGCATCTCGGCTGGCAGCTGCGCGCTGGATCACCGGATCTTTTTGGGTAGCCAATTGATAAACGCTTTGCAGGTTGTCAGCCAGAGCTGGCAAACTAAATACGCCAAAGGACGAGCACAACAGGGTAGCGACTAATTTTTTATGCATGAGCATGGGATCCTGAGTGAATCAAACTGAGTAAATGATAACCTGTTTGTGGTTTGAGTGTGAAACCGTAAACCGTAAAGTTATCCCTTCAAATGTAACAGAATGTGAGTACGCTGATGTCAGAATTCAAGGCCATAGAGTATCCTGTTTTTTCAGCAAAAGATGTAGAGATACGCGACCAAAGCACGGTTTTTCAGGGTTTCTTCAAAATTGATCGTTACACCTTACGGCATAAATTGTTCGCGGGTGGCTGGAGTGATTGGATGCAGCGGGAGATTTTTGAGCGTGGTCATGCGGCCGCTGTATTGCCGTATCATCCACCGAGCGATCAGGTGGTGCTGGTTGAACAGTTTCGCGCCGGCGCTTTAGCATCGTCGCCCAGTCCCTGGCTACTGGAAATCATTGCTGGCATGGTGGCGCCCGGTGAGACCATGACAGAAGTGGCTATACGCGAAAGTCGTGAAGAAGCCGGGCTGGTGATTACGGAGCTCACGCCGATGCTCAGTTATTTATCGAGCCCGGGCGGCACCACCGAGCGTATTCAGTTGTATTTTGCTACACTGGACACTTTGCCAGCCGAAGGGATATTTGGGCTAGCGCATGAGCACGAAGATATTCGGGTGCACCTGATCCCAAGGCAGCAAGCCTTGCAATGGCTTGCTGAAGGCCGCATAGATAATGCAGCGACAGTGATTGCATTGCAGTGGTTGGCGCTGCATTATAGCCAGCTGTTTCCAGCATAGTGCAGTGTTCACCGTGCAACCGTACTGTCGCGGGGAGTGAACAACAACGGGCGATTCGGAGAAATCATGACAGCAAAGCCAAAGTACCGGCCAAAACTGCCAGACTTTCTAAGCTTGTGCGAACGCAACTTCGCGCAGCTCAACCCTTTGCTGCCTGCAGAACATACGGTGGGTGAGCGTCAGCTGATTGGATTGGACGATGCCAGTTATTTTCGGCTGGAAGTGTTAGAGGTTTGCCCCTACACCACAGTGTTGCGAATTGTGCCAGTGGATGATACGGCCTGGCCGGCTTTGCAACCAGCATTTGATGTGCGTTTGTATCATGATGCCAGATTAGCAGAAGTTATTAGCTGTCATGGTCGTCGTGGCCTGAAAGCTGTGTACGATTATCCCAATACCGAAATGCTGCAACCGGATGAAAAGCGCCAGGTCAACCGCTTACTAAGTGATTGGTTGCGGCTGTGCCACCAACAGGGCTTTCGTGCTGAGCCGGTTCTGAGTTGAAGACGGGCGTTTAATGTTAGCTTACCATTTCCCTCAGCAAGACCAGCTTCGTTTGGTGCAATTGACCGATTGCCATTTACTGGCTGAGCCAGACGCGCTGTACCAGGGCGTGTCTCCCTACCATCAGTTGCAGGCAGTGTTGCAGCAGCTGGCTGGTAACTGGCCAGATGCCTTGCTGCTGACCGGTGATTTAAGTCAGGATCACAGTGAGGCGTCTTATCAGCATTTGCAGGCCCTGATGCAAGTTGTGCCGGTACCGGTGTTCTGGTTACCCGGGAATCATGATGATAGCCAGAAACTGGGTGAATTACTGGCTGAGGCGCCGTTTTTACCTCATAAATCGCTCCATGCTGCCGGCTGGCATTTACTGCTGCTCGATAGCAGTGGGCCAACCCCTGCCGGCTATTTTCCGCTTGAACGCCGGACGGAGCTGGCAGCACAACTTAAACAACACAGCCAGCCTTGCTGGCTTTTTGCTCATCACCATCCTTGGCCTATAGGCAGCTCGATTGATCGCCATGGCTGGCAGGATGCGGAGCCTTTCTGGCAGTTGCTGCAACAGTATCCGCAGGTGCGTGGCTTGGCGCATGGTCATTGCCATCACGCCTATCGGCGTTGTCAACACGGTATTGAACTGGTTGGTTGCCCGGCGACTTCAGTGCAATTTCAGCAAACGGTGGAATGGCATACCGATGCGCAAGGACCGCAATGGTGCGAGTGGAGCTTTCAGCGCAATGGCAGCATAGAGCTTGACTTTAAAAGGATCATGCCATGAGTTTAATTTTGTATTTGCATGGCTTTGCCAGCTCGTCTAAATCACACAAAGCGCTGCAAACCCGGGCTTATTTTCAGCAGCATCATCCGGATATTGAGTTGTTGGTGCCAGATTTACCCTATATCCCAACCGA
This sequence comes from Alkalimonas cellulosilytica, assembly GCF_036325985.1. Lineage (NCBI taxonomy): Bacteria > Pseudomonadati > Pseudomonadota > Gammaproteobacteria > Alkalimonas > Alkalimonas cellulosilytica. Next base: position 42,318 of record NZ_JAUHLI010000013.1, read on the forward strand.
GGCCCTGGCAGAAATCAGTCAGCTGTTGGCCGGGCGGGTCCCAACGGCGGTGATTGGCAGCTCATTGGGGGGCTTTCTCGCTACCTGGCTGGCAGAGCAACATGCGTGTCGGGCCTGTTTGATTAACCCGGCAGTAGCACCGTACCGCTTGTTGCGTCAGCACCTTGGCCGTTATTTTCATCCGGTACGGCAATGCCATTATGAGGTATCTGAGCAAGCGATAACGGTGTTGCAGCAACTGGAGCCATCAACACTTGCCAAGCCCTCGAATTATCTGGTACTACTGCAAAGTGGCGATGAAGTGCTGGATTATCGTCAGGCCCTGCAGTTTTATCAGCATTGCCAGCTGGAGGTGCAGCAGGGCGGCGATCACAGTTATCAGAATTACGAGCAGCAACTGCCGTCCATTGTGCGCTTTTGTTTGCAAGCCCAGGAATTTAGAACACAACAGGTGATGTATCGACCATGACAGCTCAAAGCTATAACGCCGACTCGATCGAAGTCCTTACCGGGCTTGAACCCGTGCAGCGCCGTCCGGGCATGTACACCGATACCGCAAGGCCCAACCATTTGGCACAGGAAGTCATCGATAACAGCGTGGATGAAGCCCTGGCCGGGCACGCTACTCAGATTAAAGTGGTGTTGCACGAAGACCAGTCACTGGAAGTGATCGATAACGGCCGTGGTATGCCGGTTGATATTCATCCGGAAGAAGGGGTGTCTGGTGTCGAGCTGATCTTCTGCCGCTTGCATGCCGGCGGTAAATTTTCCAATAAAAATTATCAGTTTTCCGGTGGTTTGCATGGTGTCGGGATCTCGGTAGTGAATGCCTTGTCCAGCCGGGTGGATGTGACTGTGCGGCGGGATGGTAATGTCTATGAGATGGCTTTTGCCGATGGTGCGAAAACCCAGGAGCTGACCATCACCGGCACGGTGGGTAAGCGTAATACCGGTACCCGGGTGCAGTTCTGGCCCAACGCCGGATATTTTGATTCCGCCCGTTTTTCGGTCCCACGCTTGTTGCATGTGTTAAAAGCCAAAGCGGTGCTGTGCCCAGGGCTAAGTATCGAGTTTGAAGACAAGGTCAACAAAGAAAGTCACAGTTGGTGTTATCAGGATGGCATCCGCGATTACCTGGCTGAAGCGGTGAAAGACTTTGTCGCGCTGCCAGAGCAGCCTTTTGTTGGTAACTTTAACAGTACCCAGGAAGCGGTGGAGTGGGCCATGCTCTGGCTGCCAGAAGGCGGTGAGCTGGTGACCGAAAGTTACGTCAACCTGATCCCGACAGCGCAGGGGGGAACACATGTCAATGGTCTGCGTCAGGGGGTGCTGGAAGCGCTGCGCGATTTTTGTGAGTTTCGTAATCTGCTACCGCGGGGTATTAAACTATCACCGGAAGATGTCTGGGATCGCTGCAGCTACATTTTGTCGTTGAAAATGCAGGATCCGCAGTTTGCCGGCCAGACCAAAGAGCGTTTGTCATCGCGTCAGGCTTCGGCATTTGTGTCCGGTATTGTTAAAGATGCCTTTAGCTTGTGGCTGAATGAGCATACCGAGATTGCCGAAGCGCTGGCGGAACTCTGCATCAGCAATGCCCAGAAGCGGCTAAAAGCAGCGAAAAAAGTGGTGCGAAAAAAAGTCACCTCCGGCCCGGCTCTGCCCGGCAAGCTGGCCGATTGTTCGGCGCAGGACCTGCAGCGGGCTGAACTGTTTTTGGTGGAAGGGGACTCGGCCGGTGGTTCGGCCAAACAAGCACGGGATCGTGAATTTCAGGCCGTGATGCCGCTGCGCGGAAAAATTCTAAACACCTGGGAAGTGGAGTCCGGCCAAATTTTGGCCTCGCAGGAAGTGCATGATATTTCGGTCGCTATTGGCATGGATCCGGACTCCACCGACTTATCGGCGTTGCGCTATGGCAAAATCTGTATTTTGGCCGATGCCGACTCCGATGGTTTGCACATTGCCACCTTGTTATGTGCACTCTTTATGCGCCATTTCCCGGCCCTGGTGGAAGCTGGCCATGTCTATGTGGCCATGCCGCCATTGTACCGTATCGATATTGGCAAGGATGTCTATTACGCGCTGGACGAAGACGAGAAGAACGGCATTTTGGATCGGATTGAAGCCGAGAAGAAAAAGGGCAAGGTCAATGTACAGCGCTTCAAAGGCCTGGGGGAAATGAACCCGCTGCAGCTGCGCGAAACCACCATGGACCCGAACACTCGCCGGCTGGTGCAGCTGACCATCGATGACCAGCTGCAAACCATGGAGCTGATGGACATGCTGCTGGCGAAAAAGCGCTCAACCGATCGTCGCCAATGGCTGGAGCAAAAGGGTGATAAGGCGATTCTTGCCTGAGAAGTCGATGCAGGTATACTGGCTCGTTAACAAAGTACATTCGCTGGAGTTGGGATGAAGATCATTGCAAAGTTGATGGTTGGTCTGCTTGGACTGTATTGCCTGAGTCTGGCAGCGGTGCCGGCAGGCTCCCCAAACTGGTTGCAGCAGGTGTATCAGCAAAAGCGGCTGGAGCCGGAGGCCATGCTTGCTCTGCTGCAACAACACGAAGACAGCATTCCGACTTTGCCACGACAAGTGCAGCGCCGGGCTTATCAGGAATTTGCTTTGCTTTATGGCATGATGGGGCAATATCAGCAGCAGCTAGCTTTTGCCCGCAAAGGATTGGCGCTGGATGATGCTGCCGATACTCTGCGGGTAGAACTGATGTACAGCCTGGGTTTTGCTACTGAGATGCAAAGCAACTACCTGGTTGCGCAGCAGTACTATCAGCAGGGCATCACCCTGGCTGAGCAATTGGGCAATGAAGTATTGAGTTTACGAGGCCAGATCAATCAAGCTGCCATTTTAAGTGCGCAAGAGCACTACCAGGACGCGCTTGAGTTGCTTCAGCACGTGTATCAACAAAGTAAGGTGCTGGAAGATTGGGAGCTGGAAGCTGAAGTCAATGCAGAGCTCGGTTTATTGTATGCCACCATTACACTTGAAGAGGAAGCGCTGCCGTTTTTGGATAAAGCCTATGCCATGTATAAAGAGCAGGGCTGGCGCAAAAGTAAGATTGCCGTGTTGTACAATCTGGCACGCACCTACAGCTTTCTGGATCTTTACGAGCAGGCGTTTGCTACCTATCAGCGCATGCTGACCGTGAGCCAGCAATACGAAGATGAATTGAATCTGTACTACGCCTACCTTGGCCTTGCCATTACCAGCCATGAAGCAGGAAGTTACAATGCCGCCCTGACTTATATGCAAAAAGCAGATGAATACAAGCATTTGCTTCAAGTGCCACTAAGCACTGTGGTGCATTACTATGAAAAGTCATTGATATACAGTGGGCTGCAACAGCATTCGATGGCTTTGCAGCAGCTGATGCTGGCGAAGCAGCAGTTGGAGCTACTGGACGATGCAGAGGGTGGCTCCATGCCTTTGAACATTTACTTTATGCAGGCAAGACTGCATGCCAATATGGGCCAGTTTGAGCAGGCATTTCTCGCGATGCAAGAAACGTTTTTTTTGTATCAGGACCGTTTCAGTCAGGCAAATGAGCTGGCGTTGAGTAGTTTAGGGTTAAGCCTGGCGCAGGAACGTGAGCAAACGGAGCGGGACTTGTTGGTAAAAGATAACGAGTTGCAGGCTCTGCTTTTGTTGGAAGCTGAACGTAAGCGCCTGAACCAGAGGCGCTGGACCTCATTTTTTGCCGTGACCAGTCTGGTGCTGTTGCTGCTGTTGCTGTGGCAGCGCATGGCTCACCGCAACCCGTCACCTGCATCTCCCAAAGATCAAGAGGAAACCAAGTCGCTATGACCGACACCATCATTACTGAAGACGGTATAGAGCAGCTGTCCTTACGCCGCTTTACGGAAGAGGCTTACCTCAATTATTCCATGTACGTGATTATGGACCGTGCCCTGCCACATATTGGTGATGGCTTAAAGCCGGTGCAGCGGCGCATTGTATATGCCATGTCCGAGCTGGGATTAAGCCATATTGCCAAGTACAAAAAATCTGCTCGCACCGTCGGTGACGTATTGGGTAAGTTCCATCCGCATGGCGACTCAGCCTGTTACGAAGCCATGGTGTTGATGGCGCAACCCTTTTCCTACCGATACCCGCTGGTGGATGGCCAGGGCAACTGGGGGGCGCCGGATGATCCGAAATCCTTCGCTGCCATGCGTTATACCGAGTCGCGTTTATCACGCTTTAGCGAAGTGTTGTTATCCGAGCTTGGGGCTGGCACCGTCGACTGGACGCCTAACTTTGATGGCACTCTGGACGAGCCGAAAGTGCTGCCGGCCCGCTTACCTCATATTTTATTGAATGGCATTACCGGCATTGCGGTCGGCATGGCGACCGATATTCCACCGCACAATGTGCGGGAAGTAGCGCACGCCTGCGCTTTGTTGTTGGATCAGCCCGACAGCTCCATTGCTGATTTAATGCAGCATATTCAGGGGCCGGACTATCCGACCGATGCCGAAATCATCAGCAGCAAAGAAGATATTGTTGCCATGTACCAAAGTGGCCGTGGCAGCATTCGGATGCGGGCCCGTTATCTGCTGGAAGACGGTGATGTGGTGATAACCGCGCTGCCGCATCAAACATCCGGCGCCAAAATACTGGAGCAGATTGCCGCCCAGATGCAGGCGAAAAAGCTGCCGATGGTGACCGATCTGCGCGATGAGTCCGATCATGAAAACCCAACCCGAATTGTGGTGGTGCCACGTTCGAATCGGGTGGACATCGAGCAGTTAATGCAGCACTTGTTTGCCACCACCGATCTGGAAAGAAGCTATCGGGTGAACCTGAACATGCTGGGGCTGGACAACCGGCCTGGGGTGCGCGATTTAAAAGCGATTTTGACCGACTGGCTGGTGTTTCGTCGCGAAGTGGTGCGTCGCCGTTTGCAGTACCGGCTGGATAAGGTACTCGACCGCCTGCATGTGCTGGAAGGTTTACTGATTGCCTTTTTAAACATCGATGAAGTCATTGCTATTATCCGTGAGCACGACAAACCCAAGCCGGTGTTGATGGAGCGGTTTGGCTTATCCGATCGCCAGGCCGAAGCCGTGCTGGAATTGAAGTTACGGCATTTAGCCCGATTGGAGGAAATGAAAATCCGTGGCGAGCAAGACGAGCTGGCCAAAGAGCGGGATAAACTGCAGGGTATACTGGGTTCCAATACCAAGCTCACCAAGCTGATCCGGACCGAGATATTAGAAGCAGCAGAAAAATACGGCGATGACAGACGCAGCCCCATTGTGGCCCGCAGCGAAGCCAAAGCGCTATCGGAAAAAGAGCTGCTGCCCAGTGAACCGGTGACGGTAGTGTTGTCGGAAAAAGGCTGGGTGCGCTGCGCCAAAGGCCATGATGTTGATGGCACCACCCTTAGCTACAAGGCCGGTGATGGCTTTAAATCGGCTGCCAGTGGTAAGAGCAACCAGTACGCCGCTTTCCTGGACAGCTCCGGGCGCAGTTTTTCGGTCGAAGCGCATGAGTTACCATCCGCCCGCGGCCAGGGCGAGCCCTTATCCGGTCGCTTTAATCTGGTCGCCGGCGAGGCTTTTGAACATGTGTTTATGGCCAAAGACGATCAGTTGCTGCTGTTTGCCTCCGATGCCGGCTATGGTTTTGTTGGCCGCTTTGATGACATGCTAACCCGTAATAAATCAGGCAAGGCGTTGCTGAGCCTGCCCACCGGTAGCAAAGTGCTGCCGCCGGTGCCCATTCGCCAACCCGAGACGGATCTGGTGGTGTGTGTTTCTACCGAAGGACGCATGCTGGTCTTCCCGGTGCAGGACTTACCGCAGCTGAGCAAAGGCAAAGGCAATAAGATGTTGTCAATCCCATCCGCCAAAGCGGCCAGCCGCGAAGAATACCTTCGGCTGATGACGGTGATCCCAGCCGATGGGGGCGTAGTGCTGACCGCAGGCAAGCGTAAGCTGAGCTTAAAAGCGGCCGATCTGGAGCATTATCGCGGCGAACGTGGCCGGCGAGGCAATAAGTTACCACGCGGGCTGCAGCGCATTGATCAGATGGAACTGTTGCCAGGCACTGCCGCCAGCAGTGATCAAACCAGCCTGTGATGTCCATCCGGCTATACTGTGCGCTTTGAATAAATCAGGAAATTGCTTGTGATTGCTGTGGTGCGTTTGTTGCTGGTGCTGTGCTTTATTGTACTCAGCACCCTGATTGGTCTGGTGATTTGTCTCTTTCGGCCTTTTCACGCCAATAATGTGGTGCTGTTTGGCCGCTGGTATGCCTGGTGCGGCCGGATCTTTGGGGTTGAAGTGGAAATCAGACGGCATCCGGCGGTTGCTGAGGCGCACCCCTGCGTCTATGTAGCCAACCACCAGAATAATTATGATTTGTTTCTGATGCCGAATGCCTTGTTGCACCGCACCGTGACCATTGGCAAAAAAAGCCTGCGCCTGATCCCATTCTTTGGCCAGTTGTATTGGTTAAGCGGCAATATTTTACTCGACCGGGATAATCGCAGCCGGGCGGTGGGCACCATGCAAGGCGCGGTAGATCGCATTCGCAATGAGCAATTATCGGTCTGGATGTTTCCGGAAGGCACCCGCAGTTACGGCCGAGGTTTACTTCCTTTCAAAACCGGGGCATTTCATATTGCCCAGCAAGCCGGGGTACCTGTGGTGCCGGTATGCATGAGCTCAACGGCGCACATCAAGTTGAACCGTTGGCGCAATGGCAAAGTCATCATCGCCATGCTGGAGCCGGTAGTGCTGGATGAAAGCACAAATATTCGTCCTTTTACCAGGCAAGTGCATCAATTGATGGCCGACACGCTGGCCGAGCTTGATAGCGAGCTTGCCAGCGACTACACTGCCCAAAGTCTTACTGCGCGGAATTAACCCTATGGAAAACTGGCAAGAATTTACCGAAGAAACCATCGCGGCTTTACTGGAAGATGGCAGCGATCCGGATGCGCTCTATACCATTGAGCACCATTTTTACCATGCCGACTTCAAGAAGCTGGAGCAACTGGCGGTCGAGGTGTTTAAACTTGGGTTTGAAGTGACCGATGCCGAGGAAATTGAACTGGATGATGGCAGCCTGGCCTGGGTATTTGATGCCATTCGGGAGCAGTCGCTGGATGCCGATGCCATTACGGCCGATGCCATCCGGCTGGAAAAAGTGGCCGCCGAACATGGTATTGAATACGATGGCTGGGGCACTTACTTCGAAGATGAAGATGGCTACGAGCTGGATGAAGACGACGATCTATAACTGAGTGCGTAGCCTGAAGCTGATCACACTCGCTACAAGGCGACAAGATAAAAAAATGCCCGCATCAGCGGGCATTTTGCATGGTGCCAGGGATGGCGGTTAGAAGCGGTAGCGGGCACCTATCGCATAGCGCGGGCCATACTGCCGGGCAAACAGGAACTGCTCTTCGTAGCGGCCATAACCACGCTCAGTGGCGTTGGTAATGTTGATGCCTTCAAAGAACACCGTCAGTTGTGGATTGATGTCGTAATTCACGCTCAGATCCCACTGGGTGTACTGACGGGCGAATTGTGGCGGAGCATCGGATGAGCCCTGCGACTGACCAACCCCAATCAGATAACTGTCACGCCAGGCGTAAGTCACTTTCACCGATAGGCCGTCTTTTTCGTAGAACAGCTGCAGGTTGGCTGAGTCGCTCAGACCACTCAGCGGTGCTTGCTGCTCCAGGCTTTCAGTATCAAACTTGACATCGCCATTGACGAAGGTGGCATTGGCACCAAAACCAAAACCGGTATCACCCAACAGGTGTTGCCAGGCTATTTCCACCCCATCGACCGACTTGCTGTCGGTATTCTGTGGCTGACTGATGCTCCAGACAATCAGCGGATCCTGGGCGGTGGGTTCAATCCTGCCATCGGCATTGCCGTGGCCATTGGCCAGCATCTGCTCAAAAATCGCAGTACTGGTCGCCTGTTCGCCACGGGCTTCGATATCTGCCACCGCCTGGTTGTAGCGCGGGCCATTCAGGATATCGTGCAAGCCATCAATGGTAATATCGGTGATGGTGGTTTGAATGAAGTTGTCTACATTCTTACGGAAATAACCAATGGCGGCGTAGCTGCCTTCGGCGTAGTAGTACTCCAGCGTCAGATCCAGGTTACTGGACTCGAACGGCTGCAGGTTGGTGTTGCCCTGACCACCGCTGCGGGCACCTGGCCGCGGGCTGCCGCTGAGGCTTCGACCGCCAGCCAAGGCACCAAGAGGCGCTCGGGAGATGGTTTTTCCCCAAGAGAATCGACCAATTAAATCATCGGTCAGCTCTACCCGCAGGTCAAACATCGGCAAGAACACATCGTGCTTACCGGTCAGGGTTAAGAAGGTTTCTTCCCCTTGCTCGTACTGCATGATCCATTCGGAGGCACTTTCCCAGTTGACCTGACGCTCCACCCGCTGGCGCACCGTGCTGGTGACATCGGTTTCTTCGTAGCGTAAACCGGCATTCAATTGCACCGGGTAATTGAGCACATCAAATTCCCAGACCGATTGCAGGTAGATGCTGTTGGTTACTTCTTTCACCGAGCTTTGGCTGGTGATGCCATTAAAGTAGGCATCAGGCACAAAGGCATCGCTGCCCATCACATCGGCGGTTAAAAACGCCATCTGCCTGGCCACCGCTTCATCAAAGTCGAAGGTGTAGTAGTAGTTGGTCAGCATATCGGCCCCGCCACCCTGGAATTGACTCAGGAAGTTGCGGGTGCTGTTCAGCGTAAACATGCTGTCCGGGAAAATCTCTTTAAAGCTGGGGTTAAAGCCTGGGCCGCCGCGCAGGCCACTCCATGCCTCCCAGCCACCAAAGTTTTGCTCGGTACGGGCAACGCCCCCTTTAATTTCCAGCAGTGGCAGGTTAAAGCGGGAATTATACCAGGTACCATCCAGCTGCAATTGCTTCACTTCCGACTCGCCGGGCGAGTGAATAAACTGGCCAAAGTTGGAGTCGATTTCATTTGGCTGCAGCATGGTGCTGCCGTTACGCCACAGAATCTCCATTTGTGGAATATCACCGGTGCGGTAATCGTAAATTTTGGTGACCAATTGGTCAGAACCCAGAATCACCTGGCCCCAGTTGCCGCTCCCTTTGTCTGCACCATTGTCGGTTTTGTTGTTGGAGTCGTGATAATCCAGCTGCAGGCGGAAATCATCGTGCAGTTGCCAGTCGGCATTGAAGCCGATGGAGCGGGCTTTGACTTCAGTGGTACCTTTGCTGGCGGTAAAGGAGCCATCATTGCCACCAATATCAGCAAAAATGGCGGTGCCGCGCTCATCCAGCTCGTAACCATTGATGTTACCGCCAAATTCATTCCAAATACCCCAGCCAATGACTTCCATACCGGTCAGCGCCCGGCTGGCGGTGTAGTCCATAGTGAGTGTCAGGTTATCGGTTGGCGCATACTGCAGTGTGAGCTGGCCATTGGTGCGTTCACGTTGCAGATCTTCGATGCTGTAGTTCATGTCTTTTGGAAAGAAATGATTGCCGATTGGATTACCTTCTGCATCCCGCGGCCGGGCGTCGGTGACAAACTGGCTGTCCAGTGTTGGCAGAGGCACATTGGCCTGCCAGCCCTGAATATTGGCTTGTTGACGTTGGAAATCCCGGCGGTGATGCGAAAAGGTAAAGGCGGCACCAAAGCGATCATCAAAGAAGGTGTTGCTATACACCGCTGCAAATTCCGGGGTGATGTCGTCGCCTTTCTCGTTGGAGCTGTCATAGAGTGCCTTACCCATCACGGCAAACTGCTCGCCCGGCCGTTGCAGAGGGCGGGTAGTGACGATATTGACCGTAGCACCCAGGCCACCGCTTGGATTTTCAGCGCGGGCCGTTTTGTACACTTCCAGTGCACTGACCCCTTCGGAGGACAGGTTCTCCAGATTGTAGGAGCGGGTAAAGCCCGAACCAGGCATCTGGCGGCCATTTAAGGTGATCAGGTTAAACTCAGGGCCAAAACCACGCACGGTGATCTGGCTGCCTTCGCCATTGGCCCAGCTGACCGACACCCCGGTAATACGCTGCAGCGACTCAGCCAGGTTGGTATCGGGAAACTTACCCATTTCCTCGGCAGAGATGGCATCGACCACCCCTGAGCTTTCACGCTTGAAATCCATCGAGCGGGCCAGGCTGCCACGGATGCCTCGTACTTCAATGATCTCGATGGCATCGGCCTGGGTAGTTGCGTCATTGTCGCCGGCAAGGACTGGTTGCATGGCGGCTGTAGACAGCACGACAGAGACAGCGGCTGCGATGCGGTTTTTTGAAAATAGTTTTGCTTTCATCATCATTCTACTCTTGTCGGTCTGTTTTAGTTGTTGGAGATTTCGACGTTGGCCATGCGATACACAGCGCCATCACCTTCACCCCAGGCCGGGAATACCATCAGTACATTGATGGCACTGATATCAAGGCCGGCATCAAACAGGCGCTGCAGCGGGAAGCTGTAGCGTTGCCACTCGCCGGCAACCGGGGTAGCACCACCTTCCGCTAAAGGCAGCTCAACCTCGGTAGCAGCGCCAACCGATTCAATCTTAAACAGCCAGGGAGCAGCCGGGTTGTTCGGCAGCTCAACAATTTTCAAATCGAAACTTACCGCCCCATTGGCTAGCAGTGCGGTCGCATCAAAAGAGACGCCTTCATTGGCCAGGAAACCCATCACGGTGGGTTGGCTGCCAATCACAAACTGAGCACTCGGGCCTTTGTCATCGTCCATTTCTACCGTTGGGGTAGAACCACCACAGCAGTCCCAGATGGACCAGTCTGCATTGACTGTGTTGCCAAACAGCACCAGGTTATTGCCAGCCGCATTGGGGTTGTATATACGTACCTTGTTCATGCGATAGACAGCACCGTCACCGGTACCCCAGGCAGGAAAGGCCATGATCACATCAATGGCGCTCAGATCCAGGCCGGCATCGGACAATGCCTGCAGGCTGAAGGTATAGGTTTGCCACTCACCGGTGACTGGATTTTGGCCTGCGTTGCCAGACGCCAGCGGCAGCTCAACTTCCGTGGCGGTATTATCAGACTCGATTTTAAACAACCAGGTGGCATCCGGGTTGGAGGGGGCATTCACCACTTTCAGATCGAATTGCACCACCCCTTCATGCAGCAAGGCTGAGGCATCGAACGGGGTGCCACCGCCCAGCGGGGCGCGGCCAATAAAACCCATCACTGTGGGAGCCGCACCAATCTGGAACTCAGCAACCAGGCCTTGTTCATCATCCATGACTTCAATCGGGGTGCTACCACCACAGCAGTCCCACATCGGCCAATCCAGATTTTGTTCGTTGTCGAAGATCACCAGTTCAGGGAAGCTCTGGTCAGCACCGCTGATTTCAACATTGTCCAGCAGGTAGACAGCACCTTCGCCGGCGCCCCAGGCCGGAAACACCATAATCACATCAATGGCACTTGGATCCAGGCCCATATCGGCCAGCATTTGCAGTGGGAAGGTATAGGTTTGCCACTGGCCACTTACCGGCAGCATGCCCTCGACACTGGCATTCAGTGGTAGCTCGGCAAAGGTGGTATTTTCATTGCTTTCTACCTTAAACAACCAGGCCGCATCCGGGTTATTGGGCATGGAAACCACTTTCATATCGAAGCGGATCGCGCCTGTCTCCAGAATCGGAGACGCATCAAAAGCTGCCGGGCTGCTGGTAAAGGCAGAGCGGCTGATAAAGCCATTCACAGTCGGGGAAGCCCCTACTAAGAACTCGTAGACATTGCCACGCTCGTCATCCTCAACCAGTTGTGGCGTTGAGCCGCCACAGCAATCCCAGGCCGGCCAGCTAGGGTTGGTGGTACCATTGGCAAAAATGGTCAGATTTTGCGGGATGCCGGTCGATGGTGGCGATGGGATAGGGGCCATACCTGTGACCAGGGTATTTTCATCTTTGTAGCCAGCGCGCACGGTAGCGCAGCCTTTGCCCGTTGTGGGGTTGGAGGCGCACTGGTACACCCGTACATAGTCGATTTCAAATACCTGACCATCGGCAAAGACATCGGCATCAATGCCGCCATTATTGACGTTTTCCGGCCAGTTGCCACCCACCGCCAGGTTCAGGATCAGGTGAAAGCGCTGATCAAAAGGCGCATTGTTGTACTGGGTTTCAAGTGCACCGGTGATTTGGTTGTAGTACTCGGCAAACCAGCCGCGGTGGCGTAACCCGACCACTTCACCACGGCTGTTAAAGCGCAGTTGCGAAGCCATCTGGGTTTGGTACAGATAACCATCGACGTACCAGCGAATTTCACCTTCTTCCCACTCAATGGCATAGGTATGAAAACCATCGGCCGGGTTGGCGCCATTGGGCAGGGTGTATTCTTTGCCGGAGGAGACATTGTTTGGCCAATCACGGCCATAGTGCAGGGTACCATGCACCCGCGATTCGATATTGCCCTCTTCATCCGCTACTTTCAGATTGACGGCTTCAACAATATCGATTTCGCCTGACTTGGGCCAGCCACCATAGACCGAGTCGGTTGGCATCATCCAGATTGCCGGCCAGCTGCCCTGGCCATAGGGCATTTTGGCCCGAACTTCAATGCGGCCATAGCGCCAGTCACCCTGATTCTTGGTATTCAAGCGAGCGGATGTGTAGGGCTTGGTTGCACCTTCTTCAGCCGGTAAGGCAACAATTTTCAGGGTGCCATCGGAGACAAAGGCATTGTCCGGGCTGTCGGTATAGCATTGCTGCTCTTCATTACCACCACCCCGACAATCCACCTCGAAGGTCCACTTGCGCAAATCAATGCTGTTGCCTTCAAACTCGTCGCTCCATACCAGCTGCCAGTCGCTGACCGGCTCGGTTGGATCGACAGCAGTAAAATCTGAGTTGGTGTTTACATCCCCGTCGCAACCGATCAGGCCGCATACCACAAGGGCGGCCGAGAGCTGCTTGAATCTTGTTGTTGTAATCATAACTTGAGTTCCTGGTTTTGTTGCTATACCTGTCATAAGCAATCGTGACACAAGCCAAAATGTAAGCGCTTACATTAAACTTAGTGTAATTTTTGACCAAGGTCAATGCAGTGCCGGTTAAAAATTGCAAAAGTTACAAATTTAAAAACAGTGCTCATGTAAAAAAAAGATGTACAACATGAGCACTCATCATGTTAAGGGCAGCTAATGCTGTCCGCTGTCTGCTGCTGGGCGACAATGCGCACATCAGCCAGACTAAGCGTTAGGGCACCTTCTGTTTCCAGATACATCGCAGAAAATACTTGCTGCAGCGACAACCCCTGTTGTTGCAGGCATTGCAGCGGCACAGCCAGCTGGGTCCATTCGCCTTCCGCGACTTGAGCCAGTTCTTTTGCGATATTGACTGCGCCCTGGCAGTCGGCGTTGCAATGCATGCCCAGCCAGACTTCGTCCGGCACCGCGCCCTGACGCTTCAGTTCGACCACCAACTGGCTGTTGGCTTCGCCATAGCCGCGTAAATCCCGTGGGAAGGCACTGATAAAGCTAAAACGCGCCATCTGACCTCCGGCAAACACAAAGCGGCGGGCATCTTCCTGTACCAGTCGGTCGAAGGTACGGCTGTACAGGCCCGGCAGTTCCTGTACACTGCTGGTGACGGCAGTGCTCTGCTCACCGCTATGAAGAAACAGCTGCCATGGGCTGCGCGGGGCGCGCTCGAACACCACCAGATCGCTCAGGGCTTCATCCTGGGTCACTTCAACCGGCAGTTGGTCGCTGAGTATCTCGGCATCGCCGTAACGCAGGCCAAAACCATAGGGCAGCAGTGGCTGGTAATCGGCATCAAAGCGATTGACTACGGCTTGTTGTGGCGTAGCAGGCCAGGAGAAGGTCAAACGGCCATGAAAGTCATGTTGCACAGCGCCGTTGGCATCGCGCAGAATCACATCTGCTACCCCTTCGCCCTCACTGCCTGGCAGCCAGATAGCGACAAAGGCATCAGAGGCATTCAGCTCCGGGTTGACCCACATCGGCCGACCACTGATAAAGAGGGATACCACTGGAATGCCTTCAGCTTTTAACTGCTGCAGCAGTGCCAGGTCGGTCTTGTTGCCACGCTGGAACTCGAGGTTGTCGATATCGCCATTGCCTTCGGCGTAAGGCTCTTCGCCAAATACCACAATGGCAACATCCGGTCGTTGTTGATAGCTGCCATCTGCGCTGAGCTCAACCGAGCCACCGGCTGCTTCGACCTGACGGGCGATGCCGCCGTAGATGGAGGTACCGCCGGGGAAGTCGGCATTGGTGTTGCCGGTACCTTGCCAGCTGATGGTCCAGCCACCGGATTGCTGGCCGATATTATCGGCGCCAGGGCCGGTTACCAGTAAATGCTGACGCGGATCCAGTGGCAGCAACTGGTTTTGGTTTTTCAGCAGTACCAGCGACTGACGCACGGCTTCACGGGCAACTTCCCGATGCTCAGCAGCGCCAATCAGCTCCAGCCGACCTGCCAGTGGACGATTGGCCGGGCTTGGTTTATCAAACAGGCCAGCCCGCTTTTTCACCCGCAAAATGCGGCGCACGGCATCATCAACCCGGCTCATTGGGATCACGCCGCTTTCTACCTGCTCGATCAGGTTGTAGTACAGCGGTTTCCAGGCATCGGTCGGTACCATGAAAATATCCAGCCCGGCGAGTGCAGCTTGCGGGCAGTCGGCGTTGGTGCAACCTGGAATTTGGCCATGACCATTCCAGTCACCCACCACCAGACCATCAAAACCCATTCGCTCTTTTAACACCTGGGTCAGCAGGTAATGATCGCCATGGATTTTTTTGCCATTCCAGCTGTTAAAGGTCGCCATTACTGTCTGAGCTCCGGCCGATAAACCGCCGACATAGCCCTGGGCATGAATATCAAACAGCTCCTGCTCGGAGACTTCAGCATCCCCCTGATCAATGCCATTGGTGGTGCCACCATCGCCAACAAAGTGTTTCACGGTGCTGATCACCCGGCGATCGCTCAGGAAATCCGCGTCAGCGGCGCCTTGCAATCCTCTTACAATAGCCGCTGAATAACTGCGTACAATGTCCGGATCTTCCGAGTAGCTTTCGTAGGTACGGCCCCAGCGTGGATCCCGGGCTACCGCAACGGTGGGAGCAAACACCCAATCGATGCCTGTGGCCATCACTTCGCGGGCAGTAACTTCGGCAATGCGTTCAATCAAGGCCGGATTCTTAGCCGAGCCAAGACCGATGTTGTGCGGAAAAATCGTGGCGCCAATCACATTATTGTGGCCATGCACCGCATCGGTGCCCCACATGGTCGGGATGCTGATGCCATTGATGGAGTCATCCATCGAAGCCTGGTACATGGCTTCGGCCAGCGCTATCCAGTCTTGCGGAGTGGCGTATTTGTCGTCATTTGGGAAGGCGCCACCGCCATTTAAAAAGGAACCAAACCCATAGGTGCGCATGTCTTCGACAGTAATGTCGCGAATTTCCGGCTGGATCATCTGGGCAATTTTTTGTGGTAGCGTCATTTGCGCCAGCAGTGCATCAATGGCTTGCTCCATTGCAGGATCCTGGGCCACCGGGCTCTGAATCACCGGCCAGATGCTAACATCGCCTTGCTGCGCTGGGGCCGTATCGTCACTGGGTTGCTGCTGGCTGCAGCCGGTCAGCGCCAGCAGGCTGGCCGTTACTAGTGCCATCGGTATTCTCCGCATCCGGCCAGTGGTGTCATTTGGCAGAAAAGTCATTGAAACTCCTTAGGGTTGCTCTGCAGTCGATTGAGGTATACAGCCTTTTAAGCCGTAATAGGCGATGTAGATATAGCATAGCAGTGGCAGCAAAAATGCCTGTTGTACGCCAAAGCTGTCGGCCAGCACCCCTTGCAGCAAGGGCAGCACGGCACCACCGACAATGGCAAGACACAAAATGCCGGAACCCTGACTGGTGTGCTGCTTCAGACCATGGATCGCCAGGCTGAAAATAGTGGGGAACATAATGGAGTTGCACAGGCCAACCAGCAACAAGGACCACATGGCCAGCTTGCCTTCGCTTAGAATGGTGATGGCCAGCAACAGCACGGCACATACCGCATTAAACGCCAGTGCTTTACCGGCATTGATCTTTTGCATGGCTGCCGCGCCAATAAAACGGCCCAGCATAGCGCCGCCGAAGTACCAGGCGATGTAATGCGCTGCCTGCGCTTCGGTCATGCCACCAATGTGTGGCATCGATAAGTAACTCACCAGGAAGCTGCCGATACCCACTTCGGCGCCGACATAGACAAAAATACCCACGGCACCCAGCACCAGATGACGGTACTGCCAGGCCGAGCCTTGTAAGTGCATTGGGTTGCTGCGGTCTTTCTGACCGAGCTTTGGGAGCTTGATCCAGGCAAAAACAATGGCCAGTACGATTAAAGCAGCAGCCAGCAATAGATAAGGCAGTTGTACTGACGTCGGTGATACCTGCGCATCGGCAGACACATCCATGCCGGAGAAAATCAACCAGGCACCAAAAAATGGTGCCACGGTTGTGCCGAGTGAATTAAACGCCTGCGTCATGGTGAGACGGGATGAGGCGGTTTCAGGCTTGCCAAGCACGCTGACGTAAGGGTTGGCCGCTACCTGCAAAATGGTGATACCTGATGCCAGCACAAAGAGTGCGAACAAGAACAGGCCATACACCTGAATCGAAGCCGCCGGGTAAAACAATAAACAGCCAGCACCGGCGACCAACAGGCCGGTGACAATACCGGATTGATAGCCAATGCGTCCGACCAGCATACCGGCTGGCACCGAGACTACAAAGTAGGCACCGAAGAAGCAAAACTGCACCAGCATGGCCTGGGTATAGCTCAAGTCAAACAGCAGCTGCAGATAAGGGATCAGAATATCATTCAGGCAGGTAATAAAGCCCCAGATAAAAAATAACGATGTCAGTGACGTCAGTGCAAAGCGCAAATTACCTGGCTGCTTTGCCGGTTCAGCCTCGGTAACCATTACTGGTGCTGTGGCCATATGTTCCCCCTGTTTTGTGTTGTTATGCACCAGCAGCGGCTGTGCGCCCTGAGGTGAGTTGTTGGTTACCTGATGCTGCTTAAATGACCATCAAAGCATTTGACGCTGACCAAGTGACCGACTAGACTAAATGTAAGCGCTTTCATTTATAGCATAACTCAGGCTGATGGCAATATTTTTTGTCGATTTTTTTGCCAGCCACCAAAGAGACCAACCAACAGATGATGAAAAAAATCACCTTAGCTGAATCATCGCAACTGCTTGATCCAGAATTTATTTTTGGGGTTGCTACTGCCGCTTTCCAGATTGAGGGGGGCGCTGATAGCCGGCTGCCTACCATTTGGGATACCTTTTGTGCTCAACCTGGTCGGATCAAGGATGGCTCCGATGGCCTGGTGGCCTGTGACCATCTCCATCGCTGGCAAGACGACATCGAATTGATCGCAAGTTTAGGTGTCGATGCCTACCGTTTTTCGGTGTCCTGGGCCCGGGTGCTGCACGCCGATGGCTCGGTAAATCATCAGGGCATGAATTTCTATCTGCAGCTGCTGGATGCCTTGCAGGCGCGCAATATCAAAGCCTTTGTGACGCTGTATCACTGGGATTTACCGGAGCATATTCAGCAGCAGGGGGGCTGGCTGAACCGCGAAACGGCCTGGCTGTTTCAGGATTATGCCGATAAGGTCAGCCGGGCATTCGGTGATAAAGTGTATTCTTACGCCACCTTAAACGAACCTTTTTGCAGTGCGTATCTGGGCTATGAAGCCGGCATTCATGCCCCTGGCGTGCAGAACCGGCGACAGGGGCGCCAGGTGGCGCATCATTTATTGTTGGCGCATGGGTTGGCAATGCAGGTGCTGCAGCGCAATTGCCCATCGGCACAAAATGGCATTGTCGTGAACCTCAGCCCTTGTTATCCGGCATCGGACAGCGAGGCCGATAAGCGCGCCGCCGCCATGGCCGATGCCTACCACAACCATTGGTATCTTAAGCCCTTGCTGCAAGGGTGTTATCCGGCTTTGTTGGATGAGCTGCCCGAGACGGAGCAGCCGGATACAGAGCCAGGCGATCTGGCACTGATTGCCCAGCCGTTGGATTTCCTGGGGATCAACTATTACACCCGTACCGTGTTCGAAGCGACCGCTACAGGCTGGTTTCGCGATGTGAAGCCGACAGCGCCGCCACTGACCGATATGGGCTGGGAAATTTACCCGCAGGGTTTGACCGAGATCCTTTGTGGCTTGCAGCAGCACTATACCATGCCGCCGGTGTACATTACTGAGAATGGTGCGGCCATGGTGGATACCCTGCAAGATGGTAGTGGGCAAGATGGCCGGGTGCAGGATGAGGCGCGGATCGCTTATTTCCAGCAGCATTTGCTGGCGGTGGAAAAAGCGATGACGCAAGGCGTCCAGGTGGCCGGTTATTTTGCCTGGAGCCTGATGGACAACTTTGAGTGGGCCGAAGGCTACGTCAAGCGGTTTGGTATTGTTTATGTTGATTACCCAACCCAGCAACGGATCATCAAAGACAGTGGTCTGGCGCTGCAGCAGCTGTTCAGGTATAAACAACAACGCGCAATGCGATAAGCCGGTAAGGGCAGGGTATGCTAACAAAAAAAGAAAAAGTGGCTTATGGCCTGGGTGATACCGCCAGCAACATTATCTTTCAGACAGTGATGTTGTTTCTGACCTTTTTTTACACCGATATTTTCGGCATTTCGCCGGCCATCGTTGGCAGCATGTTTTTGCTGGTGCGCATTATCGATGCAGTGACCGATCCTTTGATGGGCGCACTGGCCGATCGCACCAACAGCCGGCATGGTCAGTACCGGCCTTACTTGCTGTGGCTGGCGCTGCCTTTTGCCTTTGTCAGTGTGCTGGCCTTTACCACACCGGATTTCAGCGAGCAGGGCAAGGTGATCTATGCCTTTATCAGCTACACCTTGCTGATGCTGGTTTATACCGCCATTAATATTCCTTATTCGGCGCTTGGCGGCGTGCTGACCAGCGATCCGGATGAACGGGTTTCAGTGCAGTCTTATCGTTTTGTGTTTGGCATGCTGGGCGGCTTGCTGGTGACTGCCTGTACTATTCCGATGGTGAACTGGCTGGGGCAGGGCGATGCCGCCCGCGGCTATCAGCTAACCATGCTGCTAATGAGCATTTTAGGTTTGGTGCTGTTTTTGCTCTGTTTCTTTGGTACCAAAGAGCGGGTGCAGCCACCCAAAGACCAACAACTGAAGTTCTTCAGCAGTTTAGGCCAGCTGTGGCAAAACGAAGCCTGGCGGGTACTTTGTGTGGCTGCGGTGCTGTTGCTGACCGGCATGGTGCTGCGCAACACCTTAGCGATTTATTACGTCAAGTATTACCTGGGACGGGAAGACTGGATCACCTGGTTTATGACGCTCGGCATGGTCGGCAATATTCTTGGCTGCGCTAGTGCGCAGTTTGTCAGCCAGCACATCGATAAAGTGCGGGCCTATATTGGCCTGCAGTGCATTGCTGCGCTGATTTGTTTGCTCAGCTTCTTTGTAGGGGCTGAGCAGTGGATGCTGGCCTTTGGTTTGTACTTCGGCTGGTGCTTCTTTTTGCAGATGGCAACGCCTATGTTATGGGCTAAGATGGCCGATACGGTCGATTATGGCCACTGGAAAACCGGTACCCGCATCACCGGCCTGGTGTACTCATCCATTATCTTTTTCATTAAGTTAGGCCTGGCTCTGGGTGGTGCTTTTGCCGGCTGGTTGCTGGCTTTTTATAAGTACCAACCGAACGTGGTGCAGACTTTGGAGACGCAGCAGGGCATTTTATGGTCCTTTACCATTTGGCCGGCCATTGCTTCCTTGCTGGTAGCTGCCGTGATGAGTCGTTACATCCTGACCCGTCAGCGGGTAAAAGAGGTGGCGGACGATTTGCAGCAGCGCCAGGCGGGGACTGGTTCAGTTTGAACCGGGCATGGTAAGCTAGCTCTCAGTGCTTAGTACAAGGATTCTCAGGACCACAGATGGCAACCATTTACGAAGTCTCGAAACTGGCCGGTGTCTCTTTAGCCACGGTGTCCAGGGTGATGAACAAGAATACGCCGGTGCGGGAGTCAACCCGTAAAAAAGTGGAAGCAGCCATGGCCGAGCTTGGCTATCGGCCAAACTCCATCGCCCAGTCGCTGGCGTCCAGCCGCTCCAACAGCATTGGCATTTTGGTGTCCGAGCTGCATGGTCCTTTTTATGGCGCCATGATCAGCAGCATTGAGGCGGAGTTTCGCACCGCGGGTAAGCACGTGATTATCGCCGCTGGTCACAGTGAAGAAGCCACCGAACGCGATGGCATTGAGTTCTTAATCAGCCGCAATTGCGATGCATTGATTTTGCACGTCGAAGCTGTGTCCGATGACTACCTGGTGCAGCTTAGTAAACAAGACATTCCTTTTGTGCTGATCAACCGCCAGGTACCGGCGATTGAAGGGCACTGCATCAGCCTGAACAACAAGCTGGGTGGCTATCTGGCGACCCAGGTTTTGCTTAAGCAAGGCCATCGTGAGTTGGGTTACATCTCTGGCCCTTTGTGGAAAGCCGATGCCCAGGATCGCTACCGCGGCCACAAACTGGCGCTGCAGGAAGCCGGCATTGACTGGGATGAGCGTCGTTTGTTTGAAGGTGACTTCCATGAAAGTGGCGGCAGCGATGGCATCAAGTACTTGCTGGGGCAAGGACTGGCTTTTACCGGCCTGATTTGCGCCAACGATGAAATGGCCTCCGGCGCCATGACTGAAGCGCGCGAGCAGGGGCTTAGTATTCCACAGCAGTTATCGATTATTGGTTTTGATAACGTGATGCTCAGTCATTATACCTACCCCAAGCTCACCACCATCGATTATCCGATCGCCGCCATGGGTCAAATGGCCGCCCGCTGGGTGTTAAAACATATTTATCAGCAGCAGTCGCTGCAGCTGCAATTGGTGTTTGAACCTAAGGTAATTGAGCGGGATTCTTGTGTTAGCCAGTCAAGCACGGCACGCTGAGACCCGTGTTGGTTTTTCCTCTCTGTTGATCATCGGTCTTGGCCTGACCGGGCACCATCGCTGTCCGGCGTGGTATTTCCCATTCTGGTGCTTTCGTTTCTTGGTGAGCTGACCTTTGCGCTATGGCTGATTGTGAAAGGGCTGGATGCTCAGAAATGGCGGCAGGTCGAAGGAGAGGCTGCGACCTAGTAAATCGATTTGATATCCCGATAGAAGTTTTCATGGCTACCCAGTGCTATCAGTTCAAGTGTGACTGTGCCATCCTGGTAGCTGTAGCCCAGCAGAGTCAGTTGTTTCACCATGATGAACTTATAAACCCGAAGAAAGGATAAGTCGCCTTTTTTCTGTTCACCTAAAAGCGGATTCTCGATAAGTGCTTTAACGGCACGATCGAGATCCGCTTTTTGGTTTTGATGCAGCTTTTTAACGGTTTTTTTGAATGATGGTGTTTGAAGAACCTGCGTAATCTTAACCAAAGTTGTAGGCCTCCAGTTTACCGGCTTCTTTTTCAGCTTTGGCGATAATGGCTTGTCGAACAAATTCATAGGGTAAATCTGGATTGTCTTCCATCATTTCACCGATCTTAGCCCAATGCTCAATCTGCTTGGGGGTAGTGCGGTTCAATGCTTTGGCCATTATCGCTGCTTTCTCGATAAGTTCTTGGTCAAGACGTATGCTGGCAGTGGACATCATGAATTCCTTGTAGAGTTTTCAATGATTGTAGCGTAATGCCACAATAGTAGCAATTTGCATCATGATGAGTGCCGGGCTGATTAGTTTAGTCGAGATTTTGCGGACAACAGCTCCAGTTCGGTTCAAGCAGAAACTTCTGCCGGTACTGGCTTGGCGTCAGCTCCGTATACTGCAGAAATAACTTTCGGAACGAGCTCACATCTTCGTACCCAACTTGCAGCACCACCTGTTCAATAGGCATCCGGCTGGTTTCCAGCAGGCGCTTCGCCTGCTCAATGCGCAAACGCTGCAAGTAATTCAACGGTGTGTCCTTAAGCTCCGCTTTAAAGCGGCGCAGCAAGGTACGCTTGGTCAGATGCAGCTGGTCTGCCAGCTGCTGCAATGAAAAGGGCTCGGCCAAATTGGCCAGCAAATAGCGCCGGGCTTGTTTCA
Source organism: Alkalimonas cellulosilytica (assembly GCF_036325985.1). Lineage (NCBI taxonomy): Bacteria > Pseudomonadati > Pseudomonadota > Gammaproteobacteria > Alkalimonas > Alkalimonas cellulosilytica. Next base: position 64,447 of record NZ_JAUHLI010000013.1, read on the forward strand.
TCAGCGGATCCAACGCTGGATTAGCGGGTAGCAGGTCTGCATCCATGTAAGGCAGTTGCGAGCTGCGGTTGGGATCGGTCAGCATCAGTTTTGCCATCTGGCGGGCAAATTGCTCTCCGGCCAGTTTTTCGGTCAGGGCCAGGCATAAATTGTGGTGCGAGGTGGTGGCACCAGCGGTCAGCAGTTGCTGATCCATCACCAGCACTTTATTCAGCTGCAGATGCACCTGTGGGAACATGCTTTGAAACACATCTTTAAAAAACCAACTGCTGGTGGCCTGTCTATGATCGAGTAAACCACTGCCAGCCAGAGCATAAGTGCCGGTACAGCTGGCGGCAAGGATAGCTCCCTGTTCCAGCAAAGCCGGCAGCTTCGGATAGTAACAGCTGGATTGCTCGACCAGTTGTTGCAGGCCTTTGGCATCGTACGCATAACCCGGTGTAAAAACAGCGGCATCGGCCTGGCTCCAGTCATGGGGCTGCACGGCTAGTTGCAGGCCATGGTGCAGTTGCAGTGGTTTCGCGTCGGGGCTGACCACATAGGCATGAAACAGCTGTTGCTGGCTTTCGGGCTGCAAAAAGCGCCAGAGTGCATTGCTAAACTCAAAATAATCCAGCAAGGTCAGCACATCGCTGGCGATGCTATTGGGGTGGGCGAGAATCGCGATGGTTTTCATTGCTTGTCACTATCGGCCTTATTTTTATCAATAGTGACACTGCTTTTTCAATTGTGCAAGTTTTACACTGAGCTCCGTATTCATTGTGACTGTGGAGCAACCATGAACAACCAACATCGTGCCCTGATAAGTTTGCTGTTACTTGCGCTCAGCTGGTCGGCCATTTTTTGGATCAACTTTACCGCCAGCTTGCCTATCGCAACCCAGCTGGTTGCCTTGCCGGTGCTGTTATTAACCACCGCCTTGCCGGCTGCGCGTGCATTTTCTTATGATTAAAGCATGTAGTGAGTTGCAGGATTATTTAACCGATGGTTCTTGAGTCAGTTTTCGGCCAGCTAAAGAAGAGCTTCCTTGCCGAAAGCTAAAGTAAAATCACAACCAGAGTTTTTCATTCAGATCCAACTGTTTCAGGATTTAACGGCAACAACCTGACTTACGGCAGCTAAACCGGTATGTCCGGTCCCTTCGATCACGTGGCGCTCACAGGCCTCTAAATGTGATATCGCCAGACCAGCCAGTTGCTCATCCAGCATACAGGGGCTATACAGCATCTTGATATCCTGAGGACCACCGGTTTTAAAGCGTAACTGCTCAGGCCGGTAAAACTCGCCTATAAAAAGCCCACCAGGCCGCAGTGCCGTTTTAATTTGCGCAAATACCCGATCTCGGATGATTTCTGGTAGATGCATAAAAATTGCGGCGATAAGATCCCATTTGTCCTCACCAAGCATATAGTCTGCCAAATCAGCATGCTGCCAGTTAACTTTTACACCCGCTTTGTCTGCAAGTTTGCTACCTTTATCCAGTGCCACCACAGAGATATCGACGGCGGTAACGTTATGGCCTAATTGCGCCAGATACACAGCATTTCGCCCTTCCCCTTCCGCTAAACACAGGATGTGAGAGTTCGGTTTTATTCTCGCTACCTGGCTGACCAAAAAATCATTCGGTTTTTCTCCATACACATAGTCTTCCTGAGCATAACGCTCATCCCAAAACGTAGAACCAGACATTGCTTACCCCATTTTATGGTGATTGAAACGGTTTGGGCACTCAACATCATACGTGCTGAAATGCCCAACCCTAGAATATTAGCATGATCTAAATTTATGGTGTCTGAAAATGATTTTCAGGTGTTTTACCTGCGACATTTTGTCGCATTTGCATGAGATGAAGACGAAAGCGGTCCAGCTTAGTTAGCTTGTTGAACCAAATTAATGGTGAGACTAACTAACCTGACCACTAAGCTATATGTATTTAAGCTTTTGATATAAAAAACGTTATCTGTGTCGTGTTGCTTGGTATCACACCTACGCACCCGACCATGCTCAAGCATTATAAAAGAAATCTCTAATTAATCGATAAATACGATGAGCCTAATCCAAAACAATTATTTCCATTGGTTATAAGTATAGTCTAATTTGCTATAAGCAACTTTGCTAAAGTACTCTTAACAACCAATCGAGGAATACAAAATGTCTGAACAAAACGTAACTTTCCCACAACTGAACAAACCGGCTCCAGCTTTTAATGCAAAAACCACTTTTGGTATGAAGAGCCTGGAGGATTACAAAGGTAAATGGTTGGTGCTGTTCTCACATCCAGCTGATTTTACGCCAGTTTGTACCACTGAGTTTATGGGCTTTGCCACCCGTGCTGACCAGTTTGCTGCGTTAAACTGCGAGCTGTTAGGCCTATCAATCGATAGCGTCCACTCACACATTGCTTGGGCACGCAGCATTGAAGAAAACTTTGGTGTGAAAATTACCTTCCCAATCATCGCCGATTTATCGATGGAAGTGGCTAAAGCCTACGGCATGATCCAGCCAGGCGCCAGCGATACTGCTGCGGTACGTGCCACTTTTATTATCGACCCAGACGGAATTCTACGGGCGATGGTGTACTACCCCATGAGTAATGGTCGTAGCATCGACGAATTTGTGCGGGTATTAAAAGCCCTACAAACCAGTGATGAGCACAAAGTAGCCACACCGGAAAACTGGCAGCCAGGTGAAGATGTGATTGTGCCACCACCGGCTACCATGGCTGATGCTGAAGTACGAAAAGATCAAGGCTATCAATACACTGACTGGTATTTCAGCAAGAAGTCACTTTAAGTTATCGCCGATATCATCCAAGAGCTGCATTGCAGCTCTTGCATTCACTTCGATAGGAGGGGGTATGGATCCTTTTACACAGGTCAAAGCTTTTTTAGACAGCGACAGTGAAACCTTTAGCTATGTGGTTGCCGACTTAACCTCTGGTTCAGCTGTTATTATCGATCCAGTGCTGGATTTTGATTATAAGTCGGGACGGACTTCAACGAAAAGTGCTGAGGAAATTTTGGCTTATGTTGAGCAAAAAACCTTTAAGGTAGAATGGGTTCTGGAAACTCATGCTCATGCCGACCACCTCTCTGCCGCGCCGTTTTTTAAAGAAAAACTCGGGGCCAAAATTGGGATTGGCGAGCATATCCAGCAAGTGCAGGGTATTTTTAAGCAGATTTTTAACTTAGAAAAAGAGTTTTTGCCTAATGGTGCGCAATTTGATCGCTTATTCAAAGATGGCGAAGTGCTCAAGGTTGGAAGCTTGTCGATCAGGGTGATGCATACCCCTGGTCATACACCAGCAGATCTGGCTTATATCGTGAATGGGAAGATGGCCTTCGTTGGCGATACCTTATTTATGCCAGATGTTGGTACCGCGCGCTGTGATTTCCCGGGAGGCAGTGCTAAAACCCTATACCAGTCGATCAGAAAATTGCTGTCTTTACCATCTGAGACGGAAATCTATATCTGCCATGATTATCCAACCCAAGGCCGGGGACATGAATACAAAACCACCGTTGCCGAGCAACTTGAGCACAATATTCATGTGAACAGCGAAATCACAGAAAAGGCTTTTGTGCAAAAACGTGAAGCCCGTGATAAAACCTTGGCTATGCCGCGGCTGATTTTGCCTTCTATTCAGGTCAATATCCGGGCGGGACAGTTACCGCCAAAAGAAGAGAATGGTCAGGTTTATCTGAAAGTGCCAATCAATATGTTGTAACGACACCCAGAGAAATAGTTTGACCTGGTAATTAGATTGAACCCCGATAACTGCCTTTTCAGCCATCGGGGCCTGTCGTTGATTAACCGCCAATCCGGCCGCGGATGCGGTCCAGGGCCCGGTCACGTAAGTCGCCGAGCTGGGCTTCCAACAAGGTTTCAATCTGCTGGCTCATTTGCTCGGTGCTGGCTTGTTCGCGGTCTAAAAGGCTGAGCAGGGCTTGCTGATCGCCGGCGGTATCCGGCAGCTTGGCATTGAATTTACTGCGTAAATCCTGCTCGAAGCCGGCAAAGCGGGCCTGGGCTTCGCCCATCACCGCGTCAGCCACAATGCGATCCAGCGGTGAGCTGACCCGGACATTGGGCCGGGTCACGGTGCCGTCGGCGCGCAGCTGAAACGGGATTTCTGCATGCTGGTTCATCAGCTGGGTAAGCTGCTGCACATAGCGGTTGTCGCCACTGCTAAAGCGTGGGTTTTGCAGCGCTACACTGGCTTGCTGGTCGAGCGCTGTGCCGCTTAGGCTTAATCCACCACGCGAATTCAGCAAGGCTTGCTCTAAGCCAAAGCGGGTGCTGCCTTCTCCAAACACCTGCTCAGCCAGTTGCAGGCCCTGCAGCTGCCAGTTTACTTCCGATTGCAGCTGGTCGAAGATGGCAAAGTTGCCATCCAGCCGGAACTGCTGCAGCATCGGCAGTTGCTGCACATCCAGCACAAAGCGGGTGGCGGCATCAATGATATGATGCTGCGCGGTAATGTCTTCGATACGAAGCTCGGCATTGCCGCCACCAATCAGCAGGCTGATGCTGGCATTTTTAATCCAGAAGTTTGGATAAGGCTGCTGCTTAAGCGGCAGTATCCGGCCTGGTAGCTCGCGCGGCTCGGGCTGCTCTTCCAACCGTGACCCTTCCGGCAGGTAGGGCGCGACCAACTGATAGACGGTATAGAGCTGCTGCAAGCGCTCAGCCCATAAATCGCCTAATAACAATTGGCTGATACCGGCCAGGCCGCCATCGGCCAGATTGGCGTAGGACTGCACTTGCTGCCAGTCGGCCTGAGTGGCTTGCTGAAAATCGCGCACCGCGCTTTGCAATTGCTCGCGGCTTTGCAGCAGGGCGGTTTTCACCTGCTCGACCTTGGCTTTGTCTTGCTCGAGCTCTGCTTTTAAGCGCCGCAGCTGCTCGGTTTTGGCAGCTAGGTCGGCGGCATCGCGGATATCGCCATCGGTCAGGGCTTTAACTTGCTGCTCCAGCTCGCGCAGCCGATCGCTATCAGGCAGTTGCTGGCGCAATTGCCGCACTTGCTGCTGTTCGCTTTGTGCCAACTGCTTGAGTGCTTCACCTTTGGCGACGGAGGTTAAATTGGCCCGGGCCAGCAGTTCATCGGCATCTGGCAGCTCAATGGCAAACAGGCTGGCAAAGTCAAAGCCGGACTCTTCGGTATCGGCCAGCTCACCACGGAATACCTTGCCAGGGCGGCGCCGCTCACTGCCATAGGCCAGTTGTTCGACCGATACATCGCTGATGACGTAATAGCCAAGCAGGGCCGGCCAGAGCTCTAATTCGGCATTGGCGCGGGCAAAGCTCACCAGGTTTTGCTCGGGTGCTTTGGCATCGGTAATTTGCAGATCGGAAATGGTCAACGACAGTGGAAACAACCCCAGCGAAACCCGCTGAATGTTGACTTCAGCGCCGGCTGCTTTTTCCAGGCTGTAGACCATGCCAAATCGAATGGCGGTGCCAGCAAACACATAGACCAACAGGAAGATGGCGCCGAGTATACTTAAAAAAATCAACCAACCGGATTTACGGATCATCACAGCGCTCCTTAATTCATTTTCTGATACAGCTGTGCCAGCTTACTGGCTTTCAGTAGTTGTACAATTTTCCATTTGTTCAGGTGAGGCATCAGCACGTGACGGTACTTCAGCACCAACCGGGTGGTGCCCCATGCTATAGGGAATAAAATAAGCAGGCTGAGCAAAAAGCTGCCCAGGGTCAGGCTGTGGTGTAAATGCAGCAACTGCAGGGTTTCGCTGCCGCTAAGTGCACTCAGCAACCAGTCTTGCTGCCCAAAGCTCCAGCCAAATTGCTCTAACCGCCCAGCCAGCAACCAGAGCAAGGCTTTGCTAAAGCCCCACACTAGCAAGAAGGTCGACAGATTGACGGTAAACAAACAGGCAATCAGCAGGATTAACAGGGTTAGCAGACCGAACGGCAACAGGCCGGCACAGAGGCCAAGCGCAACCGCCCAGCCAATTTGCCAGGGCGAGGCTTCTGAGTTCAGTACTTTGAGTATGCGCGCCAGGATGGTTAGCATGGTTCACTCCTTAAACAACCAATAGCATGAATGCCTGTAAGCTTACCATAAAACCAAAAAAACGCGTTTTAATACAGTGACAATCTTATGAATCTACTACAACACCCAGGCGTAACTAAACTTCATGAAGGCACTGCGTTGATTGCGCTTAAGTGTTGTTTGCTCATCATCTTCCAGTGCATGGTCGCCATAACCGACAAAAAACACGGTTTGCGGATTCAACTGGTACGAATACAGCAGCTGGCTGGTCAGAGCGCGCTCCTTGCTGTTCAGCACGGTTTGCCAGCCGGCCTCGTAGTTAGCCAGGTTGCGCTCGATTTGGGTGTAGATCAGCGCCAGACGCAGGAAGCTTTGGTTATTAAACTGCCAGGTCAGCCGTACATCGCTGAGATCGGCGGTAAAGACCTGGGCAGCGGCATAGCGCATAGCGGTATGGGTATGCCGTAAGCGCAACTGCAGATGCTGATTGGCGGTGTACTGGGCATCGGCAATCAGCCGTCGTTGATCGGACAGGCGCTGATTGGTCAGATCCAGTATGTTGGCTTCCTGCCAGTACAGGTAGGTGGATAAATCCCGCTGTGGCCGGATTTCGCCAAAAAAGTGCAGGCCTTGCTCGCGAAAGCGCCCGGTATTGCCAGCGATGTTAAGGCTGCTGGTATCGAGCCGGTTCCCCACCCGATCCCGCACAAAGCCGCCCAGCTCCAGCGTACTGTTCATCTGGCCGGACAGGATGGCATAACTTTCTATCTCTTTGGCCAGCAAATCGCCGGCCGCATTGGTGGTGTAAAATGCATGATTCAAAATGCGAAAACGATGGAAGCGCTGTGGGTTATCGAAGAACCAGGTGTAATCGCCGCCGATGGCCAGTTGCTGCCAGTCGGTTTCCGGTAAAAAGCCCAAATCCGCACGGAAATCCTCATCCCGATGCTGATAGCGCACAAAAGCATGCCAGTTACGCTGCTGGTGCAGGTAATTCAGTCGATAGCCCTGGCCCTGCAAGTTACTATCCGCTGCGGTACGCAGCGCGGCTTCGCCCGTGAACTGGCTGGCCAGTGCCTGGGGGTAGCGGGTCTCGCTGCCAACCCACTGCATGCTCAGCGTATCGTGCGCACTGATGCGCCAGTTGCTGTCGGCCGATAGCACGGTATTGCGGTACTCGCTGGCACTGCGCTGGGTGATTAAGGAGCCAAAGGTCAAATCCGCATTGGGCGCATAGCTGTAACTCAGAGCATGGTTCTGACTGCTGCCCTCAAGCTGTGCAATGCGGGAGCCCAGGTTACCCGGGATCAGCAGGGTGCTTTGCTGATCGTCGGTGCTGAACAGGCCGAAAGTATGCTGCTCGATACGGCCGGTGAGTTTTGCTCCGGCATTCGGCTCGGCAATGTTACGGGTATGCACCAGGTTCAGTGGTGTGGCAAAATAGTCGGCATTTTCGGTGAAAAAAGGCCTTTTTTCGGCGAAAAATAGCGTGAAAGGGTTGTTGATGGTCAGCTCTGCCGCATCGGCTTCGACCTGGGAAAAATCCGGGTTCAAGGTGGCATTGAAGGTCATGTCCGGCGTGATGCCCCATTTCACATCCAGACTGACATCAGTGTTGCTACTGCTTTGCCAGCTCTGGTCGCTGGCAAGGGGACGCTGCTGCTCAATGCCGGTGACCAGCGCCGGGGCAATGATTAAGGAGCGGCTTTGCTCGGCACTGGCAAAACCGGTAATCGGCGTCATTTGACACACCATGCAGCGATTGCTGCGTTTAATCGGCGCGCTGGAGATGCGCAACTGCTGATCGCGGGGTAAAAAACGCACCAATTCAAATGCCATCTGCCTGGCACCCTCGGTGGTGGGCATATTCAGAATGTGCAAAGGGATGGCCATTTCCACCCTGAAGCCTTGCTCGGTAATGCGGCCAACCGCTTGCCAATGGCCATCCCAGGCCGAGGACTCGGTGCCGGTAACGGCGTTTTCAATCGAATCGGCCTGACTGCCGAGCGGATTAACAAAAAACTGATAGGCGCGCTGTTGATTGCCGTAGGTATCGAGTTTTAAACCAACGACATCATCGCCCCAAATCTGGTTGCGGTTGCGATAGGCGGCGCGGATTTGCTGTGGATTGGGATCATGGGCATCGATGCCAACGTAAAGTGTGTGGCCATCTTCAAACAGATAGCCCATGGTGTACACGTCGGCTTTGCCTTCATCCAGTGGCGCTGTCAGGTAATGAATCGGCACTTGCAAGGCCTGTTGCCACTGCGGTTCATCCAGACTGCCATCCAGCACCATGGCTGGTCCATCGGTTAGCACCGGGATATGCAGTGGGCGGTGCGTGTTTGCCAGTGCAAAAGTGGACATCAGCAGCAAGCTGAATGGGAGAAGCGAGTTAAAAAAGCGAAGAGGTTTCAAAGCCCTGCCATCCTGGAAAGCGAAAAATGGCGGTACTTTACCTGAGCTCACTAAGGATGCCAATTGGCCGTACTGCTTGGTAAGACCAAGACCCTTAGCTATGCGTTAAATCTTCGATCGTTGCATCCATGTGCGTTCAATTGGGGGATCAGACAGGCAACCGGCAAGGATTGCCTGTCTGGGGGCAGTGTTACATCATGCCAAGGGCAATAAAGCCAAAGAAAGCCAGAATAGCGGCTATTAAAGCATAGGGGAACTGGGTCAGGGCATGGCTCATTAGATCACAACCAGAGCCCTGCGCGGCCAGTACCGTCGAGTCGCTGTAGAAACAAGCCTGACTGCCGAACGAACTGGCAGAGAGCAGCGCACCAATCACCAGCGGTACATTGGCATCCACCGCCAAGGCAATTGGCATCACGATCGGGATGGAAACGGCAAAAATACCCCAGGACGAGCCGGTGGCAAAGGCCAGCAGCGCCATAGCGACAAACACCAGTGCCGGCAGCATTTCAGCCGACATATAAGGCGCCAGGTTTTCAATCACGTACAGCGGCAAGCCAAGTTGATCGCAGACATCTTTAAAGGTAAAGGCGGCGATCACGGTACAAATGGCCGGCAGCATGGTTTTAAAACCATGGATCATCTGATCCATCATTTCATTGAATGGCATCAGGCGCTGTGCCATGTACAGCGGCAGGGTCAGCACAAAGGTCAGGATCAGTGCCGGCCAAATTTCGGCTTCAAACCAGATGCTAAAGCCCACCAGCATCGCCATTGGCAGCACAAAGTTAATCAGCTTGCCATGCTTGCGATCGGCGTGCTCGAACTCTTCTTCCATCGCCTGCATGGCAAAATCATCACCGGTATGGGTTTCCTGCTGCGGCGCATCCTGCTGAATGGCACCGCCACGGGCAGCCAGCTCAGCTTTTTTCATCGGGCCAAGCAAAGGCACCACGCCTAAGATCACCAGCGGCACCATGATCATCGCCAGCCAGGCATACAGCATGTACGGAATGGCGGAAATGTAGGTCATAATGCCGTTTGGATCGGTATCCGGCGCCACGCCATTGGCGACCAGCAAGCCTCCGAAGAACACCGCCCAGGTTGAAATCGGCACGATGACGCACATTGGTGCAGCGGTGGAGTCCACCACATAGGCCAGCATCTCGCGTGACACTTTGAATTTATCGGTGATGCGCTTCATGGTTTCACCAACGGTCAACGCATTGAGGTAATCGTCGATAAATATCAGCATGCCAAGGAAGTAGGTCATCAGCAGCGAGGGCTTGCGGCCCTGAGCGTATTGCTGGGCAACCCGACCAAAGGCAAAGGCGCCGCCGGTATGCACCAACAGGGCAATTAAAGCACCAAAGCCACCCACCACCAGGATCAGCCAGCCAATGGTTTCATCCTGCATCACCCGCTCGGTGGTTTCAGCAAAGTTAAACAGACTTTCACTGGGTGAAATAAGCAGTAAACCAGCCACTGCGCCCATAATCAACGCAAAAATAGGCCGTTTTAGCCAAATCGCAACAATCAATACCACCAGCGGCGGCAGCAAACTAATGGCACTGGGTTCAACCACAGCTGCTTCTATGGCAGCGGCCAGGGGATCAACAACCTCTTCTAACGCTTCTGCAGTGGTTTCTATGGACATAGGACGTCTCTCAATTTGATTCCGGCGGCCGGAAAAAGATCGAAAAAACCGTGAACTGGGGATGCAGGATCCAGAGCACGGAACGAAACCTTGCTCTTTCCAGTCACGGACTCTGAGAAACTGCAATAATCTCAAAAGCTAACCGGACTATCCTGCCAAGATCCAGCGCGAACTGCAATGAGTTGCCGGAAAAAGATGCAGCGCAAGTACAAGCTGGCACAGGCCATTTTTTGCGCGGCAATCATAGCAAAAAAAAGCCGGCTGACAAGTGAAAATTTCTTGCCAGATCCGGCCGGGTGGAAGGGCGTTAAACAGCTGTTCTGACAGCGCTTTACGTGCCGATAATGCCACCATCCTCTTTGGTGATCACCACAGTGGCGGAGCGGGGCCGGGTGATGCCACGGTCTGGCCAGGTGCTGCTGAAACTGTAAGGTCCTGATCCTTCGCCCGGGTGCTGAATATTGACGAACATGGTTTTGCAATCCGGCGTCATCACTACCCCGGTGACTTCGCAGCCGACCGGGCCGACCAAAAAGCGTTTAATGGTATGGCTTTGCACATTCGCGGCCAACATGGCGTTATTGCCAAATGGACCACGGCTTAGTTGAGAACCGGACATATCGGTTTGGATCCACAGCAGGCCATTGGGATCGAACCAGAGGCCATCGGGTGAGGCGTGGTGATTGTCGTTCGTCAGCATCAGGCCATGTTCCGGTGTGCTGGTAAATACATCGCCACTGAACACAAAGATATCCCAGTTAAAGCGCAGCCCATTGCTTTCACGCCAACGAATGATATGGCCATTTTGGTTCCAGGCTCTTGGGTTGGCAGCATTGACCATTTCCGGTGGACGCTGACTGTTGTTGGTCAGGGTAAAGTAGACTTCACCACTGGTCGGGTGCACCGCACCCCATTCCGGGCGGTCCATTGGGGTGGCGCCCATGATATCGGCGGCCAATCGGGTATTCAGCAGCACATCGGCCTGGCTGTCAAAGACATGGCCAGCGGCCAGGGCTTTGGCTTGAAATACCGGATTGTGAAAATCCAGTGGCAGCCAGTCGCCACTGCCGTCATCATTGAAGCGGGCAACATACAAGCTGCCTTCATCCAGTAGATGTGGCCCTGCGCTGACAGGGTCGTACGGTTTGGCCGAGACAAATTTATAAATGTATTCGTTGCGGGCATCATCGCCGGAGTAAGCCACCAGCGGTTTGCCTGCTTCGGCTTTGGCGAAAATAATCCCTTCGTGGGCAAAACGACCCATGGCGGTGTGTTTCACCGGGGTGCTGTTAGGGTTGAACGGGTCGATTTCGACAATCCAGCCAAAGGTATTGGGCTCATTGCGGTAGTCATCGCGGGCCGACGCCCCCAGCTTGCTGGCATTAAAGCGGGCCAGCTGCGGATCTTTTGCCGCCGCTGTATCCCACTGATTCCAGCTCATACCGCGCGCCACACTGTAACGCTCGTGTTCGCGTGGTTGCTCACGATCGTGACTGACAAAAAGACCGGCCCAGTTCTCTTCGCAGGTCAGGTAAGTGCCCCAGGGCGTGACGCCATGGGCGCAGTTATTCAGCGTGCCCCGGGTGCGGGTACCGTCCGGGCTGAATGGGGTGATGACCTTGGCATGGCCTCGCACCGGCCCGGTTAGCTCCATCAGGGTATTACCGGTAATACGGCGATTGTAGTGGCTCTCTTGCACCAGCTCCCATTGCCGGTTTGGTCGTTGCCGAATATGGGCAACCGAAACCCCATGGGCGGCGATTTCTTTGTGTACCTGCTCGACATCGCGCGGGGCCTGATTGCCGCCAAACTGATGCAACATATTGGGATCGACGTACTCGTGATTCATCACCAGCAAACCTTCGCTCGAGCTTTGTCCGCCTTGTTTTAAATCAATCGGGAAAAAGTGCATGCCATCGTGATGGCTGCCGACTTGCTTCTCCTGATCGGCGGCGCTGTTGGTTGCATTGCGCAAAAAGGCCGGAGCTCCTGGCAGTAAAGGGGTACCCCACGGCAAAAACACCTGGGTGCGATAGCCTTCCGGTACTGCCACTGTATCGGCGCGGCTGACGGGTACCGGGGTGAAACCCAGCAGGCCTGCAGCTTGCGGATGGACGGCGGCAGCTGCCGCTGGCTGGCTTACCGTTGAACTGCAGCCAGCCAGTGGGCCGGCCAGAAAAGTCCCTACCGCTGCAGCCACACTGCCTTTTAGGAAGTTGCGCCGTGAATAGCGTTGCTCTGCTACGTCATGAAATGGACGATTGCCGGAAAAATTCGCCAGCGGCTCTTCGCCGGATAAGTCAAATTGTTGGTGCTCGGTTGCCTTGGTCATAAAAACTACCTGTTTTTTAAACTGCAAAGGGCGCAGTCTGAAGCTGCGCTGAAAAACCTGGATGCTAGCTGCAGTCTATGACATTGCGATGACAATTGCAGGCAAAAAAATGGGAGCCGAAGCTCCCATTAAGGTCAGCAGGTATCGAGTGCTTTACAGTGCAGCGATTTCCTCAAGCTGGGCTTCAAGCTTGCCAAGGCTAAGTTTCAGCTCAGCCTGTTTGGCTTTCTCTTTTTCCAGCACAGCTTCGGGTGCGTTGCTGACAAATTTTTCATTGCCAAGTTTGCCATCCACCCGGGCCAGTTCCTGCTTGGCTTTTTCCAGCAGCTTGCCAAGACGCGCCAGTTCGGCGTCTTTGTCGATCAGGCCAGCCATTGGGATCAGTACGTCCATGGCGCCGACTTGCTGCACGGCACAGGCCGGCGCGGTATCGGTGCTGCTGAGCACAGTAATGCTGTCGAGCTTGGCCATCACTTGCAGGAAGTTGCGGTTTTGCTCTAGCCGGCGCAGCTCATCGCTGCTAAGCTGACGCAGCAAAATCGACAGCGGCTTGCCCGGGGAGATGTTCATCTCACCGCGAATGGTGCGTACTGCCAGGATCACCTGCTTCAGCCACTCCAAATCCTGCAGCGCTGTCTCGTTGACGTCATCGGCCTGATACTCGGGGTACGGCTGCAGCATAATGCTGTCGCCCTGCACGCCCGCCAGTGGCGCGACTTGCTGCCAGATGGTTTCAGTCATAAAAGGCATAATCGGGTGCATTAAGCGCAGCAGGCTTTCCAGCACCGTGACCAGGGTGCGGCGGGTACCACGCTGGGCGGCCTCGTCGCCTTGCTGCAGCACCGGCTTGGTCAACTCCAGGTACCAGTCGCAGAACTGGTTCCAGGTAAACTCGTACAGGGTATGGGCGGCCAAATCAAAGCGGTAGTTGTCCATCGCCTGGCGCACCGCTTTCACCGTATGCTGGTACTGGGTCAGGATCCATTCATCGGCCAGCGACAGCGTCATGGCACCGCCTTGCTGACCACAGTCCTGGCCTTCGGTGTTCATCAGCACATAACGGCTGGCATTCCACAGTTTGTTGCAGAAGTTGCGGTAGCCTTCCAGTCGCTTCATATCCCAGTTGATGTCGCGACCGGTCGAAGCCAGCGCCGCCAGGGTAAAGCGCAGCGCATCGGTGCCGCTGGCCTGGATCCCTTCCGGGAACTGGGTTTTGGTTTGCTTGGCGATTTTCTCGGCCAGCTTGGGCTGCATCAGGTTGCTGGTGCGCTTGGCCAGCAGGGCTTCCAAATCAATGCCGTCGATCAAATCCAGCGGATCGATGACGTTGCCTTTGGACTTGGACATCTTATCGCCGTTCTCATCACGGATAAGGCCGGTGACGTACACGGTTTTAAAGGGTACCTGCGGCTTGCCGTGCTCGTCTTTCAGCAAGTGCATGGTCATCATAATCATCCGGGCGACCCAGAAGAAGATGATATCAAAGCCAGTGACCAGCACATCGGTCGGGTGAAAACGGCTAAGCTCCGGTGTTTGCTCCGGCCAGCCTAAGGTAGAGAAAGTCCACAGGCCAGAACTGAACCAGGTATCCAGCACGTCTTCGTCCTGACGCAGGGCGACGGTGTCACTAAGGCCATGTTGGCTTCGTATTTCCTGCTCGTTACGGCCAACATAGACCTTGCCGTTGTCGTCGTACCAAGCTGGTATGCGGTGGCCCCACCACAGCTGACGGGAAATGCACCAGTCCTGAATATCACGCATCCAGCTGTAGTACATGTTTTCGTACTGCTTGGGCACAAACTGGATGTCGCCGTTTTCCACCGCTTCGATGGCGGTTTTGGCCAAAGGCGCGGTGCGCACGTACCACTGATCGGTCAGCAGCGGCTCAATCACCACGCCGCTGCGATCGCCATAGGGCAGGGTATTGGTGATGGCTTCGATTTTTTCCAGCAAACCGGCCGCGTCAAAGGCCGCAACAATGGCTTTGCGGGCGGCAAAGCGATCCAGCCCCTGGAACTCGGCCGGGATAGCTGCGCTGAGGTCGCCGTTGGCTTCGCCATTGCTGTAAAAGCATTCGCCGGCAGCCAGAATGGTCGCATCTGTGCTCAGCACATTGATCATCGGCAGCTGATGGCGCTTGCCGACCTCGTAGTCGTTAAAGTCGTGCGCCGGGGTGATTTTGACGCAGCCACTGCCTTTTTCCATATCGGCGTGGTCATCGGCAATGATCGGAATGCGGCGATTGACCAGCGGCAGCAGCACCTCTTTGCCAATCAGCGCCTGATAACGTGGATCGTCCGGATTAACCGCTACCGCGGTATCGCCCAACATGGTTTCCGGCCGGGTGGTGGCGACGACCAGATAGTTTTTGCCATCGGCCGTGACAGCGCCATCGGCCAGCGGGTAGCGCAAGTGCCAGAACTGGCCTTGCTGATCCTTGTTTTCCACTTCCAGATCGGAAATGGCGGTGTGCAGCTTCGGATCCCAGTTGACCAGTCGTTTGCCGCGGTAAATCAGGTCATCCTGATACAGCCGAACAAAGACTTCCTGCACCGCATTGGACAGGCCTTCATCCATGGTAAAACGCTCGCGCTCCCAATCGACCGAGTTACCAAGCCGGCGCATCTGATCGCTGATGGTACCGCCGGACTCGGCTTTCCATTGCCAGATTTTTTCAATAAAGGCATCACGGCCCAGCGCATGGCGATCGGGCTGGCTTTCAGCGGCCAGTTTGCGTTCCACTACCATCTGAGTGGCGATACCGGCATGATCAGTGCCCACCTGCCACAGGGTGTTTTTTCCCTGCATCCGTTGATAGCGGATCAGGGCATCCATAATGGTGTGCTGGAACGCATGGCCCATATGCAGACTGCCGGTGACATTCGGCGGTGGGATCATGATGCAGTAGTTGTCCTGGCTGTCGTCGCTACCAGCTTTGAAGTAGCCTTTGCTTTCCCAGGCCTGGTACATGGCCTGCTCAATTTGACTTGGGTTAAAGGTTTTTTCCATCGGGTTACCTGCAAATCAGCTGGCGGACATCATCTCTGGGGTGATGCCAAGCTGACGATAGTGTTTATAGCGGGTTCGGGCTTCGGCTTTTAACTGCTCATCGGCCGGAACAAATTCAATTACTTGCGCGAAGCGCCGGGCGAAATCCGGTACTTCACGGCTTAAATTAATCAGCAACTGCCGTTGCTGGCGCGGTGGTTGCCAGCTGATCTCAACCGGTGCCCCGCGGGCCGGGCCTTCGCCCGGCAGGTTGTGTGGAATAAAGCGCTCCGGCTCAAATTGCCACAGCCATTCATCCAGTGCATGTGCATCCTGCTCATTGTCCGTCAGGATAAAAACACGCTGTTGCTGGCGATACGCCTCGGCGCACAGCTGGCAGGCCAGTTGCCAGTGCGCCGGAATATCCGGCTGTGGCGCTGTAGCATTCTCTGCCAGCTGGTAAAAGCGTACTTGCATTTAGTCCTGATCCTGACCACAGCGGTGCAGCAGGTACTGGGTGAGCATCGGTACCGGGCGGCCGGTAGAGCCTTTGTCTTTGCCGCCACTGCGCCAGGCGGTGCCGGCAATATCCAGATGCGCCCAGTGGAACTTGCGGGTAAAGCGCGACAGGAAGCAGGCCGCGGTAATGGTACCGGCAGCACGGCCGCCCAGGTTGCTGAAATCGGCAAAAGGACTTTCCAGTTGCTCCTGATAATCATCCCACAGCGGCAAACGCCAGGCGCGGTCACCACTGCTGTCGGAGGCATTCAGTAAATCGTGCGCCAGCGGGTTGTGGTTGCTGAGCAGGCCGGTAGCATGCTTGCCAAGCGCAATAATGCAGGCGCCGGTCAGGGTAGCGACGTCAATCACCACGTCTGGGTCAAAGCGCTCAACATAGGTCAGTGCATCGCACAGCACCAGCCGGCCTTCGGCATCGGTGTTTAGCACTTCGACCGTTTGGCCGGACATGGTGGTCAGAATATCGCCCGGACGGTAAGCGTTGGCATCCGGCATGTTTTCCGCTGCGGCCAACACGCCGATCACATTTAACGGCAGCTCCAGCTCGCACAGCGACTTCATCGCGCCCAGCACCGCCGCAGCACCGCCCATGTCGTATTTCATTTCATCCATGCCATCGCCTGGCTTGATGCTGATGCCGCCGGAGTCAAACGTCAGGCCTTTGCCTACCAGCACAATAGGGGCAGCATTGTCGGCGCCGCCCTGGTAGCGCATCACCGTCATGCGTGGCTCATTGACCGAGCCTTTACCCACCGCCAGATAAGCGTTCATGCCAAGCTCAGACAACTCATTTGGCCCCAGCACTTCGACCTGCAATTTGCTGTGCTGCGTGGCTAACTGCTGGCTTTGCTCGGCCAGGTAGATGGGTGTGCAAATATTGGGCGGCATGTTGCCGACGTCTTTACACAGTTTGGCACCGGCTGCGACCGCCAGACCATGTTCGACGGCTTTTTCACCCAGTGCCAGATCGCGGCGGGTTGGCACATTAAAGACGATTTTGCGCAGTGGACGACGGGTTTCGTCTTTTTTGCTTTTCAGCTGATCGAACACATAAAGCGAGTCCTGGGCGCTTTCCACCGCATGGCGTACTTTCCAGTAAATATCGCGGCCTTTGACATGCAGTTCGGATAAAAAGCACACTGCTTCCATCGAGCCGGTTTCGTTCAGAGTACTGATGGTTTTGGCAATGATTTGCTTGTACTGGCGCTCGTCCAGCTCACGCTCTTTGCCACAGCCAACCAGCAACACCCGCTCGCTCAGCACATTGGGTACATGATGCAGCAGCAGCATTTGGCCTGGCTTGCCTTCCAGGTCGCCCCGGCGCAACAAATTGCTGATATAGCCTTCGCTGATCTTATCCAGCTGCTCGGCAACGGCAGACAAACGGCGAGGCTCATAGACACCAACCACGATGCAGGCGCTACGTTGTTTTTCCGGACTGCCACTTTTTACACTGAACTCCATGTTGACTCCTGGTTCTAACTGGACCGACGTAAAGCAACCACTGCCATGAAAAATGCAGACTGGGTAAGAAAACGCTCGGATTTTGCGGCGCTTTCGTCGATAATAATTGTGATAAACACCAAGTTTACTCAAAAACGGCCGAGGTTTCAGCAAAAAGACCGGTTTTCAGGGGGCATTTTTTGATTATTTTCCGTTATCTGATTGGAGAAGTAGCCAAGTCGCAGTTGGCGGTTTTTCTGATCCTGATGACCATCATCATGAGTCAGCGCTTTGTGCGCATCTTAGCGGACGCCTCCGAAGGTGATTTGCCAGCGCAACTGGTATTCACCATGGTTGGGCTGAAGCTACCGCAATTGGCACTGATTATCCTGCCACTCAGCGCCTTTTTGGGCATTTTTATTGCGCTTGGCCGCATCTATGCCGACAGCGAGATGACGGTATTGCATGCCACCGGCCTGAGTGAACGGCGCATCAGTGCTTTTGTGCTGAGCTGGTCATTGCTGCTGGCTGTGGCTGCTGCCTGGGTTAGTATGGCGCTGAGCCCCTGGTCGATGGAGCGTGAATACGAAGTACTGGAGCGGGTGGAAAGCGATGTGGGTCTCTACTCGCTGGTGCCGGGCCGTTTCCAGCAAACCTCCAATGAGCGTGCCGTGCTGTTTGTGCATGATATTGCCCGTGGCAGTGGCGAATTGTCGCGGGTTTTTGTGGCGCAAAGCGAAATCCGTGATGGCAAGCCGTATCATTCCATTGTCTATGCCCAAAGCGGCGCTGTGCAGGAAGATGCCAGCGGTGCCCAAATGCTGGTGCTGGAGCAGGGCCGTCGCTACGCCGGTCAGCTGCAATCGCCGCCGTTTGAAGTGATCGAGTTTGGCCGCTACCAACTGCAAATCCGTGAGCAGGAAGTGGAGCATCGGCGCCGTAAACTCAGCAGCCTGACTACTCCGCAATTGCTGCAGCAACTGGACGATCCCGAGGCGATGGCCGAATGGCACTGGCGGATTGCCATTCCGCTGTCGATTGTGCTGCTGGCGCTGATCGCAGTGCCGCTGAGCCGGGTGAATCCGCGTCAGGGCAAATTTGGCAAGTTACTGCCCGCGCTCGGACTTTATCTTGGCTACTACATGCTGCTGATCATCACCCGCTCGGCACTGGAAAATGGCCAGCTGCCCGGTTGGCTTGGCATGTGGTGGATCCATCTGAGTGCTTTACTGATGGGGCTGGCCCTGATGGCACAGCAGCATCCGCTGGTGCGGCGCTGGCAGCGCCAACTGCGGGGGGCCAGCGCATGATCCGTATTCTGGATATTTACCTGGGGAAAACCATTCTGGCTACCACCGCCCTGACACTGGTGGTACTGATGATCCTGTCCGGTTTATTCCGCTTTTTGGATCAGTTACGCGCTATTGGCCGGGGCAACTACGATACCCTGCATGCGGTGCTGTTTAGCTTGTACAGCATGCCGGGCGATCTGGTAATGTTCTTCCCAATGGCCGCTCTGATAGGCGGTTTGGTCGGGTTGGGGTTGTTGGCCAGCAACAGCGAACTGGTGGTGATGCAGGCGGCGGGTTTATCCCGGCTGAATATCATCAATGCAGTAATGAAAACTGCGGTACTGATGATGCTGGTGGTGATGGCTGTTGGTGAGTGGGGCGCGCCTGCGACTGACCGGGCGGCCCGTGAGCTGCGCATTAAAGCCATTTCCGGTGGTAATCTGTTTGCGGTGCAGCAGGGCATTTGGGCCAAAGATGGCGATGATTTTGTCAACATCAAGGAAGTGAAAGACAGTGGTGATTTGGCCGGGGTGGCGATTTACGAGTTCAGCGATGAGCTGAAACTGGAAGCCATTATTTATGCCGAGACGGCACGTTTCCGGCAGGATGTCTGGGTGCTGAGTCAGGTCAGCCGGTTGCACTTTCATCCGGATCGGATTGAACGTCATCAATGGCAGGAGCAACGCTGGCGCTCGACCTTAACACCGGACAAACTGGGTGTGGTGACCATCAAGCCTGAAATGCTGTCGCTGCGGGGCTTAAGTGATTATCTCGATTACCTGCGGGCCAATCAGCAGGATACCAGCCGTTACGAGCTGGCGTACTGGCGTAAGTTAACCCAGCCCATTACCATCATCGCCATGCTGCTAATGGCGCTGTCGTTCATCTTCGGGCCCTTGCGCAGCGTGACCATGGCGGCCAGGGGCATTATGGGGGTGTTGACCGGTTTTGCTTTTTACATGAGCAATGAAGTCTTTGGCCCGGTGGCGCTGGTGTACCAGATGCCACCGCTGCTCGGCGCTGTGTTGCCAAGCTTGTTGTTTATCGGGCTGGCGATTTATCTGATGCGGAAAAAAGTATAAGCCGCTGCGCCACTGCAACGGCTTAACCCCAAAGTTATCAGCGCGCTGTTTTGTACAAATTCAGCTGTTTGCTTTGCTCTTTGCTGATCAGCACCATCTGGGTGTTGGTCAGTTGATCCTGCAGTGCCAAACCTTTCCCCCAGCGCAGAAACAGCCAGAAATTACCAAGGCCACCCAGAGCCAGCAAGGCCCGAAGTATGGCTTGCGCAGGCGTCAGCTGCTGGCCATTTTGCTGCAGCAATAATAAGCGCCAGGCTTTCATGCCCAGTGTTTGCCCAGCCCGTAGCCAGAAATAAGCATAAAAGCCAACCCCAGCCGATAATAAGTACAGCAAATAAAGCCAGCGCTGCAGGCCCTGACCAAAAAAAGCAGCGGTGTCTTCATAAGCAGATAAATCCAGCAAGCCGGTTTTTTCCAGTCCAATCACCAGTGCAAAGGCCAGGCCGGCAGCGGCCATAATCACCGCACACAGCACCAGTACATCGTAAATAATGGCGGCTAAACGACGGGCAAAACCAGCCCTGGGCGCTTGTTCAAACATGCACAATCTCAGCAGTTTTCGATGCGCCAGAGTGTAGCATAGCCGCTCTGGCTGCGAAATCTGTTCATGGCCGTTGCATCCTTTCGGCACGCTTCAAGCGTCGGCGAAAGGCATACAGCAGCAAGGCCACGCTGCTGATCACCAGCGGCAGGCTCAGACTGTGCCACAACTCGCTATTCAGCTCAGGCCACCAATATTGCAGAGCCCGAATGCCATGCTGGCACAACTGCATGGCGTAATAACTGATGGCGACCACCGACAAACCTTCCACCATATGTTGCAGTTTCAGTTGCAGCCGGGCGCGCTGATCCATCGATGCCAGTAAGCGCTGGTTTTGCTGTTCCAGCTTCAAACTGATACGGGTGCGCAGCAGCTCGGTACAGCGGCCCAGCCGGTTGGAGAGTCCTTGCTGGCGAAACAGCACCGACTCGCTGGTACGAAAAGCCGGCGTTAGCCTGCGTTCGGTAAAATCCTGCAGCGACAGCAGGCCATCAATCGGCGTTTCATTCAGGCTTTTGATCCGATCAAGCGCCAATTGGTAGTAAGCCGCACTGGCTTGCAACCGTGAGCTGTTTTCGGCAATCAGATGCTCGGTCTGCGCCGCCATGCGGGTGAGTTCTGCCAGCAGCGACTCATCGTGCTCTTCGGCCTGTTCAATGCGTTTGGTGATGTAAGACAGTTGCTGCTCCAGCGTATTCAGTTGCCCGATGGCTTTACGGGCCAATGGCCAGCCCAGCAGGGAGAGCTTGCGATAATTGCCCAGATCAAACAATTGCTGTACCAGGCGGCCCAGCTGCGCCGGGCTTAAACCACAATCTTGCATCAGCATCCGGCCCGCACCTTCGGCATGCTTTTGAAAGTCGGTCCAGATGCGGGCTTTTTGCTCGGCCAGATAACTGCTGATGCAATGATCCGGATTGAACATGGCCGCAATGTCCTGCTCTTTGCTGCTGCTGTTGCTGTCCAGCACGCTTAGCTGGATCACCCGGAATATCTGGCCAGGAAAGGGCTCCAGCCAGTCTTTGGCGGGCAGGAAATCCAGTGGATCATCAAAGAACTCAGCGCCACTGCCTGGTTGGATAAAGGTATAGCTGGAGAACTCGCCATGCTTTTCCCAGCGTAAGGTGGCGCCAAACAAGGACAGGTTCAGATCGTTGTCGCTTTCTTTGAGTTGCGCCCCTTGTTGTGCCGCCAATTGCTGCATCTGCGAAAATTCGGTACTGCGGCTGCTCGGGCTGACTGTCAGTACAAACTGACATAGCCGGCAGGGCGCCTGCAGAGCAGGGAAAGTGCGCTGGCGCAGTTCCTGATCCAGCAAGTCGCGCAGTGGATGGTTGCGTTGTTGAAATCGGCTCATCACTCAGCTCCTTGGGTTTGGCGAACAGACGAGGACAGCGACAGGCAGCAGCTTGTATGCCAGCCGTAAAGTCACGGAGCCGATAGCAAGTCTAAGGTATTGACGATGCAAGTTTTATGAATGAAAAAAGACATTTTTATACATCTGGCCAGACAAGGTCGTTGGTCAAAGGATGTGCCAGCAGGAGGCAATTTGAGCCGCTTTAGTGCAGCGGAGAGGTCGCATCCTGGCTTTGGGCAGGCTCGTCGCGGCGAAAACCAATCACCCGTACCAGTTCGATGTCAAAAATCAGCAGACTAAAGGGCGGTATTCCCGGCATGGATTGGGCGCCATAAGCAAGTTGTGGCGGTACATGCAGTCGGGCGGACCCGCCTTCACGCATTCGTTTTAAGCCCTCCTGCCACCCCGGGATCACCTGGTGCAGGATAAACTCAATTGGTTCATCCGGTGGCAGTTGGGCATCGAAGGTGTCGCCATTTAGCAGCCTGCCGCGGTAATACACCTGCACTGAACTTAGCTCCGATGGCTTGGCGCCATTGCCTTCGGTAATCTGCTGAAAACCCAGACCAGAAGGCAACACCTCCACCTCGGGGTGCGCCAGCATGTCTTCATGATGCTGTCTGTTGCGCTCGCGCTGCTCCGCCAGGGTCCAGTTGTCGGCTTTCGCGGGTACCAGACTAACAAGCAGCAATGAGAATGCAAATAAAATACATGACCGCAGCATATTTATGGTTCACTCCAATAATTGCGCTTCAGTATATCGCACAGCAGGGCCGGTTGGCAGTGTCATTTGAAACAGGATAAAGGCTCTGCAAAAAATGTAATTTTTGCCATTTTGTCTGGCAGTTGAACTGAATACAATAGCGCAGTTTCCTGGCTTACCATGGTTTATTGAAAAGGAAAGGTATGCAGTCATTGATTTTGTCAGCGAAGTAGGTGATGCCTGATGCGTAATTCTGTGCAGGCCCCATCGGCTGTGGTGATGGTACGGCCCCATCACTTTTGTTCAAACCCGCAGACCATGCGGGACAATGCTTATCAGACCAGCAGTAACGACCGCGATGCCAAACAGCAGGCTTATGCGGAAGTCAGTGCTGCTGTGCGCCAACTCGAGCGGCATGGCGTGCTGGTGCATCTGTTTGAGGATGAGCAGCAAGCCACACCAGACTCGGTGTTTCCGAACAACTGGTTTTCCACCCATGCCGATGGCCGGGTAGTGATTTACCCGATGTTTGCTGAAAACCGCCGGCTTGAGGTTCGGCCGGACATCATTGAGCTGCTAAAAGCGCAGTATCAGGTCGCGGAAGTGGTTGATTACTCTGGCTACGTTCAGCAACAGCTGTTTCTGGAAGGGACCGGCTCACTGGTGATTGATCATCCCAATCGCCTGGCTTTTGCTGCGGTATCAAAACGCACCAGCCCGGCCCTGGTCCGCCAGCTGTGTCAGCAACTTCAGCTGACACCGGTGATTTTCAATGCCTTTGATCAGCAGGGCATAGCGGTGTACCACACCAATGTGATGATGTGTGTGGCCAGCCATTTCGTGTTGATCTGCCTGCAGATGGTGCCCGAGCAACAGCGCTCGGAACTGCTGGCCTATTTTCAGCAAAGCGGCCGGGAGGTGATTGATGTCAGCTATCAGCAGATCCAATCGTTTTGCGCCAACGCCATTGAACTAACCGGAAGCCATGGCCCCTTGCTGGCGTTGTCCGAAACCGCATGCAATGCCTTTACGGCCAAACAAATACAGCGGATGGAACAAAGTGTCAGCCTGGTACCGGTGCAGGTACCGACCATTGAGGCGGCTGGTGGTTCAGCGCGCTGCATGATTGCTGGGATCCATTTGCCTCGATAGAGATAACCATTGCAATGAAGGAATTTTATCCAACTGTCTGAATGGAAGATTTTAGCGCTAAGCTGCTGCAAAAAACAGCAGCTAAAACAAAGTGTCATAATTTCGCTTGCACCAACGAAATGGATTCGTATAATGCAATGGCTATACAGCATCCCCCCTTGCCTGGGTGGCGAAATTGGTAGACGCAGCGGATTCAAAATCCGCCGTTGGAAACAACGTGTCGGTTCGAGTCCGACCCTAGGCACCATTCATTTTAATAGTTCATCTTGATTTCATGGTTTCCATTTAAAAACTAAACACTATTGTTTTTCCTGTATCCCTGCCACACAACTACCTAAAGCTGAAGCAGATTGAAGGCTCACTGTCTTTTGTCGCTGAAGCCGAATTCGCCATACTCATAGCAACTTTCTACTTTTGATGTCAGTTATTTTCTGAGATGATTACCCCGGTGCTTATGCTCTGAGGTCAAAACCATGCGAACTGCACGTTCGCGGAATAAGTTGTTCTTTTTCATGTACTAACTCTCTCAAGAAAATTAGCCTCCGACAAACCCTGTGTGATTCACCGCTCGTTCACTCTAATGCAACCGTGGATAGTCCAGTTGAGTTTTATCATGCTGTTGCTTCATGTATAACTCAACTAAAAGAAATCTGAAAATAGTGTAGTATAAAAAGTGGGCATGCCCCTGTGCTTCAATCGTGATTTAAGTTAGAAGGGCTCTTTTTGCTCTAAGTTCATGAATAACATAGTAAAGGAATGACGTGCATGAAGTTTAAAACCAAAAAAATTTTAGCGGCGGCTCTGATGGTAACAACGTTCGGTGTATCTGCTTCAATCGATGAAATTATGCGTAGAGCTGAAGATATTTCGAGATACCAAGCTTTACTAGCGCACTCAGAGGCTAATATCCGATTATCAGCTTTAGACACTATGCTGAAGTCCTCTGATACCACTATTCGCGAGATTGCCTATGCGGCAGGTATATCGAGTGTTGATGATGTCACATTATCCATTACTCTACGAAATCGTTTTAATGAATTAAATCAGCTTACTGCCTTGATTCATTACCCTGAGAGAATGGAGAGTCTGGTTAGTGAGTTTAGAAAATCAAATGGCGATTTTATTAACTTTAACGTAGATTCATATAATGAAAGTGCAGGTTCATTTCGAGTGAGAAGCTTAGCAAGAGCAACTGGTCCAGGCAGTGGCAGTATCAATGGTTTATCCGTGTCTATGCGCCAGGGAAGTTGCTCTATTAATGCTTCTTTTACAGAAAATGGCCTTTTCGAAGGCATGTACTTCTGTACAGATGGAATGAGTGTTCCCGTTTCATTTAGAATAGATTGATTAAGCTTCCTCTAAATAATGCGGCAACAATACCTCTAGTTAGTTGTTGCCGTATTTCTGGAGGGTATGTAAATTCATTTAATAAACTTTCACTGTCGATATGGCGATGCCATCTTGCCCACCCCAATCA
This sequence comes from Alkalimonas cellulosilytica, assembly GCF_036325985.1. Classification (NCBI taxonomy): domain Bacteria; kingdom Pseudomonadati; phylum Pseudomonadota; class Gammaproteobacteria; genus Alkalimonas; species Alkalimonas cellulosilytica. Next base: position 89,430 of record NZ_JAUHLI010000013.1, read on the forward strand.
GATCTGATCTTTATCATTACTCTTCTAGCTTGAGTTGGAGAAATACTGATTTGCTTAGTTTCTTCGCCTCGGATCCATGTACCTGAATACACTTGATTCCAGCCTCGTCTTCCTGTTGCGGTACGGGTAACGTAGATTTCAAAATCTCTAATGAAGCTTTCAGGGTTCCCCGTGTAATTTTCAAGTATTAAGCCCTTAATATCTGAGACGGAATCCCCTAGTGAGAATTCAATGGTTACGGGGCTCGAGTCAGCTAAATAGCTCCAGAAAGTTGATTTATCATCGTCCACCATGTTAAGCACAGAATCAAGATTGGCTGGCTGGTGACTCCAGCTAACAGGAGTCAATGCCGCCATTGATTGACTTGATTCATTTTGCTCTAGAAAGGGAGATGACCGGCTTGTTGCAGTACTTACTTGAAAAAATGGCAAGATCGTTTCAATTGTACGATCAATTCGAAGAACTCTGCCAAAGCCACTATTGGAATCGACAGACATCAGAACGCCTACAATCGTCGTTCCAAGGAAAACCAAGGATCCGCTCATACCTTGGAAAAGTAAATCATCGGTAGATTCTGGCTGAACATGCAGCCATACTAAATCCTGACTAGTCATCAAGACTGGTGTAATGTAACGACTACCATCGGCAGATATACTGGATATGCTTAATCTACTTGCATTGCCCAAACTTGGGACCTGAGATGGAATTTGCGATAAATTTGCACCGCAATCACGTGTTATGTTACCTGCTAAGTTCATAATCGCGAGATCGTAGCCAAATGTTTGAAGAAGGTAGGCTTCCCCTCGGCTTCTGATATTTGTAGATGAAATCACATTAGCTTGAATAAAATCCCCCACAACATGATGTGGGGTAATTAAGTAGCATTGATCCAGTCGCTTAATTAAAAAACCCTGCCCACTTTCGTTTGACTCAACATACACTTGCGTGACTGGCTGAGCTAATACTGTCAATGAGAAACAAACAGACAAGATTGTAATAAAATAATTGAAGTTATTTCTCATGGTGTTCCTTGTTAACTATTTTCCGAAGAGCGAGGAAGATTTCAAACATTAAAAAAAGAATTGCAAGTAAGCTTGTCATCGAGACAATCACCGGGTCGTTTACAATTCGCTGCCATAAAGAAGACTTAACCGAATAGCCAGAACTTCCTAGCCGGTACACTCTGGCTATACTCGCATCACCATGGATATTGACCGCTAACATTTCTCCATTAGCATGAAACAAAAATCCTCTTACGGTGCTCTCTAAGCCCAGATCAAAGTTTTCGTATAGTTTAACTCTATCGCCAGCGTCAAGCGTAAATTCTCCTGCTTCATATCTAACATCACTACCTAAAACTTGTTCGATGATACGTATCTTCCCCTCATGGAGGATGTTCCTGATGCCTGGCGAAACGTCATCACCGATCGAGGTTGTACCGTAAAAAGGGAGTATGAGCGATTTCTCGGTTTCAATTTCAATTTGTGCATAACTACTAATGTTAATGATTTTTCCATCATCATAAAGTGTAGCTGCTGACTTATCCTCGTTGTTGTTTAAAATAACAACTAGAGTATTCCGTGATTCTGAAGTGGTGACTGTTAATTCTGTGCCACCAGTAACTTTTATTGCAAACTCACTTTCTTGCAAGTTGTAAATTTTATCATTGAAAATGTCATGTAAGGTTCCTTTGTAGTCAAGCTCCCAATGATTTAGAGGATGTTCTAGTGCTTGAATGGCCAAAACATCAGTCTTGGCTGTAATGCTGTACGCTCTTACTCTTTCTGCAAAAATTATGTATAAAGACAAAGACATAATTAGTGCTATGGTAGCAAAAACAAACAAAGTCCCCTTTCTTCCGGCAAGTCGTTTGGAAATCGCAACTATTAGTATATTAGTACGAGTTTTTTTCATTTTAGAGGCTAATTGTTAAACTGATAGGTGGAAGCACGCGTGATCCCTGTCTCCGAACCAAAAGAATATCTCCATGAAAGCTTTCTAAAAGTTCTTTTTTAATACGGCAGGTAGTATCGAAGGATGTTCTAACGCCGTCTCTTATTCTATTACATCGTATCGATTTGCTTTCTTTAGCATTGGTTAAATTAAGAAAAACATCACTGCGGGATGAGTTCACCATAAGCAAAATTTCCTCTGAAGTCCCCGAGCCTCTATTAGCAAGGAAAAATTGATTACTGTTGGTTTCAGCACAGTTTCCCTCACTTGCGAGAATTGCTAATTCTTCTTCTTCAAGTGATCTTAATAATGTTTGATAGCGAGTTGGGTAATTTGCAGTCACGCTGGCGGTGGCTTCTGTCAGATTTGAAACTAAATACGTGTTAGATGAGAAATAAGCTCCGTCGCGTGATTGCACTACAAGACAAACTTCTTTAGAGCCTATATTTTGAGGGAGTTGAAATGAAATAGAGCTTGATTCAGCACTACTAACAAGCATTACACCAACCAGTGTTCTTCCCGATACAAGTACCGTAGGTTGGTAAGACTCATTGAAAGGTTCGCTAACCAGCTTTGCATTAATAATTTTTTCTTCGGCAGATAAACCCATCGAAAAAATTACAGCAAGAGTAATTCCGATTAATATGAAAATTTTTTCCATGCTAACTGAGCAAACCATAGATTTGTTTCTCTTAATATGGGCTTTAAGCAGCTAATGTGCAAGTAAGTTTTATTAACTTAAGCAAGGCAGTCACTTATCTTAAACTACAGGCTATTAGGCCACGATTTGATGGTAGGAGTTATTTTAAAATTTGGCCTACAGCTGTTTTCCTTTGAACTGTGTAGATGAACAGAGCTTAAAGTGCAGTTTGAGTTGTAATGATTAATATACACATACCTTAGAAAGGTGTCGTGAAAGGTTGTAAGTTGTGTTTTTTTGTGCGATTTTTAATCAGGTCGACGGCCTAGTAACGATCAAAACAGTGCTTTCGATCTTTTTTGGAGTTGATTTGGTGCATGTGTTGCCAACTCATCAAGGAGGAAATACTTATGACGTTTTTCAAATTAAATCAGCTTGCTACCACGTTGCTGACTATATCATTGTTAATAAACTTTAATGTGGCACAAGCCCAGTCTGTATCAGAAAAAAGAGCTGCTCCTCGTGCTATTGGTGAAACAGAAAAAAACCTCTCACCCCGCGCTTTAAAAATTGAGGGGATAAAAGGGGAGCCTACCATACCTCGCTCCCAGCAGGTGCCTGGAATCGGTAAGGTTTTCTTCCCCGGCGACCATTTTTCAGAGGCCTTCCCGGGTGATCATTTTACGACAGGTCAGATCAGCGCATTAAATGCGCAAGGTGTTCGTACTGTCGAGCAATTTCTTAAAGCAGATGCCGCAGTTATTGGGCGTTTAGTCGATGCGGATGCTCGCACGGTTGGTCAATGGCAGCGCACTATTCACCAGAGCATGCGTGACAATCGTAAAAAGCCAAACCGAGACCGCTAATTTTTTCACGTCAAAATAATAAGATGAGGTAGCTACTAGGCGACTTCTTCTTACTGACACCGCTTGGTAATTTCGCTTAGTAATTTAGAGCTTTGAACCAAGAGCGTTTTTCAATTGGAAATGATGAAAGGAGTTAGCATGCGCTTTAGGAATAGCCATTTCTCGATGAATCAAATCATATGTACTGGACTGAGTGTTTTTCTTACTTTGAGTATCATAGGGTGTGGTGATAGTAACCACAGTAAAAGCAGAGCATTTGTAGACCCAGAGCTGCAGTCCTGGTTAGATGAGTTGAACGAAGGCACATCGGTATTGAATATATCTGGCGCTGTTTCTGCTGGCGGAGAATATACCACAGCAATTGATCCGCGCTATGGTGGGGTGAGTAGGGATGTGTATCGCCCAGCCATAGGGGGTGGTGCATCTCGCTCAGGAAGTAATGCAGAGGGTCCTTATTCATTAACTATTTATACCGACGCAATACATCAAGATGAGCCTGATAATACCGTTCGCGCATGGGTAAACCTAATCCTGCCTAGTGGAGCTGTAGCAGGGAAAAGCTACCAAATCGCCAGTTTTTCTACCGCCAATGAGCATCAGGTTCAGGCTCACCTGCGAGGTGATGGGCACGCGTGGACATTTGATCAACAGGTTGAGGGGGAACTGCATTTATTAGAGCTTGGAGGGAAGCTCACAGCTGCATGGCGTTTTAGTGCTGCCGATGGGAACCGTGACGATGCTGCGAAAGTTTTGGTGCAAGGAGCAGCCCGTGATATTGCATTTGTTGGCCAACCTGAAGCTCATTATAAATTAACCATCAATGGCGAAACCCAAACTCACTTGGGGCGGGTAGCTATTAACCATGGCAATAATGGTGCTATTCTAACGATTGGTAACCGGATATCGCTCATGTTACCAAAGGATATTAGCAATGGAGAGTATGCGCTTGCCAGCCGGGCAAGTGAACAGACCCTTCGGGTTATTTTATCTCGTTATGACGTAGATAGTATTACCGGGGTTTTGCACCTGGTGGAGCGTGGCGAATTATTCGATGCAGACATTCGATTTGAAACATCAGGTGCCGATCATGTCGTTCTGGAAGGTCGACTTGAGCAATTAACACTTATTGCTGAGTAACCTGACAGTGTGAATATTCGAACTGCGAAAAGCCTGTTCATATAGAAATCAGAGCACTAACGTGCTCTGATTTTAACCATGCGGCCAGCTTCGTTCCGGTTGTTGGCACTTGTTGGCATCATGCCAGCCTTTCTTGAGTATTACCTCAACGAAAACTCATGTTCTGCAATCTCAAGTAGTTTTGGGTAAGGTACAAAGCCCGGTATAACTTGTTCACCGATCATAATCGCAGGGGTACCACGGAGCCCAAAGCCAGTAAAAACAGCCATGTTGCGCTCTACAATTTGCTGGCTTTCTGCTGAGGCAGTTAACAATGCATCATTGCCAGTGCTGGTGCTTATGTGCCTTAAGGATTCTGATGTATGAAGCCCTGATTTTTTCATTAACAATTGATGTGCTTGTCCAAATTGCGTTTTGTCGCTGAGCCATAAATCCAGCGCTAATAAAGCTGAGCTGGTTTTTGCACCTGCAGGCTGCTGTTGGCGTAATGGAACCAGAATGTTAATTACCTGTATTGTCGGGTATTTTTCAATTAACTTTTCCAGCTCTGGTTCCAGTCGCTTACAAAAGGGGCAATCATAGTCGGTAAATACAATAATTTGATGGGCAGCGTTTGCATTCCCCATCACTGGATGCACGGAGTTATTGAAAAGCCAGTCCTGATTTTCAGCTAAAAATGCGTCTTTTTTTGTTTTCTGTACCAGATAATTATTCAGTCCCTGATGCATGCTGTTTATTAGCATCGGGTTGGCGCTTAGCATGGTATTAATCTCACTAAGTTCGCGTTGCTGTTGCTCAGTTAAGCTTTGAGCCTGAAGTGGTGAAGCGATGCTAAGTTGCAAGCCACCTATGGTGCACAGCGTCAATAAAAAATTTTTCATAGAGACAGTCCTTATGTTAGTTAAAATGTTTGTAAAACCAGATGCGGGCCTTTAAGCCCAGAGACGTCGTAAGCCCTGATGTGACCCAGACAATCTGACCATTGACTACCAACGCAATGGTTGGTGTTACACCCACTTGCCACTGTTCAGTAAGCAGGCCATTCTGGTCGTTTATCACTGGGAAGTGGTAATCTTTAGCTGTCATATAGTGGTGTAGTTTCTTGTCATCACCTGAGCGCAGGGCGATACTAACCACTGGATAGTTATCGTTAAAGCCGTCAATGACTGGTGAGGTCAACTGACAAACCGGACACCAGCTGGCCCAGAAATAAACCAACACAGGTCCTTCGTAGCTAAGGCTCTGTACATCATGTCCCTTGCGCTGAATATCCATAAGTAGCTGTTGTACCGGTAACGATTCAGGGACCAGCCGATTGCGGTACCAATCCAGTGCCAGCACCAGCGCGAATAACAACACACTATAAAGACAAAACCCAATCAGGCGGCGTAGCCAGCGGTTTGTCGGGCTGTTTTGGTTATTTGGCTTGGTCATGGGCTTGCTCCAATGCTTGAATGACCACGTCAGTGGTTAAAAGGGTAGGTAAGGCAATACCTTCAGGCGCACCAGGGCCATACACTTTATTAAAGGGAACGCCGAAGGTGTTGTTACTTTGTAGATAATGGCTGATAGCTGGGTTGCGAACTGTCCAGTCACCGCGTATCCGAACGATACCCGGCTCTGCCAGCGCGTTGTGCACGGGTTGTTGTAGCAAGACGCCAATTTTGTTTGTTTTACAGGTAATGCACCAATCTGCAGTGATATCAACAAACACCACGTTACCAGCAGTGACAGCAGTATGAATATACTCGTCAGACAGAGGCTCCCAGTCATGATCAGCTGGTAATACCTGCTGCCAACTTTTCGTAGTAAGCAGGAGTACGATACCTGATGCCGCTCCTAGTAATGCAAGTGCGCTAAACAGGTAGATAATGATTTTTAGTCCATAGGTTCTTCCTAGTATAAACAAGGTAACCACACCTAAGGTGACCACTAGTAGCGTAAAGGTTGTGGTGCTAATAAAAGGCGTTAGTAAGCTAAGCAACCATAAGCTGGTTGCAAACATCATGACCGCGAAAAACGGCTTTACCCACAGCATCCAGCGACCCGGTTTAGGGAGCCATGCGGCTAATTGTGGCAAAGCAGCGAGCAGTAACCAGGGTAACGCCATGCCTATCCCCAGCGCGGTAAATATAAGTACTATGGTGATAATGTCCGCTGAAAGTGCAAAAGCAACTGCCGTACCCAAAAAGGGCGCGGTGCAAGGTGTGGCTAATAATGTGGCTAGCATGCCCTGCAAAAAGTGACCGGCGTAGCTATTGTTGCCTTTTGTTGCTGCCCAGCTACCTAAAGAGCCCGGTAAACGAACCTCAAAAGCGCCTGCCAGATTTAAAGTAAATAACCAGGTGACACCTACCATCCCGGCAATAAAGTAAGGGTTTTGGAATTGAATACCCCAGCCGATGCTTTCACCCGACCATTTCAGCAAGCTAAGTGCCAGGGCTAACAGCCAGAACGAGGTGACAATACCCATTGCGGAAGCCAGAAACTGCTTTCTGATAGTGCTACTTTGTGTCGGTTTGTTCAGCAGCAAACTCTGCAGTTTTATCCCAAGTACTGGTAATACACAGGGCATGATATTCAGGACCAAGCCACCAGCAAGGGCTAATAGTACAACCAAGATCAGTGATCGTTGACTATCCAGAGGTGCAGAAGTTACCGCGGTTAAGGTAATCGGATACTCAGCAGCGAATGCTTTGTCGGTGACTGTGGCATAAAGCGTTTTGTCTGTCAGATCGGGCAAACCCAACCAGTGGCTGGCACTCACTACTACACTGAGCTCTCTGCCTGATATGTTGGCAGGTGCAACCTCGTACACTACTTCAGACAACTCATCTTCATTGCTGTGAATAAACACTTCAGGGGTTGTCCAGCCATGCTCTCGTGCCAGCTGAATGTAGATTTGTCCTGGCTTGTCGGTGATGCCAGCTTGCTTAATGTGCACATCCGCAAGTGGTTGCGGTACCTGACTCATTGCCTGGTTAAACAGGAACATCTGTTCTTCATCGGCTTGCAGCGAAGCTAAATCTACCGGAATCTCCAGTTCAAAGTCTGTTAATACACAGATTGTGGTGCAGCTTGGCATGGTGAGAACGCCTTGCAAAACGGCTGAGGTTGCACCGGGCGTGACTTCCAGTTTCAGCGGAAAAGTAACGCTTTGCTGATACCCCTGAATGGCAAAACCCTGAACAAAATAACGTGATGGTGCCGGCCAGAACCAATGAATGTCGGCCAGGTTTTTTGAGTCCGACCATTGAAACGAAGGTGGAATACCACCTTCACCAGGCGCCTGCCAATAGGTTTTCCAGTCGTCATCCAACGCGACCTGCAAGAGTGCGGGCAAGACAGCAGAGGATGCATCATAGTCGCCGGTTAGCGTTAATTTTACTGATAAATGAGGTGCTTCAGCTGTTGTTAGCCAACCCGTGCTGGGAGGGTTAGTCAGAGCGCTCGCGCTATAGAATATGCTGCCAATAAGCCCAAACAACACCCATGGCTTACGCCAGAGCGGATAAAGGTGATACATGTGATTTTCTCCTGAAAAAAGATAAAAGCGTGGTTTTTAAGCCAGCTATCTATTCCAGGAAGCAACAAAATACGGAGTGCGTGCGTCGTTTCGGACGCCAGAATGGTTTAAGTCTGCGCGGCTTTTGGGGGCGGAATACACCAGCAAACAGCAATAACACAATAAAAAGGATGGCGACAAAATCAGACAAGTCCTGTTGAGCCTGAGTGGGTAGATAGGAGGTTTTGTCACAGCCTTCAGTGTTGACTGAGTACTTCCCGTCGCTCTGAGAAGCAATAGTGCTTTTTTGCGTGTCAGCCAAAGCCTGCGAATCAGCTGTATAGGTTGCCGTCGCAGTTGTACTCAGATTAAGGAGGTTTTGCCAGATTTTCGCACTGCTACCCCAGCATGTGACGAAAACACACAATAGCAGCGCAAAAAATATGCGACTGTTATGAAGTTTTCGGTGTATCTGAGAGAGCATCGCGTCATGTCATTTGTTTAATTAGCAACAAGCCTAACAGAACCATAAGGTGATTAGAATAGATATCGGCCTTTTAGAATATTTTAAGAGCACTAACGTGCTCTGATTTCAACCAGTTCAACGCGCCGGTTCAAACTGCGGCCAGCTTCATTCCGGTTGCTGGCAATTGGCGCCATCATGCCAGCCCCGGAGGCTTGTAACCGGGCCGGGTCGACGTTATGCCGTTGTTGTAAGTAGCTGACCACTGCTGTTGCACGTTGTAGTGAAAGTCTGAGGTTGTAGTCAAAGTCACCAACATCATCAGTATGGCCAACCACCAGCAGCTTCAACTCGGGTTGTTCTTGCAGCAAGGTAGCTATGGTGCTCAGGCTGTCGGCAGATTCTGGCAAAATCTCATCGCTGTCAAATGCAAAGAGTATATCCTGAATGGCAACGCGGCCACTTTCTATCAGACTGTCTGCCATTTCGTTCGATGTAAGTGGCCGGTGCTCCATACTGACTTCCATGGCTTCTTCGGTCACTACATTAACAGTCACACCAGTACCGCGGGGGTTGTTACCGGCAAATAGGTAAGTAGAAACACTGACCGTAAGTGCTTCAGCTGGCTTTTGCGCCAAGATGTAATAAACATTTTGCCGAACCTGGATTGGGCCATTGGCAGCGAGGTGCCGGTGTTGAGTCAGGAAGTTAGCACTGCGTCCGGCGCTTACCAGCTCATCACCCTCACCACTAAACAGGATGTCAAAACCCTGCTCTTCTAGCGTATGAAGATAACTGCGATGAACCCGCAAAGGACTGATATCAGGATCTGTGAACTCATAGATCATTCTCAGATGCTCGCCTTCTACGGTCAAATCTGCAGAGTAGGCTCTGGTTCTTAAATCCAGAGCTCCTGCGGGTAGCATCACTTGTGCAAAGTCGTCTCTTTCAAAAGTACGAATAAATGATCCCGCGACTCGTTTCACCGCGGGATGATCACCAGCACCGTCGACGTCCTGGCGGTTATCAGCCTTAGCGCTATAACTGAATAGGAGTAGTCCGGTCAGCGCGATAATTAAAGGTAAAAGTAAATGGCGTTTTGAATAGGAGTATCTGAATGACATCATGCAATCTTCCTTGGTTTGGTCATTATTGCTGAATTATCTAATGCAGCGGTATAAATAATAAGCATACACACTAATATCGCTGGTATCAAAGGCAAAGGGGGAAGAGCTGATTAATACGCCTGCGTTTTATCCATGCCCGATAACACGGTACCGGAACTTCGATACCGCATTGTTGTAACTGTACTTTGCAGTAACACTCACAATAGGATCTGGCTAAAACCTTGTAGCCCCTGCTCCAGCGTGCGTTGCAAGTCGTCCGTATGGTCTCTTTCAACAAAAGCATGCTGCAAACCCGCCAGGCTGCTTTGTGCTGCTATAGGAGCAAAATCAATGATGCCTTGGCCAAGATCTGCAAAGCCACCATCGGCTGCCATATCTTTTAAGTGCCAGAGCGGGAAGCGACCGGGATGCTGCTTGAACAGTAATGGCATGTCCACCTGTACTTTTGCTGCCCAATAAATATCCAGCTCCATTTTTAGGCTGTGTGCACTGGTTTGCTGCAACAATACCTCATAAGGTGTGGTGCCGTTGGTCGGGATAAACTCAAAGTCATGATTGTGGTAGGCAAGTTGAACCCCAGCAGTTTGAAACTGTTCACCTATACGGTTTAATTGCTCTGCCAGGTTCAGGTAGCTGGTAATCCCATCGGCACGCTCATGATCGTGCAGGTAGGCAAGCACCACGTAGCTATGCCCTAAGGTCAGGGCTTCTTCCAAAACCTTGCTGGGTGAACTGAGTAAGGGCTGCAACAGGGTATGTCCGGCTGGCGCTCTTAGCTTAAAGTCTGCTAACCATGCGGCGAGGGTGCTGGCCGGGTGATCGAACAGGCCGGCAAACTCCACCTCTTGGTAACCAAGGTTGGCAATGAGTTGTAAAGTGCTGCGAACATCCTGCTGCATCAACTCTCTAACGGTAAATAACTGCAAGCCGGGCCGAAAACCTTGGCCAGCGAATCCCAGGCCAGGCAGCATGGTTGTACTGACGATTAAACCTGAGCCCGCCACTAGCTTTAAAAAGTGGCGACGAGCCGCATTTTGGGGCGAAGTTGCTGTAGGCATGTGCTGCTCCTATGTCGTATGAAGGCTGTGTTGTGAGGTGCTTCTACTGGCAATCTTTTACGCTATGTTCAACAGCTTTAAACTCCTTGACTAATGTAATCGCTTTCATCATGCTGAGCGAATAATTAATTATTCAAAGGCATGCATGACGATGTTTGGTGTAAAAAAGTTACGCTTGGAAAATGAATCGCTACGCCAAGAAATTGCCTCAATAAAGCAAATCAGTGTGGCTGTCAGTGCCGAGATGTTGCGATTGGATTTAACCCGCAATGGCCAGGTTGTATCCGTAAATCAGAACTTTGAGCAGGAGATTGGCCTTTCTGGTACGCAAGTGCAAGGAAAGCCTATGAAGGAACTGGTCCCTGCAGCGCTTCGCAGCACGGATCATTACAAGAAACTGGTCGCTGCCCTCAATGAAGGCAAAGTCTGGATCGGTGCCTGGCAAGTTGCAAATGCCAATGGTCAGCAATTTTGGTTGCGTGCTGCTGTCTGCCCGGTAAGGAACCTGGATGACAAGCTGGAGCGTTTTGAGGTCTATGCAACGAACTTAACCCGTACCATTGAAACGTCCCATCAGCACGAAAGTGTGATGAAAGCGATGCTTCGTTCTACCGCCATGATTGAGTTTGATATGGATGGCCATGTGTTAACTGCCAATGATCTTTTCCTCGGTGCCATGGGCTACCGGTTAGAGGATATCAAGGGTAAGCACCATCGGATGTTTTGTGCGCCTGAAATCTACAATCACAAAGATTATCAGCTTTTTTGGCAACGTCTTCGCAGTGGTCAATTTTTTTCAGAGCGTTACGCACGTGTCGATAGTGCTGGACGCGAGGTTTGGCTGCAAGCGTCTTACAACCCCATCAAAAATGTGCAGGGTGAATACGACAAGGTGGTTAAATTTGCCACTTTGATTACGGACGAAGTAGAGCAGGAGCGTGAAGTAACCGCTACTGCACAAGTTGCTTTTGACAGCTCTCAGCAAACGGATAGCAGCACTAAGGAAGGGATCCGAGTGGTGAGTGAAACAGCGGCAATGCTGCAACAGCTTGAAGTGGAGATGGGGAAAGCCGCTGAAATTATTCATGGGCTGGACAAGCAATCGGAAGTTATCGGAACCATTATTCAAAGTATCAGCAGTATTGCGGATCAAACTAACTTGCTGGCACTGAATGCTGCTATTGAAGCAGCCAGAGCTGGGGAGCAAGGCCGGGGGTTTGCCGTGGTAGCGGATGAAGTTCGGCAACTGGCCTCACGCACCAGCGCTGCCACAGTAGAGATTGTGGATGTGGTTGGTAAAAACCAGCAGCTGGCAGCAAATGCTGTGGAGTTAATTCAAGGTAGCCAAGCCCAAACTCAGGATGTGACTGAGCTGGTCAACCAGGCAAGAGCCGTGATTGACCAAATCCAAAGCAACGCACAAAACGTGGTAGATGCAGTAACGAAGCTTTCCCAAAGATTACAGCACTAGGTTGAACTGGTCGGGGTCTTTAGAAAGGCCTCGACTTGCCTTAACGGTATAATCGGCTGTGATTATTGGATTGGAAACTTCAAACATGAACATTCGTTTTGCTACCCATGACGACTTCGAACAGATCTGGCCAATTTTTCATGCCATTGCTGCAGCTGGCGAGACCTATGCCTTTGCCAAGGACATCAGCAAAGAGGAAGCCAGACAGCTGTGGCTGCTCACGCCAAGGCAAACCTTTGTAGCGGAAGATGAAGGCCAGATCCTTGGCACTTACTATTTGAAAACCAACCAGGCTGGACCTGGCAGCCATGTCTGCAATTGCGGTTATATGGTGGCAGCAACTGCCAGAGGGCGAGGGCTTGCGACTGCCATGTGCGAGCACTCACAACAACAAGCGAAAGCACTGGGCTATCAGGCGATGCAGTTTAATTTTGTCGCATCCAGTAATGAAGGCGCCGTCCGATTGTGGCAAAAGCTTGGGTTTGCCATTGTAGGCCGATTACCCAGGGCGTTTAACCATCCATCGTTAGGGTTGGTTGATGCGCTGGTGCTGTACAAGTGGCTATCAGCTTCTGAACCTACCAGCGGATCTTGCCGGTAAGCACATCTTTAAACATCACCCAGTCGCCCATCAGACTGTACAGTGGGTATTTAAAGGTGGCCGGTTTGTTGTGCTCAAAGAAGAAATGCCCGACCCAGGCAAAACCATAGCCTATGACCGGCAAAAGCCACAGCAGCTTCCAACTGGCAGTGACTAGGGCGATTGCGACAATCAGTAACACCAGAGCGCTGCCAATCACGTGCAAACGACGGCAGGTTTGGTTTTGGTGTTCTGCCAGATAATAGGGATAAAACTCGCGGAAGCTGCGAAATGGGTGCAGTTGTTCAGCCTGGGGCATAGAAAACTCCTGAGTTTATGTTACCAAAAAAATAATAGAGTACAGCCAAGCGCTAACGCCGCAAAGATCCAGCCCATACGGCGCAGGTCGCCGATGATCACTTCTTTTTGTGCCAGCAGCTCGCGCAGTTCATGGCTATCCAGCGTACCACAATCCGGGCATTTGGCCTTGATATGGTGATTGTAGAGCAAGCCACAGCGTTTGCAGGGGCTTTTCTGACGCATTTCGCGTATCCAGCGGAGCCGGTCTTCAATATACAGTGGCATTAGTCGGGCCTGATAATCGCCATATCGCCGACGACCGTGTTCCATGGGCGCACTTCCCAGCGACCCACCAGGCCATGGCGAACATAAGGATCCTGCTCAGCAAAACGCTCAGCTACCGCCGGGCTGTCGCCCTGAAATAACAGCACAGCGCCATCGACCGGATCGGCCAGAGCACCAGCGAGCACTAAATCACCTCTGGCATGGGCGGCTTTGGCATAGGCCAGATGCTGACCACGCCAGGCTTCGCGTCGCTGTACGTAATCTTCGACCAGATCACGGTAAAACAGTAAGTAATGCATCCACTTTCTCCATCAGGCTCACCAGCTTTATCATACTGTGCTCGATTGCAAGCGCAAGGGGTGGTTGACGCTGCTGTTATTTTGCTGAGTGCTGAACTTGTTGCACTACTTGCCTGGCCAGTGCCCGTGCTGTGGTCCATTTACCACCGCTGACCGTTAACAGCTGCTGTTGCCAATGCAGGCTGTATTCCCGGCTGGCTCGGCTGCTGTCGCTACTGCTTTTTAATAAGGGCCGCACACCAGCAAAGCTGCCAAGAATATCGGCAGGCTGTACCTGGGGCTGAAAGTACCGGTTGTACGCCATCAGCAACTCATCCCGTTCGGCTTCGGAGCAGGCAATTGGCTCGTGCAGCTGCTGCCGGACTTCGGTAGTACCAAGCAAACATTGGTGCTGGTAAGGCAGGGCAAAGACGATGCGACGACTACCCGGGACTTCCAGCATATGGCCGTAGCGGCCCAGGCTTGGCAGCAGCAGATGACTGCCACGTACCAGATCGAGTGACTGCTGTACAGGCAGCCCGGATTGCTGCAACAAGGCTTCGCTCCATGGTCCTGCGACATTGATGATGCGATCAAAGGTTTGCCAGCCGGTACTTAGCAGCAGTTCGCCGTGAGCGGCCAGTTTCAGTACTGGTTGGTGCTCAAAAATAGTGACCCCGGCCTTGCGACATTTGGCCGCAACCCAAAGCCCTAGCTGATAGTCATCCATCTGGCCATCAAAAAACAAATAAGCGCCTTGCAAGCCTTCGGCTGCCAGCTGTGGTGAGCAGCGCAGGGTTTGCGCGGCAGTCAGCCAGCGATGACGTCCAATGCCTTTGCGGCCGGCAAAGAAATCATACAGCACCAGGCCGATTTTCAATTGCCAGCGTGGACGTCTGCCCTGGCGGTACAGCGGGTACAGCAGTGGAATGCGCCGGGTCAGCTGGCTGGTTTTATTCAGCCACCAGCGCCGCTCCTGCAAGGCTTCACGCACCAGGCGAAACTCGCCTTGCTCAAGGTAACGCAGGCCGCCGTGCAACAGCTTGGAGGACGCCCGGCTGGTAGCCTGCATCAGGGCATCGCGCTCGAACAACTGCACCTGATGACCCGCTTTTGCCAGCTCCCAGGCAGTGCATAACCCATTGATACCGCCGCCGATCACTGCGATGCGCATGATGTGTCCAATTAGGTTGGGAATGGGATCCATTCCGCTTCATCGCCCGGTACTTTGGGGAAGCGGCCCTGTTGCCAGTCTTGCTTAGCCTGCTCAAGCCGCTCTTTGCGGCTGGAGACAAAATTCCACTCCATGTAGCGCTTGCCAATGGCTTCACCACCAATCAGGGCAATACGACTGGGCTTTGTCGCTGTGATCTGCACGCCTTCGGCATCGCCAAGTACTACCAGTTGGTGGGCTGTCACTGGGCTATCTTGCAGCTGCAATTGGCCACTGGCAAGGTAGAGACCACGCTCCGGGCTGTTTGGCAGCGTCAGGCTCTGGCCTGGCTCTAACTCTGCCTCAAGGTACAGAGTTTGGTAGAAAGTTTTGACCGGTGACGTCAGGCCATAGGCTTTGCCAATCAGCACCCGCACCGGTACGTCATCGACCATAGTGCCTGGGATACTGCTAGCCGGGTAATGGTAAAAAGCCGGTTCAATTTCTTCATCCGCTTCAGGCAGTGCCATCCACAGCTGCAGGCCATGCAACCGGTGATCGCGGGCGGTCACTTCCGGGCGCTCACGCTCGGAGTGCACGATGCCTTTGCCTGCCACCATCAGGTTGATATCACCCGGGGTGATCGGCTGATAACTGCCCAGCGAATCGCGGTGCAAAATCTCACCTTCAAACAGATAGGTCACGGTTGCCAGATTCACATGCGGGTGGGGCCGGACATTGATGCCGCTGCCAGCGGCAAATTCGGCCACGCCCATTTCATCAAAAAAAATCCAGGGGCCGATGCTGCGCCGTTCACGCACCGGCAGACTGCGCCGGACAGAGAATCCACCCAGATCTTTTGGCTTTGGGTCGATAATCAGCTCGATAGCGGCGCAGCCGTGCCGTATGCTGCAATCGGACTCCGGCTGTTTGTCTGTTGTACTCATACCATCCTCACTTGCTGGGCTTTGTGCACAGCGTTGCTTAAATTTAGGTGCTAAGGCCTGGCAAATCAAACCACAAGGCATGCACCAGCCCAGAGCTGGCGATGGCGGGTGTTGCTGACTGATCCACCAGCTTGATACCATCACCTGGCTGGAGTTGCTCGTCAGCCAGGCTGAGCTCACCGGCGATCAGATGCAGGTAATAGGCCCGATTGGGTTGCATTGGCAGCTGCAGTTGCTGCTGCTCACTCAGCCGTAACTGCGACACGCTGGCATCTTGCCTGATTTGTAAGGTACCATCGCGGCCATCCGGCGTGATCACTGGGGTCAGGCCCGGTTGATCGCCAAAGTGTTTTTGCTGATAGCCAGGAGCACCATCGAACTGATTGGGCTCGATCCAAATCTGTAAAAAAGCCAGCTCATCCGCCCGGCTAGCGTTGTATTCACTGTGGTAAATCCCCCGGCCAGCGCTCATCAATTGGAACTCGCCGGCTGGCAGCACTTCTTCATTGCCGGCCGAGTCTTTATGGGCTATGGCGCCTTGCAGCACATAACTGATGATTTCCATATTGCGATGACCATGGGTATCAAAGCCGGCACCAGCTGCCACTCTGTCGTCATTAATCACCCGCAGTTTGGAGAAACCCATCTGCTTTGGGTTGTAATAGTGGCCAAAGGAAAAGGTATGGCGGCTTTTCAGCCAGCCAAAACTGGCCCGGCCCCGCTCATGGCTTCGGATGACTTCAAACATAAGGTGTTCCAATAGTGTTTTACACCTTACTACTTTAGCTGGCTTGGCTGACAGAATATATCGGATAAAAATGAATCAATCGTTCGTTACTATCGAATTATAGAGTCAATTGCCTCGATGGGAGGTTCAGGGTTTAAACAACCAGCCAGCCAATAAAGGCACCAGCCGTGGCATCACCAGGTAAACCATCAGTCCCACAATAATGCCAGCACTGAGTAAGTGACGGATGCCCCAAAGCCCAAGTAGCGGCATGGCATCGAACAGCAACTGCAGCAGCGGTGGGATCAGCATGGTCAGCAGGCAAATCACTAGTGTGGTGAGCAGCCATTGCTTCCAGCGTACCGGATGTGGCGCTGGGCTATTAAGTGGCTGAAACCAGTGATCGATGCCGCTGGATATCTGCACGTTTTCCGGCAGCTGCAACAAAGATGCAACTTTGCCTATCAACTGCTGACGCTCATCAGATGCCAGCCAGTGCTTGGCATCGGCCTCGCTGGCAAAACGTACGGCAATCTCATAGCGCTGTAGCCCTTGATTTGGCTTTAAGATGGTCACGCCCTGATGGCCGGGAAATCCAGCGGCAACCTCGATAATGGTGGCCAGCCAGGATTCATAGCGGGCCTGCTGATTGGGATCGATCTGATGATGGATCAGGATGGAAGCACCAGTCTGAGGTTGCTGGGGTGACGACATACTTGGCTCCTGCAAGAAGCCCAGCACAGCATGCTGGGCTATCCTGTGACTGATTACTTACCTGAGGTTAAGGTGGTATAGCTGTTGATCAGGTTGCGGTAATCCGGAATATGGTTGGAGAACAGCTGGCCCAGACCTTCCACATCGTTGCGCCAGTCACGGTGCAGCTCACAGGCCACGCCAAACCAGGTCATCAACTGAGCACCGGCATCGGACATCCGCTGCCAGGCCGAGGCGCGCGTCAGCTCATTAAAGGTGCCGGAGGCGTCGGTGACCACGAAGACATCAAAGCCTTCCGCCAGTGCAGACAAGGTCGGGAAGGCAACACAGACTTCAGTGACGACACCGGCGATGATCAGTTGCTTTTTGCCGGTGGCTTTAATGGCCGCAACGAACTCTTCATTATCCCAGGCATTGATTTGGCCTGGGCGGGCAATAAACGGAGCGGTTGGAAAGATCTCTTTCAGCTCTGGCACCAGCGGGCCATTCGGACCCTCTTCAAAGCTGGTGGTTAAAATGGTCGGCAGCTTGAAATAAGCGGCCAGATCGGCCAGCGCCAGTACATTGTTTTTGAATTTGTCCGGGTCAATATCCCGCACCAGCGACAGTAAGCCGGTTTGATGATCGACCAGCAGCACAGCGGCGTTGTTTTTGTCCAGACGTACATAGGGTTTGCTCATGGTTCGCTCCTTAGCAAGTCACCGGTGCGGGAGTGCAACCGGTTCGAGTTGGCTTTAAAGTCTAGATGCAGCAACAACGACGCGGTAGACTGCTAAACTGTGATGCAGCGTTCCATTTTCAGAACGATAGCAAGGAATCCTATGCAAGACTTAAATGATCTCTATTACTTTGTGCAGGTGGTCGACCATGGTGGTTTTGCCCCAGCCAGCCGCGCGCTGGGTATTGCCAAATCAAAGTTAAGTCGCCGTATTGCGCTGTTGGAGGACCGACTGCAAGTACGCTTGATTCAGCGCTCCAGCCGCCACTTTCAGGTGACCGATGTTGGCCAGCATTATCTGGAGCATTGCCGTGCCATGTTGGTAGAAGCCGATGCAGCCCAGCAAGCGATTGAACAAGCCCGGGCCGAGCCTTGCGGCAGCATTCGTCTGACCTGCCCGGTCGGGTTGTTGCACTTTCATGTGGCGGAGATGTTGGCAGACTTTATGCTGTTGTACCCGAAAATCACTGTGCATCTGGAGGCCACCAACCGTCGGGTAGATGTGTTGGCTGAAGGCGTGGATTTGGCACTACGGGCCCGGCCTTTGCCGCTGGAAAGCAGCGATCTGGTGCTGCGCGTCCTCTCTGACCGTGGCCAGTGCCTGGTTGCAAGCCCAGCGTTGGTGGCGCAGCAGGGTGGTTTGCCAGAGCAGCCTGAAGACTTGTTGCACTGGCCCAGCTTAAGCCGGGCCAGTGCGTATGAGCAGCATCAATGGCAGTTGCAGCATCAGGATGGCCATAACTTAAAGCTGCCTTTTCAGCCGCGCTACACCACCACCGATATGCTGGCGTTGAAAACTGCAGCGCTGTCAGGAGTTGGGGTGGTGCAATTACCTTTGTTGATGCTGCAGCAGGAGCTGGCCGAAAAGCGCTTGCTGCAGCTGTTGCCAGAATGGGAGCCGCGGCGTGAAGTGATTCATTTGGTGTTTCCGTCCCGGCGCGGCATGTTACCAGCCATTCGGGCACTGATTGATTTTCTGGTTGAACGCTATGCCCGCATTATGGAAGATTGATGTCGGCCTTTTCGTTCTGAAAAATCGAGCATGTTGATTCTAATCATCCAATTTTATAATTCATTTAGCTCTTCTACACTGTTCTCATCGACAACGGGGATCTTTGCCTGAGCAGGTCGACATCCAACAAACTGACAGAGGAATAGATGATGAACAAAGCAATGGCATTACTGAAAAAATTGGCAGCAACCAAAGCAGGCTGGGGCGCTTTGGCACTTAGAGTACCTATCGGCATTATCTTTGCGGCCCATGGTGCCCAGAAGCTATTCGGTTGGTTTGGCGGCTATGGTTTGGCGGGCACCGGTGGCTGGATGGAAAGTATTGGCCTGGCACCGGGTGTGCTGATGGCATTTTTAGCTGGTTCTGCAGAGTTCTTTGGCGGCATCGCGCTGGTCATTGGCGTGCTAACCCGGCCTGCTGCCGCCGTGCTGGCGGTGACCATGCTGGTGGCAATATTTGCGGTGCACTTTGAACACGGCCTCTTTATGAGCAACAATGGTTACGAATTTGGTTTGGCCTTGCTGGCAGCCAGTATTTCCTTGTTATTCAGTGGTGCCGGCAAAGCTTCAGTGGATGCTGCGTTAAGCCGCAGCCACTAAATGTACAACTGAATCAACCCGGCTCTGTCCGGGTTGTTCGCTTTTAATCAACCGGGAGTCTGCGATGGCACGTTCAACCTTAGAGCAGTGGCGGATGTTTAAAGCGGTGGCCGAGCATGGTGGTTTTCATCAGGCCGCTGAAGCAGTGTTTAAAAGCCAGTCCAGCATTCACCATGCAGTGCATAAGTTAGAAGATGTGCTCGGTGTATCGCTGTTTCAGGTGGAGGGGCGGAAGACACAGTTAACAGCTGCCGGTGAGCAATTACTGCGGCGCATTAATTTCTTACTCACCGAAGCTGAACGCATGGAGCAGGTAGCACTGAACCTGCAGGCGGGTGTGGAGTCGACACTGAGTATTGCCGTGGACGAAGCTTTTCCACGAGACATCCTGTATCAGACCCTGTCAGCGGTATCGCACGAGTACCCGCTGATCCGCATTGAACTGATGGAAACCATACTGGCTGGAGCCAATGAACTGCTGGCGCAGGGCAAAGCGGAAATAGCCGTGGCGCCTTTTACCCTGGCCGACAATCTCAGTGAAGATATTTGTCAGGTGGAGTTTGTGGCTGTTGCTGGCTCAAAGCACCCACTGCATCAGTTGCAGCGCGGATTAACCTTGGAAGATTTAAAGGATTGCCGGCAAATTGTATTGCGCGACTCTGGCAAGGCCCGTGACAAAGAGCATGGCTGGTTGGGCTCGGAGCAGCGCTGGACCGTTAGTCACGTCGGCACCTCCATCGAACTGCTACTAAAGCAACTGGGCTTTGCCTGGTTACCCCGTCATGCGGTGCAACCCTATCTGGATACGGGGCTGTTACAGGTACTGCCCTTACCCAGAGGCAGCAGCCGCAGCATGACCTTTTATCTGAACTTTAACGATGCCGATACTCTGGGGCCGGTTGCCCGGACGTTTTTGGGGCATCTGCGGTATTTGACGCAAAACCAGGACCTTGCAGCAGGTGTCATAACATCCTAGTATGGAAATACTCCCACTCTGGATGAAGGTCTGTTGATGAAAACTATGCTCAATACGGTACTTACCTTTTGGTTTGAAGAGCTGAATAAAGAACAGTGGTTTGTCAAAGATCCGGAGCTGGATCAGCAAATCCGCGATGTGTTTGGCAAGTTACATCAGATGGCAGCTTGCTGTGAGCTTTATCCATGGCGACAAGAGCCGCGAGGCCGCCTGGCTGAAATCATTGTGCTTGATCAGTTTTCCCGTAATATTTACCGGGATACTCCGCAGGCTTTCGCCTGCGATCCGTTGGCACTGGGTCTGGCGCAGGAAGCCATTCATCTGGGCCTTGATCAGGAGCTAACCCCCACCGAGCAAAGCTTTCTGTACATGCCTTTTATGCACAGTGAATCGCTGGCTATTCACGATGTGGCGATGCGGTTGTATGACCAGGAAGGGTTGGAAGAGAACCTGCAATTTGAAATCAAACACCGCGATATTATCGAGCGTTTCGGGCGTTATCCGCACCGCAATGCCTTAGTAGGGCGAACCTCTACCAATGAAGAGCTGGAGTTTCTGCAGCAGCCGGGCTCTGGTTTTTAATCAATTTGATTTGTTGTTATTTCATTCTAAGCTTTAGAATGAGGATATTTTTTATCGAGACACTTTATTTGAAATCAATATACGCCTTGCTCATTTCCGCTCTGATAATGAGTTACTCTAATTTTTCTAAGGCTAGCGATGAGTTGGTGCTTTATACCGAGCACTTTCCGCCCTTTAGTTACGAACAAGACGGAGTCATTACCGGAACCAACACTGAGATTGTACGACGTCTTTGTGAGCAGGTGGCTATTCGTTGCCGCTTTGAGCTGTATCCCTGGCGTCGGGCCTTTGAGCAAGCGCTAGCCAACCCACGGGCCGGACTGTATTCGACCTCCCGCAGCAAAGATCGCGAAGCTTTGTTTCAATGGGTTGGTCCTTTGGCTTACACCACCCCTTATTTATACCGGTTAAAAAGTCGCTCCGACATCCAGCTGCAGCAGGTCGAGGACGCCAAGGGGTATATGGTTGCAGTAGCCCGGGGCGATGTGTTTGAGGAATACTTTTTACGAAAAGGTTTTCAGTATGGCCAACATCTGCTGGATTTTGAGTCCAAGTCGGCAGCCACTCCATTATTCTTGCAAGGACGGGTCGACTTAATGGTGTCTTCGGAACTGGTGATGCCGGTCTGGTTGGCGGATTATCAGCAGACGATGGAGGTGGTTGAGGCAGCCATAGCGCTGGAAGGCATTGCGGGCAATTTTTTGGCGTTGCATCCGGATGTATCTGCTGAGCTGGTGGAGCAGCTGCAAGCAAGGTTGGAACTGATGCGCAAGAGTGGTGAGTTGGAAGCCATTGTGCAGAGTTTTCAGATTAAGTAATGTTGTGAAATGCGATTGTTTTTTGCTTGTGCAAGCCAGCATGGCTCCGTTACCATCAGATCAGCATGAAAGACTCAACTGATCAGCCACATTTCTGGCAGGTATCTGGCCAGAACCAAACCTACACTGAACTCTGCAATGCATTGTACGAGCGCGAACTGCTGCGTCTGTCCCAGTGGCCAGCAAGTAGAGCAGCCGAGTTACCAAGGCAACTGGCCAGTTTGCCATTTTACATCCGTAAAGCGGCGCAGCGTATCCTTAAGGTGCAATCTCCGTTGTTGCTGGATAGTCAAAATGCGTCCTGGTTTGCCAGTCAGGCTGCCACTTGCCCGTTGAATCGGCAGCGGCCAGATCAAATTGCCCGTTTCTTTGAGAAATACGCTAAGCCTGGTCTGCTGGTCCCAGTGTATCAGGAGCAGCTTGGAGTAGAGCGTATTTTACTCGATACCATTGATGAAGTAGACAAAGCCGGCCAGCGGCTGCATTGCAACCAGCAAGGTTGGTTTGCTTTTGCCGGCACACCGCTCAGCAGTGCCAATACCGATAAATTTTTGCTGCAGCCAGTGAAAGTGGTGATGACAGCGTGCTGCTGTGGCCATCAATGGAGCAACCAAAAACGCAGCTCGCCCCGGGCTCTGAGTTTGCGTGAGCTGTTGCTTACCACTGACCTGAACTGGAAAAACTTTGCCAAACCTATCCTGCAAGCTCCACTTGCAACGAGTTAGGCCTTCCCACACTGCATCGAAAGCTTCATAATAACCCTATGATGAACTCTGAGCCGGTGGCATGCGGTTACTGACAATCGCCTTATTGATCCTGTTGCTGTTGCTGCAATACCGTTTGTGGTTTGGGCAGCACAGTGTCAGTGACTACCTGCAGCTCACGCAACAGTTGGAGCAGCAGGCATTAGCTAATGAAGAGCTGGCCAAGCGGAATCGTCTGTTGCTGGCGGATGTGGATGATTTACGGCTTGGTCTGGAGGCGATTGAAGAGCGGGCCCGTAACGAGCTTGGTATGATCCGTGACGATGAAATCTTTTTTCGCATAGTGACCGATAGCCCGAGTTTGCACGATCAGCGTCAGGGCATTACCTTACCATTGCAGCCGGAGCGCTAATGACTGCGCTCACTCTGAACCGATTAGCAGCAGTGATTCCGGCGGCAGGAGTGGGTAGTCGGATGCAAAGTGAGGTACCCAAGCAATATCTTCGGTTACATAACCACACCATTCTGGAACACAGTGCTGCAGCACTACGTCAGTTTAACCCCAGCTTGCCTCTGGTGATTGCGCTTGGCGCAGAAGACTCTTATTTTGCCAGTACCAGTTTGGCCGCTGATGCTACGGTGCGCACTGTAGTCGGTGGCTCTGAGCGGGCAGACTCTGTACTGGCTGCGCTTGAAGCCTTAGATCCTGATCAGTTTGACTGGGTGCTGGTGCATGATGCCGCCAGGCCATTGCTACACTCTGCCGATCTGAAACGCTTGATGGACCGTTGTCAGCAAGCCGGTTGCGGCGGAATTTTGGCCGCTCCGGTGCGTGATACCATGAAACGTGGCGGCCCACACATTGAGCAGACGGTTGATCGTGACCGGCTCTGGCATGCCCTGACCCCTCAATTGTTTCCTCTGTTGCTGCTAAAACAGGCATTATGCGCAGCTTTAGCTGACGGTGTGGCGGTAACCGACGAAGCGTCTGCTATGGAGTGGGCGGGCCAGCCAGTGTTATTGGTTGAGGGGCGCAGCGACAATATCAAAGTAACCCGGCCAGAGGATCTTGCTTTGGCTGCCTTTTATCTGGAGACTCAACAGTGACAGCGATTCGCATAGGCCATGGTTTTGATGTCCATGCTTTTGGTGGCGAAGGCCCGGTAACTCTGGCCGGCGTAAAAGTGGACTATCCGCAAGGATTACTGGCTCACTCGGACGGCGATGTGGTATTGCATGCCTTGACCGATGCTATTTTAGGGGCGCTGGCGCTTGGCGATATTGGTCATCACTTCCCCGATACCGATGCTGCTTATGCCAATATCGACAGCCGGTTGCTGCTGCGTCAGGTGGTGGCCACCATGCAACAGCATGGCTGGAAGCTGGGCAACCTTGATATCACCATTATGGCGCAGGCCCCCAAAATTGCGCCGCATATTGCCGCCATGAGGGCTGTCATCGCGGCGGATCTGCAGGCAGAGCTTGGTCAGGTCAATTTGAAAGCGACCACTACCGAGCGATTGGGTTTTGTGGGCCGTAAAGAGGGGATTGCAGCTGAGGCTGTGGTGTTGCTGGTGGCTGGCTGATGGCCGAAACTGAACAAGCATGGTTGTATGGTCAGCCAGAGGCCAAGGCAGTGATCCGCAGCCAGCCTGCTGATTTTGTGGTGGATGAAGAGCTTAACTTTAGCCCCAGCGGTGCTGGCGAACATTTGCTGCTGCAAATTGAGAAAACTGGCCAGAATACCCAATATGTTGCCAGACAACTGGCAGTGCGAACCGGCCTTAAAAACCGGGATATCAGCTTTGCTGGTCGCAAAGATCGTCATGCCATTACCCGGCAGTGGTTTTGCCTGCCCTGGCCAATCAAAGCCGATGTGCCCTGGCAGGACTGGCAGGGGGAAGGCTACCGGATTTTGCAGGTGCAGCGCCACCACCGGAAACTGCGCCTCGGCGCTTTGAAACGCAATCACTTTCAGATCCGTTTACGTCAGCTTGATGATGCCGCTACGGTGCTAAAGCGTTTACCTCTGGTACAACAGGGCGTGCCGAATTACTACGGTGAACAACGTTTTGGCATTGATGGCGGTAACCTGGTCAAAGCCAAAGCGCTGTTTGCCGGTCAGGGCATTGCTGATCGGCAGTTACGCGGTCTGGTTCTGTCAGCCGCACGTTCTTTCTTATTTAACCAGCAAATCTCAGCGCGCATTGTAGCCGGATATTTCAATACTCTGTTGCCAGGCGATATCGTGCAACTGGATGGCTCAGGCTCGATTTTCCGTGCCGATGAGGCGCTGGATGCATTGCAGCAACGGTTAGAGCAAGGGGATCTTCATCCAACGGCTGCTTTGTGCGGTCTGGCTGCTGCGGAGAAATCCCAGCCACAGCAGGAAGCGGCCCGGCTTGAAGCCAGCTGGTTGGCCGGGCATGATAGCCTGGTGCAGGGGCTGATTGATTTTCGTGTAAAGGCAGAGCGTCGCTCTATCCGGTTGGTCCCCCAGCAACTGAGTGCGGTGCAACAAGACGATACAATTTTACTGCAATTTGCTCTGCCAACGGGTTGTTTTGCCACCAGTGTGCTGCGAGAATTGGTGCAGTACACCGATGCTGGCGCCAGTAAGCAGTATGGAGAAGACTAATGCGCATTTTGTTAAGTAATGATGATGGCGTTTATGCCAAAGGCATTCAGGTGCTCCAGCAAGCGTTATCGCAAATTGCTGATGTCACAACGGTTGGGCCGGATCGCAACTGCAGTGGTGCCAGTAATTCCCTGACGTTGCTCAATCCACTGCGAACGCAGCAACTGGACAATGGCTTTACTGCCGTCAGTGGCACTCCAACGGATTGCGTGCATCTGGCGATTAGTCAGTTGCTGGACTTTACACCGGATCTGGTAGTGGCAGGCATCAATCACGGCGCCAATATGGGTGACGATGTGATTTACTCAGGCACGGTGGCAGCGGCGACTGAAGGCCGGCACTTGGGCCTGCCCGCCATTGCGGTGTCGTTAGCAGGGCATGATGACGAGTACTTCGAAACGGCCGCTTATGTCACGGTGCAGGTGATCAAAAAACTAAAGTCGCACCCGCTGCCTGCTGATCAGATCTTAAATATCAATGTACCCTCTATCCCGGTGCAGCAGCTGAAAGGGTTGCAAATTACCCGGTTGGGGCGCCGCCATAAAGCAGAAACCATGACCAAGGCACGTGATCCCTGGGGGCGCGATATCTATTGGTATGGTTCTTTAGGGCCGGAACTTGATGCCGGCCCCGGCACCGACTTTTATGCCATTGCCAATGGCTATGCCTCTATTACCCCGATTCATGTCGATATGTCTGCTTACAAGAGCATGGAACAACTTAGTCAGTGGCTAGAAGGAATTCAGTTGTAAATGGCCGTAGCAACCCAACGCAGTGCCAGTGTGCTGGCGCAAAAACTTCAAAGTGAAGGCATTCGTAATCCACAGGTAATCACTGCCATTGCCAATACACCACGTCACTTGTTTGTAGAAACGGTGCTGGCGCACAAAGCCTATGAAAATACCGCTTTGCCCATTGGCCATGGTCAAACCATTTCACAGCCGTACATTGTTGCCCGAATGACAGAGCTTTTGTTGGCGGGTGGTAAGCACCAGCATGTATTGGAGATCGGTACCGGCTCTGGTTATCAGACTGCGGTACTGGCCCAGCTGTTTGACCGGGTCTACAGCGTTGAGCGCATTAAAAGTTTGCAGTTTCAGGCCAAGCGCCGCCTGCAACAGCTCGACTTGCACAACGTCTCGATGAAGCATGGCGATGGCTGGCAGGGCTGGCTCAGTAAGGCGCCTTTTGATTGCATTCTGGTGACGGCAGCACCCAGTGCAGTGCCGCAGGCTTTGTTGCAGCAACTTAGTGAGGGCGGCCGCTTGGTCATTCCGGTTGGGACCGACGAGCAAATGCTGCGCGTCATTACCCAGCAAGGCGATGACTTTGTTGAAGAAAGCGTTGAAGCCGTGCGCTTTGTCCCCTTGGTGCCAGGTGAACTGGCCTGAAAAACTTGAATCACAGGGTATGGTGATGTCGTATTTGATGGTGTGGTGTAAAGGATTGCTGATGGGAGCGGCCGATATTGTGCCTGGGGTTTCCGGTGGCACTTTGGCCTTGCTGCTGGGGATTTATGAGCGACTGATCAAGGCGATACGCTCGGTGGATCACCATGCCGTTGCTATGGTAGTGCAAGGCCGGTTTGCGGCAGCCTGGCGACACATGGATGGTACTTTTTTACTGTGTTTGTTTGGTGGTATTTTACTCAGTGTCTTTATGCTGGCCAATGGTGTTAGCTGGATGTTGGCGCACCAGCCGGTGCTGCTTTGGGCGTTATTCTTCGGTTTGATCCTGTCTGCTTTACCGCATTTGTGCCTGAAACTGCACTGGAACCGATGGCGCCTGGCTTTGCTGCTGACAGGCGTGGTGCTTGCTTTGGCCATTGGACGTTTGCAAGCGGTGGAGCTTGAGCCTGAGCTTTGGATGTACTTTGTTGCCGGTGCCATTGCTATTTGCGCGATGATTTTACCTGGGATCTCAGGCAGCTTTATTCTGTTGTTACTTGGCATGTATGCCCCGGTATTGCTGGCAGTGACTGAGTTGCAACTGGTTCCATTGCTGCTCTTTGCCAGTGGCTGTGCGGTGGGGTTACTCAGCTTTTCACGCTTGTTGTCGTGTTTACTGGCACGGTACCATGATGCTACCTTAGCCCTGTTAATCGGTGTGGTGATTGGCGCCATGTACCGGGTCTGGCCCTGGCAGCTTGCCGGTGAGCCGGTTAGCCTTGCCAGCTATGCCGAACACCACGGATCCTTGCAGCTGGGATGGGCGCTGCTAATGGCTTTCGTGGGGGTTCTGTTGATGCAGAGCATGCTGCGCCTGGAGCGCCGCCAAGATAGTCGTGATGATGTAAGCAACTAATGAGGCGGCGATGAGTGCACCGAGTGCCCCAGTCAGACGCAAAAATTACCCCGCTTTGTTGCCGGGTTTTTGTGGTTTACTGGTGGTGGGTATGCTCAGTACGCTGCTGAGTGGGTGCGCCAAACGTTCGGCACCGGCACCGGTTGCCAGTTTACCGATGCAATCAGCTCAGGCATCGCGGGGCAGCATCACCACCGATACCTATCAGGTACAGCGGGGCGACACTCTTTACTCCATTGCTTTTCGGGCTGGTCAGGATTTTCGCGAGCTGGCCAGTCGTAATCAAATTACAGCCCCTTATATTATTCATCCAGGTCAGCAGCTGCGCATGACGGGAGCTGCTCCGGCTGCGCGCACAACTACGGCTGCAACACCGGCTACCAGAGCCCCGCAACCGGCTCCGGTGACTACCCGGCCAGCCACGCCTGCGCCTGCTACACCAAGAGCTCAGACCAATCCAAGCCCGCCGGCAAAATCGGTTGCACCTAGCCCACAAACGGGTTATGTTCATAATAGATCAGCACAAAACCCGGAAAAAACCGAGCACAATACCTCAGCATCAGGTCGATTGCAATGGCAGTGGCCGACCAGAGGCACCCTGCTGGCGCGTTTCTCGCATCAGGAGCATGGCAGCAAGGGCATTAAGATCGCTGGCAATGAAGGGCAGCGTATCAATGCAGCTGCAGCGGGGCAGGTGGTTTATGCTGGCAATGCACTGCGGGGCTATGGCAATTTAATCATCATTAAACACAACGATGATTATCTAAGTGCTTATGCTCACAACAGTCGCTTGCTGGTTCGGGAGCAACAACGGGTGGAGGCTGGACAACACATTGCCGATATGGGCAGTACTGAGGCTAGTCGAACGCAATTGCACTTTGAAATCCGTTTCCGTGGGCAATCGGTAGACCCACTTCAGTTTTTGCCAAAGTAACACAGGAAAGCAACATCATAACAATAGACGTCCTGAAGGACGCATTGACGGTCAGCAACCAGGAGCCGGTTTGGCTGTACCAAATGTACCCTGTAGATGTGGGAGAAGGATATGGGATCCAAGGCAATACATGATCGTGATGAAAGCAGCAATGAGGATATAAACGACGATTTGTCTTTGATGGATGATACGGATGAGCCAGATGCTGCCGCTCTTACCGAAGACAATGACACCGATACTGATGAAATCTTTGCACGCGATGACAGTTACCGTGCTTTAGATGCAACCCAAATGTACCTTGGCGAAATTGGTTTTTCGCCGCTGTTAACAGCCGAGGAAGAGGTCTATTTCTCGCGATTAGCGCTCAAGGGCGATGAAGCTGCCCGTAAACGTATGATTGAAAGTAATTTACGGCTGGTGGTGAAAATTGCCCGTCGTTACATCAACCGGGGCCTGGCGCTGCTCGACCTGATTGAAGAAGGCAACCTTGGCCTGATCCGTGCGGTGGAAAAGTTTGACCCAGAGCGCGGTTTCCGCTTTTCGACCTATGCGACCTGGTGGATCCGCCAAACCATAGAGCGGGCCATTATGAATCAGACCCGCACCATCCGTTTGCCCATCCACGTAGTCAAAGAACTCAATATTTACCTGCGAGCGGCCCGTGAACTGTCGCAAAAGCTGGATCATGAGCCTACTGCTGAAGAAATCGCTACGGCGCTGGATAAGCCGGTGGAAGAAGTCAGCAAGATGCTTAAACTAAACGAGCGCATCACCTCGGTCGATGGGTTAGCAGCAGGCTCGTCGGATAAACAGTTGCTGGATGTGATTGCTGATGACAAAGAGCTGGGGCCTGAGATGGAACTGCAAGATCAGGACATCAAACAACACCTGGTGCAATGGCTGGATGAACTGAACCCGAAACAGCGTGAAGTCTTAGCCCGTCGTTTTGGTTTGCTGGGATACGAGCCATCCACGCTGGAAGATGTTGGCCACGAAATTGGTTTAACCCGCGAGCGGGTGCGGCAAATTCAGGTGGAAGCCTTGCGGCGGTTAAAAGAAATCGTCACCCACCAGGGGCTTAATATCGAGACTCTCTTTCAGGAATAACCAATTGATTCCAATAAAAAAGCGCCAAAAGGCGCTTTTTTATTGTGGGCTTCAATCGGCCAATTGCGCCTGCAACTGATACAGCAGATCCAACGCCTGGCGGGCGCTGAGGTCGTCCGGATTGATGCTGCGCAGTTGCTGCAGTACCGGATGCTCCGGGGCCAGCAGGTCCAGTTGCGTTGCGGCTACCGGCTTTGAACTGGTTGCTGCCGTTGGCTCGGCCTGCTTCAATTGTTGCAACTTGCGTCTGGCTTG
Source organism: Alkalimonas cellulosilytica (assembly GCF_036325985.1). NCBI lineage: Bacteria > Pseudomonadati > Pseudomonadota > Gammaproteobacteria > Alkalimonas > Alkalimonas cellulosilytica. The sequence continues at coordinate 119,281 of NZ_JAUHLI010000013.1, forward strand.
CTGGATCACCACCTTGGGCACACCGGCCAGTTGTGCGACCTGCAAGCCAAAGCTTTTACTGGCGGCTCCTTCCTGCACATGGTGCATAAAAGCAATGGTATCGCCATGCTCAACCGCATCGAAATGCACATTGGCCAGCCCTTCCAGTTCATCGGCCAGTTGTGTCAGTTCAAAGTAGTGGGTGGCAAACAAGGTCATGGCTTTTAATTGCCGGGCCAGATAGTCAGCGCAGGCCCAGGCCAGTGATAACCCATCGTAGGTGCTGGTACCGCGGCCCACTTCATCCATCAGTACCAGGCTGTGTGGGGTGGCGTGGTGCAAAATGGTGGCGGTTTCGGTCATTTCTACCATAAAGGTCGAGCGACCGGAGGCCAGATCATCCGACGCGCCAACCCGGGTAAAGATCCGATCGATTGGGCCTATCACCGCCCGCTCGGCGGGGACATAACTGCCAATAGCGGCCATCAGAACGATTAGCGCAGTCTGGCGCATATAGGTGGATTTACCGCCCATGTTGGGGCCCGTGATCAGCAGCATACGTCGCTTTGGCGACAGTTGCAGTGGGTTGGCAATAAAAGGCTCCTGCATGACCTGCTCAACCACCGGATGGCGTCCTTGCTCAATCTGGATACCAGTGGCAGCTTGAAGCTCCGGCTGTTGGTAATTCAGCACATCAGCGCGCTCGGCAAAGGTACTCAAGACATCCAGTTGCGCCAATGCTGTTGCCAGCTGTTGCAGCTCGGCCAGTTGCGGTAGAACCTGATCAAACAGCGCATCGTACAGCTGCTTTTCCAGCGCCAGCGCTTTGCTTTGGCTGCCTAGAACCTTGTCTTCGTATTCTTTCAGCTCCGGGATAATAAAACGCTCGTTATTTTTCAGTGTTTGGCGGCGAATGTAGTCTGCCGGTACTTTATGATCCGAGCCACGGCCAATTTCAATGTAATAACCATGCACCCGGTTAAAACCGACTTTGAGTGAACTGATACCGGTGCGCTCTTTTTCACGGCTTTCCAGTTGCTGCAGGTAATCGGTGGCACCGGTCGCCAGTGCCCGCCAATGATCCAGCTCTTCATGATAACCTGAAGCAATGACACCGCCATCGCGGATCAGCACGGGCGGCTGTTCAACAATGGCGCGTTCCAGCAAAGCGCAAAGCTCTGGCAAGGGTTCGGTCTGGCTGGCCAGTGTGCTCAGCAAAGGGCTGCGCCAACTGCTGGCCAATGGGTGCAATTCGGGCAGTTGTTGCAGTGCCTGGCGCAGCCTTGCAAAATCGCGCGGCCGGGCAGAGCGTAAGGCAATACGGGCAATCACCCGCTCGATATCTCCAATGTGCTTTAGTTGCGGCTGTAGCTCCGGGTAGCAGTCTGTCAGCTCGGTTACCGCTTGCAGGCGCTCTGTGATGCGCTGCTGCTGGCGCAGCGGTGCATGGATCCAGCGCTGCAACAAACGCGAGCCCATGGCGGTTTGCGTCTGATCCAGTACATCCAGCAAGGTATGTTCGCGGCCGCCGGCCAGGTTTTGCGTCAGCTCAAGGTTGCGCCGGGTGGCGGCATCCAGCACGATATAGTCATCGCTTTGTTCTTTGGCGATGGCGCGGATATGCGGCAACTGGCTGCGCTGGGTGTCTTTGACATACTGCATTAAACAGCCCGCAGCCATCAGGCCCACCGGGGCATCTTCTACGCCAAAGCTCAGCAAATCCTTGGTGCCAAATTGCTGGCACAACAAACGCCGGGCAGTCTCGGCTTCAAACTCCCAGACCGGGCGGCGTCGGTTGCTGCAGCGCGCCGGCAGCAGCTGTGGAGCGGCTAGTTCCTCACTGTACAAGAGTTCGGCCGGTTGCAGCCGCTGCAATAAAGCCTGCACATCACTTTCTGTACTTAATTGCTGCAGCAAAAAACGGCCACTGGCCAAATCCAGCCAGGCCAGGCCAAACTGATCCTTGTGCTGCACCAGGCTGCCCAGCAGGGTATCACGCCGCTCCTGCATCAGGGCTTCATCGGTGACCGTGCCGGGCGTGACAATACGCACGACCTGACGTTCAACCGGGCCTTTGCTGGTCGCAGGATCGCCAATCTGCTCACAAATAGCGACCGACTCACCGAGCTGCACCAGCCGGGCCAGGTAGGATTCGACGGCATGGTAGGGCACGCCAGCCATCGGGATCGGCTGGCCACCACTTTGGCCACGCTTGGTCAGCGAGATATCCAGCAGGCGGGCTGCCTTTTTCGCATCGTCATAAAACAGCTCGTAAAAATCGCCCATACGGTAGAACAGTAGAATATCCGGATGCTGGGCTTTTAACCCCAGATATTGTTGCATCATCGGGGTATGGGTACTGGCAGCTTGCCCCAGGGCTGTGGTGGACGGCATAATGGTGTCAAATTCCTTGCATTTGGATTGCTATGAGCACCACCACCGACACCTTGCAACTGGCGCAGACACTGGGCCAGTTATTGATCGAGCAACAGCTGATGGTGACGGCGGCGGAATCCTGTACCGGCGGTGGCTTAGCTTACAACCTAACCGCTGTGGCCGGTAGCTCTGCGTATCTGGATCGCAGTTTTGTCACCTATAGTAACAAATCCAAACAGCAATTATTAGCGGTGGATGTGCAAACCCTGCAGCAGCATGGTGCGGTTAGCCTGCAAACGGTGCAGGAAATGGCGGCCGGTGCAGCCAAAGCAGCCGGTGCTGATTTGGCCATTGCAATTTCCGGCATCGCCGGGCCTGGAGGCGGCTCTGAGCACAAGCCGGTGGGGACGGTGTGTTTTGCTTTTTGGTTGCGCGGGCTTTGTACCAGCAATCAGCAACTTTTTACCGGAGAGCGGGCAGACATTCGTCAGCAAGCCATCGATTTCGCGCTACAACAAAGCATCCGGTTGTTGACAGCAAGCGCAAACTAAACTACTGTATGCTCATACAGCATTCAGCCCAATCTAATTTTTCGGGAGTCATCAATGGACGACAATAAACAAAAAGCGCTGGCCGCCGCCTTAGGCCAAATTGAACGTCAGTTCGGTAAAGGCTCGATTATGCGACTGGGTGACAGCACGGCGCTGGATATTGCCTCTGTGTCGACGGGGTCGCTGGGGCTGGATATCGCGCTTGGCATTGGCGGCTTGCCGTATGGTCGTATTGTGGAGATCTACGGGCCTGAGTCATCCGGTAAAACCACCCTGACTTTGCAGGTGATTGCCGAAGCGCAGCGCGCCGGTAAGACCTGTGCCTTTATCGATGCCGAGCATGCGCTCGATCCGGTGTATGCCGCTAAGCTGGGGGTGAATGTCGACGACTTACTGGTATCACAACCGGATACCGGTGAGCAGGCACTGGAAATCTGCGATATGCTGGTGCGCTCAGCCGCGGTTGATGTGGTGATTGTTGACTCGGTGGCAGCTTTAACGCCGAAAGCGGAAATCGAAGGCGATATGGGCGACAGCCATATGGGCTTGCAGGCCCGCTTAATGTCGCAAGCCTTGCGTAAACTGACCGCCAATATCAAGCGCTCCAATACCCTGTGTATTTTTATCAACCAAATCCGGATGAAAATCGGTGTAATGTTCGGCAACCCGGAAACTACCACAGGTGGTAATGCACTGAAGTTCTATGCTTCGGTGCGATTGGATATCCGCCGTATCGGTTCGGTGAAAGATGGCGATGAAATCATCGGCAACGAGACCCGGGTTAAAGTGGTGAAAAACAAAGTAGCACCACCCTTTAAACAAGCTGAGTTTATCATTACCTATGGTCAGGGCATCAATAAGCAGGGCGAGCTGCTCGATCTGGGCGTGCAGGAAAAGCTTGTGGATAAATCCGGTGCCTGGTATGCCTATCAGGGCAATAAAATTGGCCAGGGTAAAGCCAATGCGATGAAGTTTTTGTTGGACAATCCGGCTATTGCCAATGAAATTGAAGCCGAATTGCGCAATCGTTTGTTGTTAAAACCAGAAACCATCAAAAAAGCTGCGTTAGAGAACGCAGAAGAATTGCCAGCTGAAGAGTAAGTCATCATTGTGCATCAAAAGATGCCAGCCTAGTGCTGGCATTTTTTTGGATAAAAGATATGGCTGCTATCCGATGGTGTGATTACTCTTATTAATTTGGACGTCTATACGTTTAGAAGTTGACTTTCGGTTGGTTTTTTCGCACACTTCATCCATTGTTTTCAGTGGGAATGGAGTCGTTATGCCAATCAAAGTGGTCGATCAGTTGCCTGCCGTGGGCGCTTTGTCAGCAGAGAATGTGTTTGTCATGACCGAGAGCCGGGCAGCCAGCCAGGATATCCGGCCGCAGCGCATTGCCATTTTGAATCTGATGCCCAACAAAATTACCACTGAAATTCAGTTGTTGCGTTTACTGGCCAATTCACCGCTGCAGGTAGATGTGGAGCTATTGCGTCTCGATGATCATGTCAGCAAGCATACGCCGGAAAGCCACTTAAATTGCTTTTACCGCTATTTCTCTCAGGTTGCAGATCAAAAGTACGATGGCCTGATTATCACCGGGGCACCGCTTGGCTTGGTTGATTATGAAGATGTCACTTACTGGGATCAGCTGGAAGGGATCTTAAGCTGGGCTGATAATCACGTAACATCCACCTTATTTTTATGCTGGGCGGCGCATGCTGCTTTGTATCATTACTATGGTTTGCAGCGTGAAATTCGTGGCGACAAGCTATCCGGGGTCTATGCTCAGCAACTGAAGCAGCCACTGTGTCCGCTGGTGCGTGGTTTTGACGATGAGTTTAAGGTACCGCATTCGCGCTACGCCCAGGTCCCCAAGCAGCGTTTTTCGCAGCACGATGATTTGCATATTCTGGCCGAGTCCGATGTGACTGGTCCTTATTTGCTGCAGAACAGCAGCGGCAGCCGGGTCTTTGTCACCGGCCACCCGGAGTACGATGTGAATACCTTAGCGGATGAATACCAACGCGATCTGGCTGCCGGGTTAAACCCGAAGATCCCAGAGCACTATTTTCCGCAGGATGATCCCAGCCGTTCGCCCCTAAAGTTATGGCAGAGCCATGCCTTTTTGTTATTCAGCAACTGGTTAAACTATTATGTCTATCAGGCCACCCCTTTTGACTTGGGTGCTATTGGCAGGAAGTGAGGTTTCATGAGCAAAGCACGATTGACCCCTGAGCAGCTGCGTGCTCTGTTAGCGCAGCGGATCCTGATCCTGGATGGCGCCATGGGCACCATGATCCAGGCGCATCAGTTGCAGGAAGCCGATTACCGCGGTAGCGAGTTTGCCAATTGGCCGACTGATTTAAAAGGCAACAATGACCTGTTGGTACTGACTCAACCGGACATCATTCGCTCGATACACCGGCAATATCTGTTGGCCGGTGCCGATATTGTGGAGACCAACAGCTTCAATGCCACTACTATCGCCATGGCTGATTATCAGATGGAAGCACTGTCGGCTCGTATCAACCGTGAATCTGCGCGACTGGCCCGTGAAGCCTGTGATGAAATCAGCGCGCAGACCCCGGAGCGGCCTCGTTATGTCGCTGGTGTGCTGGGGCCAACCAATCGCACCGCCTCGATTTCACCGGATGTGAATGATCCGGGCTACCGCAATGTGACTTTCGATGAGCTGGTGACAGCTTACAAAGAGTCGACCCATGCCTTGATTGACGGTGGGGCCGATATCATTATGCTGGAAACCATCTTTGATACCTTAAATGCCAAAGCCGCTGCTTTTGCTGTATTGGAGGTTTTTGACGAGCTTGGTTTTGAACTGCCGGTAATGATTTCTGGCACCATCACCGATGCCTCTGGCCGGACACTATCAGGGCAGACCACTGAAGCCTTTTACCATTCGCTGGCGCATGTAAAACCGGTCTGTTTTGGTCTGAATTGTGCGCTGGGCCCTGATTTGCTGCGGCCCTATGTCGAGGCGCTGTCGACGGTATCTGAGGCCTTTGTCTCAGTGCATCCCAATGCCGGTTTGCCAAATGAATTTGGCGAGTACGACTTAGGTGCTGAGGAGATGGCGGCAGAAATTGCAGATTGGGCAAAGCAAGGCTTTGTCAATATTGTCGGCGGCTGCTGTGGCACCACGCCGGAGCACATCCGTACCATTGCCGAAGCCGTCGCTGGCGTAGCGCCACGTCAACCGAAACCTGTCAGCCATCAGTTTAATCTGGCTGGCCTAGAAGCTTTTTCTCCGGAGTGGTAATGCAGCAACAGGCACGATTTATCAATATCGGTGAACGCACCAATGTCACAGGCTCTGCGCGCTTTAAGAAACTGATTTTAAATGGTGACTATGAAACGGCGCTGGATGTGGCCAGGCAACAGGTGGAGAATGGGGCCCAGATCATCGACATCAACATGGATGAAGCCATGCTGGATAGCAAGGCCGCCATGGTGCGCTATCTCAGTTTGTTGGCAGGCGAGCCGGATATCTGTCGGGTACCTATTATGGTGGACTCATCCAAATGGGACATCATTGAAGCGGCGCTGAAATGCATTCAGGGCAAAGCTATCGTCAACTCCATTTCGCTCAAAGAAGGTGAGGCACCCTTTTTAGAGCAAGCCAGACGCATCCGTCGTTATGGTGCTGCCGCCGTGGTGATGGCGTTTGATGAAGTAGGCCAGGCTGATACCAAAGCGCGCAAAGTAGAGATTTGTCAGCGTGCCTATCGTTTACTGGTAGAGAGTGTCGGTTTTCCACCGGAAGACATCATCTTTGATCCCAATATTTTTGCGGTGGCGACCGGCATTGAAGAGCACAACAATTACGCCGTGGACTTTATTGAGGCCTGCCGCGATATCAAACGCTTGTGCCCCTATGCCAAAATATCAGGCGGAGTGTCCAATATTTCCTTCTCGTTTCGGGGCAATGATCCGGTACGTGAGGCCATGCACTCAGTGTTTTTGTACCATGCCATCGCTGCTGGCATGGATATGGGCATCGTCAATGCCGGCCAATTGGCGGTATACGACGATATCCCGGAGCTGCTGCGTGAGCGGGTCGAAGACGTCATCTTAAACCGGCGCGAGGATGCCACCGAGCGTTTGCTGGAGATAGCGCCAGAGTTTAAAGGCGATGGCAGCGTGGCTGAGAAGCAGGATGATGCCTGGCGCAGCTTACCGGTAACCAAGCGGCTGGAGCATGCGCTGGTGAAGGGCATTACCGATTACATTGAGCAGGATACCGAAGAAGCCCGTCAGCAGGCGGAGAAGCCGCTGCATGTGATCGAAGGCCCGCTGATGGATGGCATGAATGTGGTAGGCGACTTGTTTGGTGAGGGCAAAATGTTCCTGCCGCAGGTGGTCAAATCAGCCCGGGTGATGAAAAAAGCGGTGGCCTACCTGCAGCCCTATATCGAAGCGGAAAAATCCGGTGGTCAGGCTCAGGGTAAAATTTTGCTGGCCACGGTCAAAGGCGATGTGCACGACATAGGCAAAAACATTGTCGGGGTAGTGCTGCAGTGCAACAACTTTGAAGTCATTGATTTGGGTGTGATGGTGCCTTGCGCTAAGTTGCTGCAGGTGGCCAAAGATGAAAATGTCGATGTGATTGGCTTGTCAGGCTTAATCACCCCATCGCTGGATGAAATGGTGCATGTGGCGAAAGAAATGTCTCGGCTTGGCTTTGAATTGCCGCTGCTGATCGGAGGCGCTACTACCTCCAAGGTGCACACCGCGGTGAAGATAGAACCGCATTATCCGCATGGGGTGGTCTATGTGCCCAATGCCTCGCGCAGTGTTTCGGTAGTGCAGTCTTTGATCAGTCAAAGCAGCAAAGCCGATTATCTGGCTCGCATTCAGCAGGAATACATCACAGTTCGTGAGCAGCATCAGCGCAGCCGCCCCGGTCAGAAAATGCTGAGTGTAGCCGAGGCTCGGGCCAATAAGTTTCAGCTGGATCTAACCAGGGTAGCGCCAGCCCCAAAACAACCGGGTGTGCACCTCTGGGCCGATGTGGATTTGCAGCAACTGCGTGATTACATCGACTGGACGCCGTTTTTTATGACCTGGCAGTTGTCGGGCAAATACCCGGCCATTTTAAATCACCCGGAAGTTGGCATGGAAGCCCGCAAATTATTGGCGGATGCCAATACCATGCTGGATCAGATGATTGGCAGCAAGCGCATTCAGGGCAAGGCGGTGTTCGGTCTGTTTCCGGCCAACAGCGATGGCGACGATATTATTGTCTACACGGATGAGGGCCGCAGTACCGAACGGTGTCGTCTGCATCAATTGCGTCAGCAGTTGCAACTGCGGAACCAGATCCCCAACAGTTGCTTGAGTGACTTTATTGCGCCGGTCGGCAGCGGTGTGGCTGATTACATCGGGGCTTTTGCGGTGAGTACCGGTTTTGGTGCCGATGAATTTGCCGCTGAATTTGCTGCAGCGCATGATGATTACAACAGCATCCTGGTCAAAGCATTGGCTGATCGGCTGGCTGAAGCGCTGGCAGAGTATCTGCACCTTAAGATCCGCCGTGAGTACTGGGGCTATGCAGCCGATGAGCAACTGGAAAATGAGCAGTTGATTCGTGAGTTGTATCAGGGCATACGACCAGCTCCCGGATATCCGGCGTGTCCGGAACATACCGAAAAAGGCACTTTATGGCAGTTGCTGGATGTGGAAGCGCAAACCGGTATGCAGCTGACTGAAAGCTATGCCATGTGGCCAGGCGCTGCAGTCAGCGGCTGGTATCTGGCTCATCCGGACAGCAAATACTTTGCGGTCAGTAAAATTGGCCGCGATCAACTGGCCGATTATGCCGGCCGTAAAGGCTGGAGCGAGCAAGAAGCCGAGGTTTGGCTTACTCCCAATCTACAGGATTAAGTTGAGGCGGGTTTAGAAAATCGCCGCCGGGGCAGGTAAGGGTAATTCGGGCAGATAACGGGCCCGGATTTGCTGTAGTTTGCCGCGTTGATACAGGCGTTGCCAGGCCTCATCAAGCCGTATGGCCATCTCTTCAGAGATGGTGTGGCGGCTAAAGCCAAAATAGACCGGGTTTTGGTACACCACCAGCAATTGCTGATAACTCCGATGCTGCATCTGGCCGGTTTGTCGCCAATGGTAGAGAGTGCTTTGATCTTCCAATACGGCATCCACTCTGCCTGTATCCAGCAAAGCCAGTTTATCTTCATGGCTGCGAATCTCCACCAGGGTGGGGCCAAAATCATCAAGCGCGATCAGCTGCTCAAACGCCTCACCATAGTAGGCACCATTTAAAATGGCCAGTAGCAACTCTTGAGGCCATGTTGCCAGTTGTTGTAGATTTTCCAGTGCTGGCAACCGTTTGGGATCTCCTATTAAGACTACGGTTTCCTGATGATGTGGCCCGATAAAGCGAAAGTCTGCCAGACGTTGTTCTGAAAATGAAAGGTGGCTTAGCATATCCAACTGGCCCTGCGCAATCAGTTGCAGCGAGCGGCGCCAGGGGGATTGGTAGATCACCAGCTCACAGCCTGCTTCTTCGGCTAAGGCTCTGGCAAGTTCAATGGACAAGCCTTGCCAACCGCTGCCGTTGGGATTCAGGTGGGGCGGAAAAGAACTGTCAGCTCCCATGCGTAATTGACAGCTGTATGCTGGCAAAGACAGAAGCAAGATGAGTATGCTGCTGATAAAAACTTTATGCATCCAGATAATACCAATGGTTAGGCAGCCCACGTATTTTACACATTAAAGATAAGCTGCAATGCTTTTAAACACAATTCCTGACTATACTTAAGGTCATGATGACTTTGAGGGCTTTACGCATGCCACTCCTGCTTGGGATTGTGTTATTCTTTTTTAGTGTATCTGCCCTGGCTGAACGTACGCTGACCTTTTTGGTTGGGATGGATAAACCACCCTACATTCAGTTGCAGGATGGTACCGGCTTCGAACTGGAGCTGCTGCGGGAGGTCAGTCATCGCATGGGGTATGATGCAGTATTTTTGCACGTCCCCAATGCGCGTATCCGTTACCTGCTGGAGCAGGGGCATGGTGATGTTGCCACTTTACAGCGCCTTCCAGACCATCCGACCGAACTGTTCTATAGCCAGCCTTATGTCCGGTATCAAAATGCGGTGATCACCTTGCGTGAAAAAGAACTGGTTGTTCAGCATGCCCAGGATATGCAGCGCCTGAGTGTAGTGGCATTTCAGAATGCCAAAATTGTGCTGGGGGATGAGTTTGGCGTGATGGCGCAAAACTCCAGTCGCTACCAGGAAACCACCAATCAGAAAACCCAGGTAGATATGCTGCTGGCTGGCCGGATTGATGCTGCGGTGATGGACATCAATATTTTTCATTATTTCCGCCGGGTCAGTGATGACTCACAACCTATCCAGCTACACACCTTATTTCCGCCCAGTGATTACCGGGCAGCTTTTCGTGAGCAGAGCTTGCAGCTAAGTTTTGACAAGGCGTTGCAGCAGTTGTTTAGCCACTCAGACTACAGCCGGATGCAGCTGGAGTTTTTTGGCTCCGTCAATCAATACCAAGCTGCAGGGTTGAGCCCATAAGAGGACAGCTTTTTCCCGCAGTATCTCCTGACGTTGACACTTTTTTCCAGTATGATAGCCACCACTGATAAGCCTTAAATTACTTTCTGGCATAATGGTTGGTGAGGATACTTCGTGCAGCATTCTGGTTCTGTGTTTGAAATGATTCGTAGTCGTCCCGTATTGTCCGCCTTGTACTGGGTTAAACAGGCCTGGCAACTGTTCCGGCAAGCTCCCTGGCTTTGGATCCAATTGCTGTCTTTTGTGTTGTTGCTTAATTTGCTGGGTTCAATGAACCCGGTACTCTTCATGATTACCCTTTTTCTGAACCCTTTTATTACTGCCGGGTTGTACAGTGTGATTATGGCCGTGCAGCGGGGCGAGACAGTTAGCTTTGGTTGGTTGTTCCGGCCGCTGCAACAGGCAGAGTTTCGGCCCTTGTTTTTGCAGTTGGCGGCGCTGAATTTATTGTTGGCTATTCCATTGAGTCTTTTGGGGGAGCACCTGACCCAGCAATTAGCGGCCGAGCAACTGGATTTTAGTCTGGTGCTGTTGTTTGTGTTTTGCACGGCCATGATCTGGATGATGTTTAGCTACGCCGTAGCCATTTTGTATTTTTTGCCGGAGAAACGGTTGCTGTCAGCTCTGATGGGCAGTCTGGTTGCCTGTTGGCGTAACCTGCTGCCATTGCTGCTGTTTGGCATGGTTGCACTGGCACTTTGTTTGGCGACTGTGCCTACCATGTTGCTTGGTATGATAGTGGTCCTGCCATTGATTAGCATCGCTTTCTTTATATCCTTTCAGGATATCTTTAATGTAGATCCTGGCAAATCGGGTCCTTCGGATCAGCAGAATAAGTCCGATCCTGATGTGCTGGAAGTATGAGGCATGACCCTCAAAGAGTTAAAAAAGTCAGCGCTGCAACTGCTAGCCAGGCGTGAATACAGTTCGCAGCAGTTGCAGCAGCGATTGCAAGCCAAAACGGCAGATGACCAGCTGGTTCAGCAGGTGATAATATGGTGCCAGGCTGAGAACTATCAAAGCGATGCCCGTTTTGTCGAGATGTTGCTGCGCTCACGTATGGCAAAAGGCTATGGGCCGCTTTACATTCAACAGGAGTGCCGGCGTCATGGCGTCAGTATGCCGCTGTTAGAGCAGCAGCTGGCTCAGTTAGAGCCGGACTGGCTTGCGCTGGCACAGAGCATCTACTTGAAAAAATACGCGGGCAGTGCCATTACCAGTGCCAATGAGCGCGCCAAGCGGCTGCGTTATTTGCAGCAACGGGGATTCTACCCGGAAGATTGCAGCGCCGTACTCAAATACAACAGAAGTTAGGAAACCACCATGAGCATGACATCGTCCGCTATCCGCAATGCCTTTCTGGATTACTTTGCCAGCAAAGGCCATCAAATTGTGCCGAGCGCTTCCCTGATCCCAGGCAATGATGCCACTTTATTGTTTACCAATGCTGGCATGGTGCCTTTTAAAGATGTGTTCCTTGGGCAAGATCCTCGCTCCTACAACCGGGCGACGTCGGCGCAGCGTTGCGTTCGGGCCGGTGGTAAACACAACGACCTGGAAAATGTCGGCTATACCGCACGGCATCACACCTTTTTTGAAATGCTGGGCAACTTTAGTTTTGGTGATTATTTCAAGCAAGAAGCCATCGCCTATGCCTGGGAGTTTCTTACCAAAGAGTTGGCGCTTCCGGCTGACAAGCTGTTGGTCACGGTCTATGCCAGTGATGATGAAGCCTTTGATATCTGGACCAAACAGATTGGTTTGCCAGCGGAGAAAGTGATTCGTATCGGTGACAACAAAGGGGCCCCTTACGCCTCAGATAACTTCTGGGCTATGGGTGATACCGGCCCCTGCGGCCCTTGTACCGAAGTGTTTTACGATCATGGTGCAGAGATCTGGGGTGGGCCTCCGGGCAGCCCGGAAGAGGATGGTGATCGCTTTATTGAGATCTGGAACATCGTCTTTATGCAGTTTAACCGTCATGCCGATGGCCGGATGGAGCCTTTGCCAAAACCCAGCGTGGATACCGGCATGGGGCTGGAGCGGATTGCCGCCATTTTGCAGGGTGTGCATAGCAACTATGAAATCGACATCTTTCAGGCTTTGATTGCCGCTGCCGCTGAAGTCACCGGGGCGAAAGACTTAAGCAACAAATCGCTGCGAGTGATAGCCGATCATATCCGCAGCTGCGCTTTTTTGATGGTGGATGGTGTGCAGCCATCGAACGAGGGGCGTGGTTACGTGCTGCGTCGTATTATTCGCCGGGCTGTACGCCACGGTCATCAACTGGGCGCGGAAGGTGCCTTTTTCCATAAACTGGTGTCGGCACTGGTTGCCCAGATGGGAGAGGCTTACCCGGAACTTGCTGCCAAGCAAGCTGTGATTGAAAAGTTACTGCGTATTGAAGAAGAGCAGTTTGGTAAAACCTTACAACGCGGCCTGACTATGCTGCAAGACGCGCTGCAGCAGTTGGATGGCAAGGTCTTGCCCGGCGATCTGGTGTTTAAATTGTACGACACCTATGGTTTCCCGGTCGATTTAACCAATGATGTGGCGCGTGAGCAAGGCGTTACGGTCGATCAGGCTGGCTTTGATGCAGAAATGGCTCAGCAGCGGCAACGTGCTCAACAAGCCAGTCAGTTTGGTATGGATTACAATGCACAGCTCACCAGCAAGCAGATCACTGATTTTACCGGGTATCAGCAAGAACATGGTAACGCCAAAGTGCTGGAAATTCTGCGCGATGGCAAAGCCTGCCAGCAGTTACAGGATGGTGAGGAGGCTTTGGTTGTGCTTGACCAAACGCCTTTTTACGCCGAGTCTGGTGGCCAGATTGGCGATACCGGCAGCTTAACCCTGGCCGATGGCAGTGTGTTCAGTGTGACCGATACCATCAAGCTGGGCAAAGCCCACGCGCATAAAGGCAAACTCAAAGGGCAATTGGCGGTTGGAGCCGCGGTACAGGCTCAGATCGATGAAGCGCGTCGCCAGGCCATTCGGCAGAATCACTCGGCAACTCACCTGGTACATGCTGCCTTGCGCTCGGTGCTTGGGGAGCATGTGACGCAAAAAGGTTCATTGGTTGGACCGGAGCGCTTTCGTTTTGACTTTTCGCATTACGAAGCCATCAGTGCTGCGCAGCTGCAAGCCGTGGAAGTGTTGGTAAATCAGCATATTCAGGCCAACCACCCGGTGCAGACCGAGCTGATGAGCCTGGAAGCAGCGAAAGCGGCTGGTGCCATGGCGCTGTTTGGTGAGAAATACGATGATGATGTGCGGGTGTTGACCATGAGCCCGTTCTCGGTCGAGCTGTGTGGCGGCACGCACGTGAAGAATACCGGAGACATTGGTCTGTTTAAGATTGTGTCGGAAGGCGGCATAGCTGCAGGAGTGCGTCGTATTGAAGCGGTTACCGGCATGCAGGCCATCACTTGGTTGCATCAGCTGGAGCAGCAGGCGCAAGGTGTCGCTAGTGCGTTGAAAGGCGATCTGTTTTCTATTGCGGAGCGTGTGCAGCAAAGCTTGGATCGCAGCAGACAGTTAGAAAAAGATATCGATCAATTGAAACAAAAGCTGGCCAGTCAGGCGGGCAGCTCCCTGTTGGATCAGGTCCAGTTGATTGCTGGCAGCAAGGTGCTGATTACTGAGTTGCCGCAAGTAGAGGCCAAAACGTTACGAACGATGCTGGATGAGCTGAAAAACAAGCTGGGATCAGGTGTCTTGCTGTTGGCCACAGTCAATGATGGCAAAATCAGTTTGATTGCCGGTGTTACCCAGGATCTCACCGCCAAGGTGCATGCCGGTAAGCTGGTTGGCTGGGCTGCAGAGCAGTTAGGTGGCAAAGGGGGAGGGCGGCCGGATATGGCTCAGGCAGGTGGCAGTGATATTGCAGCATTACCAGCTGTGTTGCAGCAAGCCGCCGAGGTGATTGAGCAGCAACTGAGCGCTTAAGGTTGATCCATAACGGCTGGTGCGGAGTATGTAAAATAATCTGCATCAGCAACTTATTATTCACATCATAGCTGCAGCATTTTTGCTACACTCAAAGGCGGTGCCGGAAAGATACCCGATAACTGTGGTTAATTTTTGTCGTAAAACCTACGGTTGCTTTTCTTTCCGCTGTCAGCTGAGTTATGATAGAGCACTTTTTCAGGATGCCAGTAGCAGAACTGGACCGAAAACAAGGAAATAGGAGCAAACGAATGCTTATTCTTACACGACGGGTTGGTGAAACGCTGATGATTGGTGATGAAGTCACCGTGACAGTTTTGGGTGTGAAAGGAAATCAGGTACGCATTGGCGTGAATGCACCAAAAGAAGTATCCGTTCACCGTGAAGAAATTTACATGCGCATCCAGGCAGAAAAATCGCCGGATGATGAGGGCAATGCCTGAGCTTGATAGTTGCGCTTAGAAGAAATTGAGCGCTTAAATCATCTGTAAGATGATGGATTGCTTAAAAGGTCGGCAAACAAGCCCGCCCCACCGAAAAATTGTTTGACTTATTTTCCTGAGACTTTAATATACACGCCGCAACACAGCGCGGAGAAATGGCCGAGTGGCTGAAGGCGCACCCCTGCTAAGGGTGTATAGGGGAAACTCTATCGAGGGTTCGAATCCCTCTTTCTCCGCCATTTTATAGTGAATTGGACGCGTAGCTCAGCTGGATAGAGTACTCGGCTACGAACCGAGCGGTCGGAGGTTCGAATCCTCCCGCGTCCGCCATTCACTATAAACTGTGTGCAGTACCATCGCTTTTCAGGACGCGTAGCTCAGCTGGATAGAGTACTCGGCTACGAACCGAGCGGTCGGAGGTTCGAATCCTCCCGCGTCCGCCATATACGAAGAAACCCGCTAAGGTGTAAGCCAAAGCGGGTTTTGTCGATTTAGCGCTATGCTCCATTAGCGGGAGGGTGAGAAGCTCCGCAGGTTCGACTGATTTGCCGGGAGCAAATCAGGACAGCTTCAGCTGGCCCGTAGGGCTGGCGGTAGGACGCCGCCAGCAATCCTCCCGCGTCCGCCATATACGAAGAAACCCGCTAAGGTGTAAGCCAAAGCGGGTTTTGTCGTTTTAGCGCTATGCTCCATTAGCGGGAGGGTGAGAAGCTCCGCAGGTTCGACTGATTTGCCAGGAGCAAATCAGGACAGCTTCAGCTGGCCCGCAGGGCTGGCGGCAGGAAGCCGCCAGCAATCCTCCCGCGTCCGCCATATACGAATAAACCCGCTAAGGTGTAAGCCAAAGCGGGTTTTGTCGTTGTGCGCCAGGCATGGCGCGTAGTGCCTTGACGGGCGCTGCTTCGGTACAGGTGGTG
>NZ_JAUHLI010000014.1:0-107606 GCF_036325985.1 Alkalimonas cellulosilytica
GCGCTGCGCGCAGTACCACTCACCCACGCCAGCCACCGAGGTGGCATTGCGAAACACCTCCTTGTGTTTCGCCCTTCGGGCCTGCCTACGGCAGTCCAAATTCGTTCCTGACGAATTTGTCGCCTAGATCCCATCTATCTGCGCAAATTGACTCTGTCTTGTTCTTGCTCCGGTTAGCCGCAAATTGTATTCCTGACACTGTCAGCTGGAGTAGTATGTTTCTGCTCCCAAGGTCTAGGAAACGAACTATGAAAAAAATCCTTCAACTCTGTGTGCCGTTGCTTTTGCTGTGGACGGCTACTGCAATAGCGCAACAAGTCAATCCGCTAAAGTACGATGATGTATTTCATTTAGAACTGGTGACTGATCCTCAGGTCAACGCCAAAGGCGATCAAATCGTGTTTGTGCGGAATTGGTTTGACAGACAAACCGATCGCCGCCGGATGGCACTTTGGATCATGAATGCCGATGGTTCTGCCATGCAACCGCTGACCCAAACCGACAGCAATGCCAGTTCACCCCGCTGGTCGCCGGATCAAAAGCGGATCGCTTATGTGCAGGATGGTCAAATCCATGTGCTGTGGCTGGACTCCGGCCGCTCGGTGCAAATCAGTCAGTTGCCGCATGCGCCGGCTAATCTGACCTGGTCTCCTGACGGTAACTGGCTGTCTTTTAACATGTTTACTGCCAAGTCAGCTCCACCACCAGTGACTTTGCCTGGCAAGCCTGCAACTGCTAATTGGGCTCCAGCGCCGATTTACATCGACAGTATGCAGTACCGTGCTGATGGTGCCGGTTATTTACCATCCGGTTATCGTCATCACTACCTGATTGCCGCCGAAGGTGGTTCTGCCATTCAATTAACTACGGGTGATTACAATCACAGTGGTGACTTGAGTTGGCAAGCCGATGGCAAAGCGGTGTATTTTGCTGCCAACCGACGTGAAGCTGCTTACCGTACGCCGGTCAACTCTGCCATCTATCGCTTAACTCTGGCTGATCGCAGCATTGAACAAATCTACGATCCGGCAGGACCTGCCAGCCAACCGATGCTATCACCGGATGGTCGTCAATTGGCTTTCCTTGGGTTTGAAGACAGAAAGCTGGCTCATCAGGCAAACCGGCTGTATGTGATGAATTTAGATGGCAGCAATGTCCGCAACCTGACCGAAGATTTGGATCGCCATATCAATGCCTTCCAATGGCAGAGCAACAGTCGTGGGCTTTATATTCAGTACGATGATCTGGGGCTTGGCAAAGTTGCTGAGCAGCCGCTGCGTGGGAATCGTTCGGTGTTGGTGACAGACTTGGGCGGTACCAGCTTCAGCCGGCCATACAGTGGTGGTCAGTTCAGCGTGGCAGACAATGGGTTGATTGCGTACACCCAGGCCAGTACCGAACGTCCATCCGAGTTGGCGATGCAGCATCGTCGTACTAATCGCACCTTGACCAACCTGAACCGCGATCTGCTGTTTAAGCGTACTATCGGCGAGGTCGAGGAGATCTGGTATGAGGCTTCGGTCGATGGCAAGCAAATCCACGGCTGGGTGATGTACCCCCCAGGCTTTGATGCCAGCAAGCAATACCCGCTGATCCTGGAAATTCATGGTGGCCCGCACACTGCTTATGGCCCTGTGTTTGCAATGGAGTTGCAGTTAATGGCAGCGCAGGGCTATGTGGTGCTTTATACCAACCCAAGGGGCAGCACCAGCTATGGCGAAGATTTTGCCAATCTTATCCATCACAACTACCCAAGCTATGATTACAACGATCTGATGGATGGCGTTGATGCGGTGCTTGCCCGAGGTTTTATTAATGAGCAGGAGCTCTTTATTACCGGTGGCAGTGGTGGTGGGGTACTGACCACCTGGACCATTGGCCATACCGATCGCTTTGCTGCTGCAGCTGCCATTAATCCGGTCATTAACTGGTACAGCTTCGTGTTGAATGCCGATATGTACAACTACTTTACCCAGTACTGGTTCCCTGGTCTGCCCTGGGAGATGCCGGAGCATTACCTGAAGCACTCGCCCATCAGTTACGTTGGTAATGTCACTACGCCGACCATGCTGTTTACCGGTGATGCCGATTATCGCACGCCGATCTCTGAAACCGAGCAGTACTATCAGGCGCTGCAACTGCGTGGCATTGATACTGCCATGGTACGGATCCCGGGTGCATCGCATGCCTTGCATGCCCGGCCAAGTAATCTGATGGCCAAACCCGCTTATGTGATTCACTGGTTTGAACGCTATCGCCAAAGCAAAGCGTCCGATTAACACGGATGTTGCCTTCGACAAGCCCGGTGTTGTACACCGGGCTTTCTTCTTTTTAGCAAAGCGTGTATGTTTTCTATGCAGTCAAAGGAGCATAGGATGAATTCTGCTTTACCTTTCAGTCGGCTTTTGTATAATGGCGCGACCAAACGTAGGGGCATAGTTCCAATTGGTAGAACAGCGGTCTCCAAAACCGACGGTTGGGGGTTCGAATCCCTCTGCCCCTGCCACTTTGGTCTGAGCACACTAAGTGCCACAGACACAGGTGAATGCCGTGCTTAATCCATCTCAGCGCCAGCTGTTGCAACTTTTAGCCATTCAGCCGTTACAGCTTAAAGCCTGTTTTCAACCAGAAAAACAAAACAATTCCGAAACCATTGCTGATGATGTTGCCGAGCAGACACTGCTGTGTCCGCAATCCAGCCACCCACTGGTTCAAGACGTTGCCTATCTGCTTTGCCAATCACCGAATGCAAGCCCGCAAGCACTGCAACTAGGTGCTTTGCATTGGTCAATACAGCCAGGTGCTGCCGACTGTGTGCTGAGTGGGCATCAGCTCATCAGCCCGGAGCTTGCTTCCCTGACATCGTCAGCATTGAAACGCCAGCTCTGGGCTTGTTTAAGCCATTACCTTGATGCGAACGATTAAGCCATTAACGGCCGCCCAGTTGCCAGAAATCCTATCGATTGAACAACAAGCTGCGTTTGCTCCCTGGAGTCTAAGTCTGTTTGAAAGCTGCCTGAGCCATGATTATTTCAATTTCGTGCTGTGGGTGGAAGGTAAGCTGTGTGGTTACTATCTGGCGCAGCAGGTGCTGGATGAAGCTACGCTATTCAATATAGTGGTAGCACCCGATGAGCAAGGCAAAGGCTATGGCAGAACCTTATTGCAGCATATGCTAGAACAGGCAAAACAACGCGGCTGCCATCAGGTCTGGCTGGAAGTGCGGGCATCCAATACTGCTGCCATCGCTTTGTACAAGGCGGCTGGTTTTGAATTAACCGGTCGGCGCAAAAACTACTACCAGGGCAGCTCAGGGACTGAGGATGCCCTAGTGATGGGACTGCAGCTGAGCGTCAGCTCAGCTCAGACTTAATGCAGCCACTGAATAAACTGCAGATACAGCGGAATTCCAACCAGCACATTCAGCGGGAAGGTAATACCGAGCGCCGCTAATAAAGATAATCCAATATCCGCTTGAGGAATGGCCGTGCGAATCGCTACTGGTGCTGCGATGTAGGAGGCACTGGCAGTTAAACTGGCTAAAATCAGAATGGAGCCATCCGGTAGACCCAGCCAGATGCCGGTAAAGACACCACAAACAGCCAACACCACCGGTGCTATCAGTGCAAAACAGATCACCCGCCAGTAACGCAGCGAAATCCGGTTCAATGTTTCCGCAGCAGTTAAGCCCATTTCCAGTAAGAACAGCGCCAATACCCCTTTAAAGGCATTGGTAAAGAGCTCGGTGACTGCGGAGCCTTGCTGTGGACCATACATATAACCAATCAACACGCCACCTGCCAGCAACACCACGCCCCGGTTGGTCAGGGTTTCGTGCCAAATTGCACTTTGGCTGGTTTTCGGGCCATCACTTTGCCGCCAGCGGTAAATCGCCAGCGCCACCATAATGGCTGGTAGTTCCAGCATCACCAGATAGAGGGTGACTTCCGCGCCTATGGTCAGTTGCATGCTTTCGGCATAAGCCAGCGCCACGGCAAAGGTACCGGCACTGGCCGAACCATAGTGCGCTGCCAGGCTGGCACTATCCGCCGAGGATAAGCGCACCAGGCTGCGTAATACCGGATAGAGAACTAACGGGAAGAGGGCGCCAATCAGAATAACACTGCCAAGCTCCGGTACCAGCTGCCAGCTCAGATTGCCGTGCAGGGCCATACCACCTTTTAGGCCGATGGTAAGCATCAGCAACAAGCTCAAGGTATCGTAAGCTGCTTTGGGAATGGTGAGATCAGAACGCAAGATGCCTGCCAGCAGGCCTAGCAGAAAAAACATCACGACGATATCAGGCATGGCACTTCCCCGTTAGCTACAAGCAAAACCTGCGCATTGTATACTTGGTTGGATAGAAAGTGAAACACAAGTGCGGACAGCAGACCAGCACTTGTGTTGTTTTGAAGAGAAAAAGTAGTTTCTAGGCGAGTTGCTGCTGCTTACCGAGATTAAGGCAATAAAAATCCAACCAAATCACCGGCTCCAGCGGCAGCTCTGCCAGTTTGCGCTCCAGTTGCTGTTGCACCCCTTGCATTTGCTCGACCCGTTCAATACCGATCCGTACTTCCAGCAGCAGGTAACTGCCGCTTTTGGCCATCTTGCACTGGCGGTGGGAAATGCCCAGGCTTTCCAGCTCACGGTATACCTGCTTACGCAGCTCGGCCGACGGACTAACCATCAAGAGCTCATTGACGGCGTTTTTCAGCATCTTGAGCGGCACCTGAATAAAGTAACCGGAAACCAGGATCACCAGCACAGGATCAGCGTACAGTGCCCAATGCGCTAACGCTGTAAATTGCAGCGACCAGGTCAGCACAAAGCCCAGCAACACCGCCAAACTCAACACGCCATCCATCCACCACTGATGCTGTTCGGCCTCAACCAGCACTGATTGCAAGCTGGTATTGGCTTTACGCAGCCGCCACCAGATAAAGAAACACAGCAGTACACTTAACAGGGCAAAGAAAATGGCTTTGCCGGCAGCAACTTCACGGCCGCCATGCACAATTGCCAACACGGCGGCGCCAAAAGACACCAGACAGACCAGCAGAATCACCAGGCCCTTAACCGCGATGGCCAACGGCTCGGCCGGTAAGCGGCCAAAGTTAAAGCGGTTATCGGCCGGTGAGGTCGCGACCCTTAGTGCCATTAAAGACAATAGCGACAGGCCCAAACTGACCAGTGAATAACTACCATCGAATACGATGGCCATGGAATGGGCCCAGAGTCCCCAACCTATGCCGACCAGGGCGAAGAAACCAGCGCCGGCAGCAGAAAACTTGATAATTGATGACTCCGAACAGACGTTCAGCGACAACATAACAACCTCGATTTATGGCAAAAAAGTGACAAAGTATTCGTCAGTAAGGCTTGCTTGATAAATAGTCATCCTTGCTGAGCTGCTTTGTTGGCGGTATTCTAAGTGAGGTGCGAGAAAGGTAGATAATCGCCAGCCGACGACTTTTTCGTCGCTGGTGGGGGTGATGATGAAAGTTATTCAGGCCGAAGTGTTTTTGGTGGTGCTTGAGGAAGGTTCGGTAGCGGCAGCGGCCCGTCAGCTTGGTCGCAGCCGCACCACCATCAGCAGTGTGCTCAGCAGCTTTGAAGATGAGCTGGCGGTGACTTTATTTGAACGCTCTGGCAATGAGCTGGCCGCCACGCCGATTGCCTGGGCCATCAAACCGGATTGCATCCGCTTGCTGCAATCGGCCCGGCAAATTGAGCAGCGCTGTCAGCAGCAGCGCAGCGGCATTGAATCAACCTTACGTATTGCCCGGGACGATGCGCTACCCGAGCGCTTTTGGCGCGAAACCATGACGGCCTTAAAGCAGCAGTTCCCCCTGACCGGTATTTCGGTCTATCTGGCACCGCCGCAAGAGCTGCCTGAACTGGTCGACTGGCAATCGGTCGATCTGGCCTTTGGTCTGGCCCAGCAGAATGAACCGCATGAAAGCCTGCAGTTTCGCCCGCTTGGTGGCCTTCGGGTAATGATGGTCACCGGCCCGGAGCATGCACTCTGTCGCTTGCCCTTAGTGCATGATGATGACTTGCAGCAGTACACCCAGGTAACAACCGCCTATTTGCAGGATGATTTGCTGGTACCTCAGCTATCGGGTGCATCCAACTACCTGGCGTTGACTCAGTTTGAACTGATTCGTGATGCAGTGATCAGTGGCGCCGGCTGGTCCCGTTTGCCCCAGCCGGTGATTATGGAGCAACTGAAAAACGAGCAGCTGCGGGTACTGAAGCATCCGGGGGCGCTGAACTGGCAATCCTATCAGTTAATTTGCGAGCAGGGCTATGCCATGGGCCGGGTGGCCAGCTGGCTGGAACAGCAGGTGGTGCGTTATCTGACCCAGTTTGGCTAAGTGAAAGCCGACAATAAGGTTTCCCCCGATCCATCATTCGCGGTAAAATGCGGCAAATTTTTTATGCATCGCAGCGGATCCAGTGATCCTTTGCGTTATTTGCTATTGTCGCAACGAGTATTGAATGAGCAACCAACAGTTACAGCAGGAAATCAACAGCCGGCGCACCTTCGCTATCATCAGCCACCCGGATGCCGGTAAAACCACCATCACCGAGAAGGTGTTGTTATTTGGTGAACTGATCCAAAAAGCCGGTACCGTCAAAGGCAAAAAATCCGGTCAGTTTGCTACCTCCGACTGGATGGAGATGGAAAAAGAGCGGGGCATCTCGGTCACCACCTCGGTGATGCAGTTTCCGTACAACAACTGCCTTGTCAACCTGCTCGATACACCCGGTCACGAAGATTTCTCGGAAGATACTTACCGCACCCTGACGGCGGTGGACTCCTGTCTGATGGTGATTGATGCCGCCAAAGGGGTCGAGGACCGAACCATCAAACTGATGGAAGTGACGAGGCTGCGCGATACGCCCATTCTGACCTTTATGAACAAAATGGATCGGGATATCCGCGATCCGATTGATTTGCTGGATGAAGTAGAAAGCGTGCTGAATATTGCCTGCGCACCGATTACCTGGCCGATTGGTTGTGGTAAGGAGTTCAAAGGGGTCTACCATCTGCTGCGGGATGAGGTCATCCTGTATAAATCGGGCCTGGGTCACACCATTCAGGACGTGCGCATCATTGCCGGCATTAATAACCCGGAGCTGGATGCGGCGATTGGTTCTTTCGCTGAGACACTGCGTGATGAGCTGGAACTGGTGCAGGGCGCCAGCCATGCCTTCGATCAGGAACTGTTTTTAAAAGGCGAGCTGACCCCGGTGTTCTTTGGTACCGCTCTTGGTAACTTCGGTGTTGATCATATGCTGGATGGCCTGACCGAATGGGCGCCGACGCCACAGCCTCGGGCAACTAATACCCGCTTGGTGCAAGCGAATGAACCTGGTTTTAGCGGCTTTGTTTTTAAGATTCAGGCCAATATGGATCCGAAGCACCGCGATCGGGTGGCGTTTTTACGCATTTGTTCTGGCAAGTACGAAAAAGGCATGAAAATGCGTCATGTCCGGCTTGGCAAAGATGTGCAAGTGTCGCATGCGCTGACCTTTGTCGCCGGTGATCGGGAGCATGTGGAAGAAGCCTGGCCAGGTGACATTATTGGCTTGCACAACCATGGCACCATTAAAATCGGCGATACCTTCACTGTGGGCGAAGATATGCAGTTTACCGGCATTCCAAATTTTGCGCCGGAGCTGTTCCGCCGTATCCGGCTGCGCGATCCGCTGAAACAAAAACAACTGCTCAAAGGCCTGGTGCAATTGTCGGAAGAAGGAGCGGTGCAGGTGTTTCGGCCCATCGACAGCAACGATCTGATTGTTGGTGCAGTTGGTATTCTGCAGTTTGATGTGGTGGTGCACCGGTTAAAATCCGAATACAACGTCGATGCTTTGTACGAAAGCATCAACGTCTCCACTGCCCGCTGGGTGTACAGCGACGACAGCAAAGCCATGGCAGAATTTAAAAAGAAAGCCAGCCAGAACCTGGCGCTCGATGGCGGCGATAATCTGACTTACATCGCACCGACCATGGTGAATCTGAACCTGGCGATAGAGCGTTACCCGAACATTCAGTTTACCAAAACCCGTGAGCACTAACAGGGCAAGCAAATGAATATTAAACAATTATTGACCGAAAAAACGCAAGCGGCCTTTGCCGCCCTGGGCGTGCCAGCCGATACCAACCCGGCCGTCACGGTCAGCACCCGGCCTGAGTTTGGTGATTACCAAATCAATGGTGCCATGAGCGCCGCCAAAGCGCTGAAAACCAATCCGCGTCAGTTGGCGCAGCAATTGCTGGATGCGCTGGCGCTGGACGATGTCGCTGCCAAGGCCGAGATTGCCGGGCCAGGCTTTATCAATATCAGCTTAAAGCCAGAGTGGCTGGCCGCCCAGTTGCAGCAGGCCGCGCAGGACCCACGTCTTGGCGTGGCGCCTAATGGCAGCCCGCAGAGGGTAGTGGTGGATTATTCCGCGCCCAATCTGGCGAAAGAAATGCACGTTGGCCATTTGCGCTCTACCATCATTGGCGATGCGGTGGTGCGCTGCCTGGAGTTCTGGGGCGATACCGTGATCCGGCAAAACCATATGGGCGACTGGGGCACCCAGTTCGGCATGCTGATTGCGCACCTGGAAGACAAGCTGGCGGCTGGCATCGATCTGGAGCAGGTGGCGCTGGCCGATCTGGAAAACTTTTACCGTGAAGCGAAAAAGCGCTTTGATGATGAAGACGGCTTTGCCGATAAATCCCGTGATTATGTGGTGAAGCTGCAAAGTGGTGATGCCCATTGCCAGAAGCTGTGGCAGCTGTTTATTGATACCTCCATTAAGCACAGCGACGAAGTTTATCAAAAGCTGAATGTGACCCTGACGCACGATGACATCAAGCCGGAAAGTGCCTACAACCCGATGCTGCACGGCATTGTTGAACAGCTCAAAGCCAGTGGCCTGGCGGTGGAAGATCAGGGCGCTCTGGTGGTGTTTTTGCAGGAGCTGGCCGATAAAGACGGCAATCCATCCCCCTTTATTATTCAAAAAACCGGCGGTGGCTTCTTGTACTCCACCACCGATCTGGCGGCCTGCCAGTACCGCAGTCAGCAATTAAAGGCCGATCGCATCATTATCTTTACCGATGCCCGTCAGGGCCTGCATTTTAAGCAGGTGGAGCTGACTGCCCGCAAAGCCGGTTTGCTGCGTGACGATACTGCGTACCATCATTGCCCGTTCGGTACCATGATGGGTGAAGATGGTAAACCCTTTAAAACCCGCACCGGTGGCACGGTCAAGCTGGCTGAATTGCTGGATGAAGCCATCAGCCGGGCTGGTGCTTTGGTGGCGGAAAAAGCTACTGAGCTAAGCGCAGCCGAGCAGGCGGAAGTGGCAGCCAAAGTGGGCATTGGTGCGGTGAAATTTGCCGATCTGTCGAAAAACCGCACCAGCGATTACGTCTTTAGCTGGGATGCGATGCTGAGCTTTGAAGGTGCCACTGCCCCTTATCTGCAATACGCTTACACCCGGGTGCGCAGCATCTTGCGTAAAGCAGAACTTGGCGATGACTTCCAGGCCACGATTGTGCTGCAACAGCCGCAGGAGCTGCAACTGGCAGTTAAACTGCTGCGACTGGAAGAAACCTTGCAGCAGGTGATGAAAGAGGCCCAGCCCAACCTGCTCTGCAATTACCTGTACGAGCTGGCCAGCCTCTTTATGAGCTTTTACGAAGCTTGCCCTATCCTCAAAGACGGCATTGAACCAGAGCTCAAAGCCAGCCGTTTAATGTTAAGTATTTTAACCGCCCGCATGTTACGCCAGGGGCTGGACTTGCTGGGCATTGAGGTGATGGAGCGGATGTAATGAAGATTGATGCCATCAGGCGCAGTTATAGCAAAGACAAACTGGATCTGGATAAACTGCATGCAGATCCCATCCAGCAGTTCGAGCTGTGGCTAAAAGATGCCATTGCTGCCGAGCTGCCGGATCCGACCGCCATGTGCGTGGCGACGGTGGATGCCAGTGGTCAGCCGTCGCAGCGGCTGGTGCTGTTAAAGGATGTCAGTGCCGATGGCTTTGTGTTCTACACCAATCTGGGCAGCCGCAAAGCGACCGAGCTGGCAGCCAACCCCAAAGTCAGTTTGCATTTTCCCTGGCATCCGCTGGAGCGTCAGGTCATTGTCTATGGCACCGCCGAGCGAGTGCCCAGCACTCAGGTGATGAAGTACTTTTTATCCCGGCCCAAAGAAAGCCAGTTAGCGGCCTGGGCCTCCGAGCAGAGCCGGCCGGTCTCCACCCGGCAGGCCTTGATGCAAAAGTTTGCCGAAATCAAACACAAGTTTGAGCATGGCGAAGTACCATTGCCCTCGTTTTGGGGCGGTTTCTTGGTACGACCGCACCAGATTGAATTCTGGCAGGGCGGCGAGCACCGACTGCATGACCGCTTTATGTACCGCCAGCAGGACGACAGCCGTTGGTCGATTGACCGGCTATGCCCTTAAAACTATTTGATACCCACTGCCATCTGGACCTGCCCGAGCTGGCTGGACAAATGGAGGAGCACTGGCAAGCGGCTCAGGCTGCTGGGGTAGCGGCGTTGCTGATCCCAGCGGTAGAGCAGGCAGCCTGGCAGCCGTTACTTAAGCTGCGTCAGCAGCAGCCAGAGTGGCAGATTGCGCTCGGTATTCATCCCTGGTGGGCAGCGCAGCACAGCCTGCAGGCGGTGACAGCGCTGGAGACCATGCTGCGTGAGCAGCAGGACGCAATCTGTGCGATTGGCGAAATCGGCCTCGATTTCGCGCTTGCGCCTGACACTTTTTCCATGCAACAGCAATTGTTTGAAGCCCAACTGGCACTGGCCGCCCGGCTGAATAAGCCGGTGATTTTGCATCACCGCAAATCCCAACCGCATCTGCTGGCGGCAATTAAGCGGGTAAATTTTGCGGAAGGTGGCATTTTGCATGCTTTTTCCGGCAGCCCGGAGCAGGGCCAGGCCTTTATCGAACGTGGCTTTAAGCTGGGCATTGGCGGCACCATCAGTTATGAACGCGCCGGCAAAACCAGGCGAGCAGTGCAGCAGTTGCCGCTAAGTGCCTTTGTGCTGGAAACCGATGCGCCGGCCATGCCGCTGGCCGGTTTTCAGGGCCAGATCAATACGCCGGCTCAGCTGGCGCAGGTATTTCATCACTTTTGCCTGTTACGGCCAGAGTCGCCAGCCCAGCTGGCCGAAGCCCTCTGGCACAATACCCAACAGGTACTCCGGTTAGTTCCTACCAGTGCAGTGTGATGCCTGCCATCCAAAGCCGGCCTGGCGCAGGCTCGAACGAGCGGCCATTGCTCTGATTGACCACCACCGAACCGACATAGTCTTTGTTGGTCAGGTTATCCAGTCGCAACCAGGCATCCAGCCGGGTATGGCCCCATTGCCACTCGGTCTGTGCCGCCAGTCCCCACAAATGCGCGCCGGGTGCAAAGCTGCTGTTGGCGTCATCGACCGGCACCGTCGAGCGGTACTGATGGTTCAGGCGCAGCCTCAGCGGCTGTAAGGTACCACTACTAACCGGCTGCCATTGCCACTGTTGGAAAAAGTTGCTGCGGGCTAAACCGGGCAAGCGATTGCCACTGTTGGCATCTGCTTCACTTTGACCAAAGCTGGCATCCAGCCAAGTGTAACTGGCGCGCCAGCTCAGGGTATCGCTTAGGGTAAAGCGGCTGCTTAGTTCAATGCCTTCTCGTTTGGTGTTGGCCGCATTGCGGTAAGTGGTGCGGCCATCGATGCTTTGATCCACTAGCAAATCATTGTCGGTATCAATCACAAAGACAGCGCTCTGCAGCAACCAACGCTCGCGTTGCAGCTTCAGGCCAAGCTCATGTTGGCGCACTTTGGCGGCATTAAGCTCGGTATTCAGGCCTGAGCCCTCATTGCGATACGCCATTTCGGTTAAGGTAGGCGTTTCAAAGCCAACACCGGTGCCGGCAAACAGGCTGAGATCATCGCGCACGGCAAAATTCAGCGCCGAGCTCCAGGCATTTTCCTGGTAGCGGACCTCGCCACTGTCATCCGGGTTGCCGGGCACAATGAAGCGATCGTCCACGGTAAAGTCGATGCGGCTAAAGCGGGCGCCTGTGACCCATGCCCAGCTCGGGTGGAACTGCCAGTCGCTGATCAGGGTGGCATCACGGCTGTCGACCCGGCCCGTTTCGTCGCGGCGCAGCTCGCCACGGCTACCAAAGTCATTAACAAAGCCAAGCCGCTCGTCTTTTTGCTGCTCTTGCTCCAGTGCCAGCGTCAAGCGCCACGGCGTGGCTGCCAGAGGTTGCACTGTGCCGCTTAGGTTGGTGCCATAAAAAGAGCGACTTAAATCAATAACGGCTCCGGATGAACTGATGGCGGTGCCAGGAAACGCCAGGTACTGCTCAATTTCCCGCTTGCCATGCCAGGCTGACAACTGCCAGTCGGCCAACCAGTGCAGCGCACTGAAGTCGCGAGCCCGCAAGGTCAGCGACTGCTGACGATGGCGAATGCTTTTACGGGTGCCAAAGGTGTCCGCCTGGGGGGCGGTTTGCTGTGGGTTTTCCAGCCACTGCCCGGGGCTTAAAGCCAGAGGGTCTTGCAGTAGCGGGGCATCGTTGTCATCCAGCCGCAAAATCAGCTCAGCCTGCTCTCCGAGATCGCGGTACCAGCGCAGTGCCCACTGATCGCGCTTTACCGCACTGAAGGGCCGGTCGCCATCGGTGCGAAAGCGGGCATAGTCGCCGCTGAAGCTTTGGTGCTCATCGGCATAAAGAGCACGAAGATGTTGGCGCTCGCGCCCGGTACTGCCGGCACTGAGGTTGGCCGACACCGTGCTTTGCAGCGGCCGGCGGCTTTGCAGATCAATCACCCCACCGGCCGAGTTGCCATGTATGGCTGCCAGTGGGCCACGCAACACTTCGACGCTGCTCGGTTCATCCAGCAAAATACTGGAGGTTTGCGCCTGACCATCTGGCATCGACAGCGGAATGCCATCCAGTCGCAGTCGCACGCCGCGCACGCCAAAGGCGGCGCGGGCACCAAAGCCACGCAGGGTAATGCGGGTATCCTGGGCAAAGTTAAAGCGGGTGTCGACCTGAAGGCCCGCCATGCCTTCCAGCAACTCGGCGGCATCGGTGCGCATGCCTGGTGTCAGGCTCTCGACATCAACACGATCCACCGCAGCTGGGGTTTCCAGCCAGGGGCGGGCGGTACGGGTGGCCGTGATGACCAGACGCTCTATTTCGGCGCTTTCGGCAGCAGTTTGTGCTGCCAGCGGGGTGGAGACGGCGGCTGCCACATGCAGGGCAACTAGGGTAACAAACATCTGTGGCTCCTTTTGATTTGGTAAGGAGTATACGGCTGTCGCACCAGAAAGCTACCGTTAGTAATCGCAGGAAAAAGTCGCTTTGTGGCTTCTTGCCGGTTTGTGCCCTATTGCCAGGCGCACTCTTTACCGCCACAAAGCGCTGACAGCGGTCCACTTTTATGAGTAGAATAGAGAAACCGCAACCAACGACGGCGTTATTGTGTCTTACTGCTATCAATTCCAGGCCCCTGATTGGCCATCTCAAGACTTATCCGACTGTTGCTCTGAAAATACACCCGCGCTGTTGTGCTTGCACCATGGGCAGCTTCGTGTGCAAACGACCAAGCCTGTAGCAGCCTGGGCAACGACATCACTGCAGCCGCAACTCAGTGACTTTACGCCCCAGGCCAGCCTGCGTATTTTTGGCGGCTTTCTCACTTTTGCCCAGTTGCCCGCGCTTTTTGCCAGCTGTCCTGATCTGGCACCACAGGTGCTGGCGCTTCGTTTGTATCAGCCCCATCCGGAATTAATGCCAGCCCTGGTGCTGCAGCTGCCAACGCTGTTATCACAGCATCAGCAGCAGGAAGTTCGGCAATGGGCGCAGGCGCAAGCGCTGGAACTGGTGTATCTGGAGCAAGCGCCCAGCCTGAATGAGCCAGGCTTATTGCTGATGGACATGGACTCGACCGCCATAGAAATTGAATGCATCGATGAAATTGCCCGCAAAGCCGGTGTCGGTGATGAGGTGGCCAAGGTCACGGCCCGCGCCATGCGCGGCGAGCTGGATTTCGCTGCCAGCTTGCGTGAGCGGGTGGCAGCACTGAAAGGCGCCGATGCGGCTATTTTGGTTGAGGTGTTGGCAGAGCTGCCGCTGATGCCAGGACTGAGCGAACTGGTTGCGCAGCTCAAGCGTTACAACTGGCATGTGGCCATCGCATCGGGTGGTTTCACTTATTTTACTAAGGCGCTGGAGCAGCAACTGGGCTTGTCGGCGACCTTTGCCAATGAGCTGGCGATAGCGGATGGCAAGCTGACCGGTGAGGTGCAAGGCCCGATAGTGGATGCCAGTACCAAAGCCGAGGTACTGCAGCAGCTGGCCAGTCAGTATCATCTGGCAAAACACCAAACGGTGGCCATTGGTGATGGCGCCAATGACTTGCCGATGCTGGCAGCGGCAGGCCTTGGCGTGGCATTTCATGCCAAGCCACTGGTGCAGGCGAAAGCCAGTGCGGCGATTCGCCATGGCTCTTTACTGCAGCTATTGTATTTACTGGATTAACAGGCCAGATGAAACACCAGCAGCATTCGTACTTTTTACCGGTGCAGCAGTACCAGCTGCATATTCGCCGTTTATTGCCGCTGCATCAGCCGCATGGTGTGGTATTGATGTTGCACGGCGCTATTGAGAATAGCCGGATTTTTTACAGCGCCTCTGGCAAAGGCCTGGGTTGTTATCTGGCCGATCAGGGTTTTGCGGTGTATTGCGCTGACTTTGCCGGCCGGGGCCGCTCGTTGCCGCACAGTTCCAGTGGTTTTGATCACAGTCAGCAGCAGTTGATCTGTCAGGATATTCCTGCCCTGATCCGGCATCTGCAGCGAGCGCACCAGCAAAAAATCCATCTGATTGCGCATTCCTGGGGCGGTGTTTTGGCCGCTGCCAGCTTGTGCCGCCATCCGGAGCTGTTGTCGTTGGTGAGCTCCAAAGTCTGTTTTGGTAGCAAGCGCCGCATCCGGGTGCAAAGTCTGGAGAAGCGTTTTAAAGTGGACTTGATCTGGAACCGGCTTGGCCCCTGGTTGGCCGCTAAACATGGCTATTTTCCGGCGAAGCGCTTACGGCTTGGGGCGGATGATGAGCCAAGACAATTTTTGCAGGATTGCATTGCCTGGATAGAGCAAGATGGGTTTGTTGATTGCAGCGATGGTTTCGATTATGCGGCTGCTGCGAAGCAGATAGAGTGGCCGCATCTGTGGCATTTTGTGGCGGAAAAAGACCGGGTGCTGGGCCATCCGCAGGATGTGCAGGCGTTTATCGCGGAAGCCTGCCAGCAGCAGGCAAAGTACACACATCTGGGCAAAGCAAGCGGTGCTTTGACGGATTACGACCACATCAGCATGCTGACTCACCCGCTGGCAGTGCAGGATCATTTCCCTCAGTTAGCGAACTGGTTACGCTCGCTTACCGTGGGGTGAGTAAACTGTCACGCAGCGTACTTTGTTGCTGGCGTTGTGATTGTGGAATATCCAACCGTAGCAGCAGTTCTTCCGTGATATCCAGCAGCTCACCCACGCCGACGACACTCCACAGCTCTTCTTCCAACAGCTTGGCTTTATGAATAGCGTACTGGCTGATGTAGCTAAGCTCCTGAGCGATAAAGTCACTGTCGGGGCGGCCAGTGCGCGACAGCCAGATGCGGTAACAAAACACCGCGGCTTGTTCGTTGATAAGCCGCTCAATAAAAGCTTTCTTCTCAGGTTCAGTTTGGTACTCATAATCGTAGTGGCAGCTCAGCTCCGGTTCGCCTTGTTGCTGTGGTTGCACTTTCAGATAGAGCTCGTAACATTGCGGGGGATCCTGACGTTTCATTTGCTTCAGTTGACTGGCAAAGGTGAGATTAACGGCACTGTGTTTAATCAGGGGCTCAATATTCAGATGCTCCGGGCTGGCTGGTAGTTGCGCCAATAGTTGATGCAAACTGGTCGGCAGGCCACCCTGAGCCACCGCTTTCATTTCGTAGCGAATGCCTTTGCGATGCAAATAAAACGGAAAGTTATCCAACGCTTTGATCAACATATTGCGCAGAGCAGGTGCCAGCCCAGGGTGCTTCACTTGCTCTTCGGCTACGGTTAATTTGCTGCGATTGTTTTGGATCAGCAACTGGAAAAATGCTTTGCCCTGATGCTCGTCATCATTCTCCAGCACTTTCAGGTTCATGATGGTGCCACTTTTACTGACGGCCATGACCTCATACGCCAACTGACTGAGTTGGTATTTATTGCTGATCTTTTGCAGATCCGGCAGATTCAGCCGAATAATATCACCGCGCTTGATCTGTGCTGGTAACTGCATTTCCACCTGCATGCCATTGGGAGAAAAATCCCGGCTAAAGGCTGCGGGTAGTGCCTCTTCTTTGGCGTTGAATAGCTGTACCGTGGTTTTATACAAATAACGGTCTTCCGAGCGTAAGTTCACATACTTGACTGGGATAGCTTCACAGAATGGTAGTTGGTTTAACTTGGCATGGGCAAACTGGTTCAACGATCGCACAGCATTTTTGTCGTAACTGAGCTGTTGATACCAGGACGTGCTTGGTTCGGTACTGAGATCGGTCAGACTGACAATAAAACGCAGGGGTTTTAGGTAAGCATCCAACAAATTGGTGTTTTTGGGTTTGCCAGCTGTGGCCGCATCCCCAGGTACCTGAAAGTGCAACTGGCTGTACTCGGCCGATGTGGTTAAAAAACTAAGCTGAAAAACTTTCCAGCTTTTCTTGCTGGCGCCAAAACCAAGAAACAAGTGCATCAGCCCTGGTTCCGCAGTCAGCTCTTGCTGGGTTGCGCTGTAAAAATACAGCTTGCCTTTGGCGGCATGGGTAAAACAGAACAACAAAGTCTGTCGTTTGCCCTCGGGTAATTGCAACAGTTGCTTGAGGCGCTTAGCACTGAGGATCTGTGGCAATACCGAGCGTTGCAGTTCATCCTGAAAGTAATGAAAGCTGGCTCGGTTGTTCTCTGTGGTTAACGCGCATTGCGGGTGCGATTTGCCTTGCTGCACGGCAATAAACACCGGCAGGCTGCTGGTTCTGGGCACATAAAATTGTTCGTACCCCTTAACAATGACGGCATCGAGCGCATTGTCCAGGTTGAGTTTGTAGCGTCGTTTATTGCCGCGGATAAAGCGGTCAATAAAGCTGCTAAATTCCTGTTCCTGCTGATTACTTAGTTCCAGTCGTTTCAGGCGTAATTGCTGAGTCTTTTGATCGAGCGGGCTGACTTCAACAATCTGATAGCGGATGGGGTTGTTGCGATCTAGCGTGTACTCTTGCTCCAGCTCGCGGAAAAACACCCCAATCTCAGTGTTCTCAGCCAGTTTAATCTGGCGGGCCAGTTTCAGTTTGCAGCCTTGTACTGAGATATCGGTGGTCTGGGCGCTGTACATTTTGCCATTTTCCAGCACTATCTCTACGGTAATGCTGTAGTTCATCCGCTCTTCACTGCGGTTGATGTAACTGCCAAACTGCACCAGCCGGGCCTGGTGTTTGGTCATCACCTCTTCAGTGGGCTCTGGTTCGGTTTGCGGACCATTAGTGAGTGCCTGACGAATTCTGGCCTCAGTTTCCTTGCGGTGCATCACCCGATAGTTGTTGTCGGTGTTCATCACATCTTCGTAAACACCCAGAGTAAAGCGGCCGTAGTCGCTGATGCCCTGTTCAAACACTTCGATGGCTTTGTCATCCATGTAGTGCGTTTTACCCTGATACTCGTAAGGGCGAACATCGCCATCGACATGGCCACGCAGGTCAATAAAGAAATCACAGGGCTGGGACAGCCGTTTCAGCTCCATCTTCAGCAAAAATTGCTTGGATTTAGGCAGCTCACTGGTGAGCACAGTAAACATCTGATCAAAATCAGAGGTCTGTACTGAGCTTTTCAAGCGCTCTATGATGCTAAGGTGTTCTTGCAAGTCAGGGGCTGTCATAATCTCACTGAATTCAGCGTCAAAATACCGTGCAACTGCCGGTAGAATGACTGTACGCTACGTGGTTGTGGCATTATTTTCAATAGTCCGGTAAATAATGCAATATCTATACCCATAAATGCATTGCCTTTGGCACGACCCCTACCCGTTGAGGAATTTCATGGCAAAAAATAAAACGGCTTATGTTTGTAACGATTGTGGTGCCGACTTTATGCGTTGGCAGGGGCAGTGCAGTGAATGCGGTGCCTGGAATACCATTACTGAGGTTCGGTTAGGCCCGGCGAAAGATAAAAACAGCCGTTTTGGTGGTTATGCCGGTGCTGCGGCAGCGAAGGTGTTGCGACTTGATGAAGTGGATTTGCAGGATGTACCGCGCTTTAGCTCTGGGTTCACTGAGCTGGATCGGGTGCTGGGTGGTGGCATCGTGCCGGGCTCTGCGGTCTTGATAGGCGGCAGCCCTGGTGCTGGTAAAAGTACCTTGCTGTTGCAAATGATGTGTGGTCTGGCTGAGCAGGGCAATGCGCTTTATGTGACGGGTGAGGAGTCCTTGCAACAGGTAGCACTGCGAGCGAACCGGCTGGGTTTGCCAACCGGCAAACTGCGGATGCTGGCGGAAACCAATGTGGAAACCATTTGCCACCTGGCGCAGCAGGAAAAGCCCCGGTTGATGGTGATTGACTCCATTCAGGTGATGCAGATGGCTGACATTCAGTCGGCGCCGGGCAGTGTGTCGCAGGTGCGCGAAAGTGCTGCTTACCTGACCCGTTTTGCCAAACAGCACAACATCGCGGTGATTATGGTGGGGCATGTCACCAAAGACGGCAGCCTGGCAGGTCCCAAAGTGTTGGAGCATTGCATTGATTGCTCCATTTTGCTCGATGGCGATGCGGACAGCCGTTACCGTACCTTGCGCGGCAACAAGAACCGCTTTGGTGCCGTCAATGAACTGGGAGTTTTTGCCATGACCGGCCAGGGCATGAAAGAAGTCAAAAACCCATCCGCTATTTTCCTGAGCCGAACTGAAGATGTGCAGTCTGGCAGCATCGTGATGGTGCTGTGGGAAGGAACCCGGCCTTTGCTGGTAGAAATTCAGGGCTTGGTCGATCACTCGCCACTGAATAACCCGCGGCGGGTAACGGTGGGGATGGAGCAAAACCGCATTGCTATGCTATTGGCAGTGATGCACCGTCATGCCGGTTT
Source organism: Alkalimonas cellulosilytica (assembly GCF_036325985.1). Taxonomy (NCBI): domain Bacteria; kingdom Pseudomonadati; phylum Pseudomonadota; class Gammaproteobacteria; genus Alkalimonas; species Alkalimonas cellulosilytica. The sequence continues at coordinate 19,195 of NZ_JAUHLI010000014.1, forward strand.
GCAGATGGCCGATCAGGATGTGTTTGTCAATGTGGTAGGCGGCATCCGGGTGCAGGAAACCAGTGCCGATTTAGCTACCTTGCTGGCGCTGGTGTCCAGCTTTCGTAATAAGCCTTTGCCACCTGATCTGGTGGTGTTTGGTGAAGTCGGATTATCCGGTGAGATCCGGCCGGTACCCAGCGGTCAGGAGCGATTGCGCGAAGCCGCCAAGCACGGCTTTAAACGGGCGATTGTGCCCAAAGCTAACTGCCCGAAAGAGCCGATTGAAGGCATGCAGGTGACCGGTATTGGCCGGTTATCAGAAGCGCTGGAAGCCTTGGATTAAGCAAAAAAATACCGCCAACCGGCGGTATTTTCAAGGAGAAGGCCTTAAGAGCCTATCCGGGTTCTGTTGTTGGGGAAGTTGAGTTTTAATACCTCATAGGCATCATCACGCAGCTTCTCTAAGCCTAACTTATCGTAGCCTTGTACCATCAGTTCCAGTGCCTGCTCTACCTGCGGCGATTCACGGAAAAACTCCACAATGTACTTGCCACGGTTGGCGGCAGCCAAATAAGCACCACGACGCATGTAGTAATCGGCCACCAACAGCTCATGGCGGGCCAGGGTTTCGCGGATATGCTGCATGCGGATGCGGGCATCCGCACTGTACTTGCTGTCCGGATAACTGGTGATCAGGATGCGGAAATCATCAAACGCCTGACGGGTGCTGGCCAGATCACGGTCGGCCTGGTCAATACCAAAGAACGACTGGAAGGCATTTTCATCCGCTTTCAGATTGGCAAGGCCACGCATGTAATAGACATAATCTAAATCCGGGTGGTTTGGATTCAACCGGATAAAACGATCAATGTTGGCAATGGCCTGAGGTAGGTTGTTCGCCCGGTAATAGGCATAGATGATATCCAACTGTACCTGACGCGCTAAAGGGCCGAAAGGATAGCGGTTTTCAACAGCCTGCAGCAACTCAATAGCACGATTATAGAGGCCTGAGTCCAGTACGCGCTTGGCCTCGGCATACATAGCCTGGGCATTTTGTGTGACAGACACTGGTTCTTGCTTGCGTTTGCCGGCACAGGCGCTTAGCGTCAGTGCCAGTAAAATCACCCAGAGGATGGTAGAAAACTTGCTATTCATGGTTAAATTCATATCTCCGTCAGCCTTTGGCTGTCCAGTTGGTGGTAAAACCGTTAAAATACGCTCCAAGAGAAACCCGATTCTAACCCAGAGCCTTCGGGAATGCACACAGGATACCTGCTTCCGCTATGACAAAACAGATCAAATTGACAGAAATCGTGCCTGACCATCTTTACGGTAAGCGGTTAGATCAGGTGCTGGCCGAATTGTTCCCTGATTATTCCCGTTCGCGGATAAAAAACTGGATCCAGGCCGGTCAGGTACAGATTGATGGTGTTGTGGAAAGCAAACCTCGGCATAAACTGCTGGGCGGCGAGCAACTGACCGTGGATGCCGAGCTGCAGGAAGAGGTGCAGCACGAAGCCGAAGCCATCGCCTTAACCATCCTGTACGAAGACGACGATATCCTGGTGATCAACAAACCGGCCGGTTTGGTGGTGCACCCGGGGGCGGGCAATCAGGCCGGTACCTTACTCAACGCCTTGCTGCACCATGTACCGGATATCGCGGAAGTGCCACGGGCGGGCATTATTCACCGGCTGGATAAAGATACCTCTGGCGTGATGGTGGTGGCCAAAACAGTACCGGCACAAACGGCTTTGGTTTCAGCCATGCAGCAACGTTTGATCACCCGTGAGTACGAAGCCGTCTGTCACGGTACTTTAACTGGTGGTGGCACTGTGGATGCACCGATCGGGCGCCATCAAACCCAGCGAACCCTGATGGCGATAGACTCAGCGGGCAAACCGGCTGTCACCCATTACCGGGTGATGGAGCGTTTTCGGGCCCATACCCGGTTGCGGCTGCGGTTAGAAACTGGCCGTACCCACCAGATCCGGGTGCATATGCAGTCCTTGCATCATCCGTTGATTGGTGATCCCGTTTATGGCGGCCGGCCCCGTCCGCCACGGGGCGCTTCGGAGCAGTTCCGTCAGGTACTGCGCGATTTCAGACGCCAGGCACTGCACGCCGCTTTACTAAAGTTGGATCATCCTATCAGCGGTGAAACCATGGAATGGCAAGCGCCGATCCCGGAGGATATGCGTTTATTGGTTGAAACCTTGCGGGCTGATACACAAGAACATGGCATGGACGATGCCTGAGCTGCCACTGATTCAGCCGGATTGGCCAGCTCCTGCTGTGGTGCAAGCCATCTGCAGCACCCGGTTAGGGGGTGTTTCGCTGGGGCCTTATGCCGGTTTGAATCTCGGTGCTCATGTCGGCGATCAGCCAACGGCGGTCGCTAGCAACCGCCAGTTGTTGGTAGAGGCTGCTGCTATGCCTAAGACGCCGCTTTGGCTGGAGCAGGTGCATGGAATCGAAGTCGCGACATTACCCCTTAGCGGTCCGGAACCGGTGACTGCCGATGCGGTTTTTAGTGATCAACCAGGCCAGGTGTGTGCGGTGATGACCGCCGATTGCCTGCCGGTGCTGTTCTGCGATGTTCGTGGCCGGCAGGTGGCGGCAGCTCACGCCGGCTGGCGAGGTCTCGCTGCTGGGGTACTGGAGAATACCTTAGCAAAGTTTGCTGCTGACGCTGAGATCATGGCCTGGCTTGGACCAGCCATTGGGCCTTCGGCCTTTGAGGTAGGCAGCGAGGTGGTACAGCAATTTACTACCACCGATCCACAGGCCGCAGCGGCCTTTGTGCAGCAAAGCGAACACAAATGGCTGGCGGATTTGTACCAACTGGCCCGGCTGCGTTTGCAGCGTGCCGGGGTGCAGGCGATTTATGGCGGCAACTATTGCACCTTTACGCAAGACGAATTGTTTTACTCCTACCGCCGCGATGGCCAGACTGGCCGCATGGCTAGCTGCATTTGGTTGCAGCCCTAACTTTGATCCTAGTCAATTATTTGACACTTGCTGCTTGAAAACTGTCCGGTGGCTCCCAATATAAGCTATAACTTTTGTTACAGTTTTGAGTGGAGAACATCATGCGATTAGATCGTCTGACCAGCAAGTTCCAACAGGCCATTGCCGATGCGCAGTCGCTGGCACTTGGCCGCGATCATCAGTTTATTGAGCCGGTGCATTTGATGCATGCGCTGCTGAACCAGGATGGCAGCACCGTGCGCGAGCTGCTGAACAAGCTTGGCATTAATTTTAACGAACTGCGGCTGAAAGTAACGCAGGCGATAGAGCGCTTGCCCACGGTGGAAGGCACCGGCGGTGATGTGCAGTTATCCGCTGCCATGGGCAGCTTGCTGAATATGTGCGATAAGCTGGCGCAAAAGCGCAAAGATCAGTACATCTCCAGCGAATTGTTTGTGCTGGCTGCCACCGAAGACAAGGGCGCTTTGGGCCAGATCCTGCGTGAGCAAGGGGTGACCAAAGAGGCGCTTGGCAAAGCCATTGATCAGATGCGGGATGGTCAGCAAGTGGATGATCCCAATGCCGAAGATACCCGACAGGCACTGAGCAAATACACCGTCGATTTAACGGCCCGGGCTGAAGCCGGCAAACTGGATCCGGTGATTGGCCGGGATGAAGAGATCCGCCGCTGCATTCAGGTGCTGCAACGCCGCACCAAAAACAACCCGGTGCTGATTGGTGAGCCTGGCGTTGGTAAAACCGCCATCGTGGAAGGGCTGGCGCTGCGTATTATCAACAAAGAAGTGCCGGCAGGTTTGCAGGATAAACGGGTGCTGGCGCTGGACCTGGGCGCTTTGCTGGCTGGTGCCAAGTACCGGGGTGAATTTGAAGAGCGGCTCAAAGCCGTGCTGAATGAACTGGCGAAAGAAGAAGGCCAGGTCATTTTGTTTATCGATGAAATTCATACCATGGTCGGTGCCGGCAAAGCCGATGGCGCCATGGATGCCGGCAATATGTTAAAGCCTGCGCTGGCGCGGGGGGAGCTGCACTGTCTGGGCGCCACCACTTTGGATGAATACCGCAAATACATTGAAAAAGATGCTGCGCTGGAGCGCCGTTTTCAAAAAGTACTGGTGGAAGAGCCAACAGTAGAAGATACCATTGCCATTTTGCGCGGCTTAAAAGAGCGTTACGAGCTGCACCATGCGGTGGAAATTACCGATCCGGCCATTGTAGCCGCGGCTACTTTGTCGCACCGCTACGTCAATGATCGCCAGTTGCCGGATAAAGCCATTGATTTGATTGATGAAGCCGCATCCAGCATCCGGATGCAGATGGACTCCAAGCCGGAGGAAATGGATCGACTGGAGCGGCGCATTATTCAGTTAAAGCTGGAAGACAATGCACTGAGCAAAGAAGTGGATGACAGCAGCAAAAAACGCCGTGATGTCATTCAGGAGCAAATTGCTTTGCTGGAGCAAGAGTACAAAGATCTGGATGAGATCTGGTCATCGGAAAAAGCGGCCTTGCAGGGCACCCAAACCATCAAGGCTGAACTGGAGCAAGTGCGGCTGGATATGGAAGTGGCCCGCCGGGCCGGTGATTTGCAGCGCATGTCCGAGCTGCAGTATGGCCGTATTCCGGCACTGGAAAAGCAGTTGGATCTGGCCAGTCAGGCCGAGATGCAGGACATGCAATTACTGCGGAACCGGGTCACTGAGCAGGAAATTGCCGATGTCTTGTCCAAAGCCACCGGCATCCCGGTCAGCAAGATGCTGGAAGGGGAGCGCGACAAGTTGTTGCAGATGGAAGAAGCCTTGCGCCGCACCGTGGTGGGGCAACAAGAAGCTGTGGTGGCGGTGGCCAATGCCATTCGCCGTTCGCGTGCGGGCTTGTCCGATCCAAACCGGCCGATTGGCTCTTTCCTGTTTTTAGGGCCAACCGGGGTGGGTAAAACCGAGCTGACCAAAGCCTTGGCGACCTTCTTGTTTGATAGCCCGGATGCGATGGTGCGGATAGATATGTCCGAGTTTATGGAAAAACACGCGGTATCGCGCCTGGTTGGTGCGCCTCCTGGCTATGTCGGCTATGAGGAAGGCGGCTATCTGACCGAAGCGGTGCGGCGCAGACCTTACTCAGTCATTTTGCTGGATGAAGTAGAAAAAGCCCACCCGGATGTGTTTAACATTCTGCTACAGGTACTGGACGATGGACGGCTGACCGATGGTCAGGGCCGGACGGTGGACTTTAAAAACAGCGTCATCATCATGACGTCGAACTTAGGTTCGGATCTGATCCAGCAGTACAGCAGTGAGTCGAGCTATCAGGAAATGAAAACCATGCTGATGGATGTGCTTGGCAAGCACTTCAGGCCAGAGTTTTTAAACCGGGTGGATGAAACCGTGGTGTTCCATCCGCTGGGGCACGAGCAAATCAAAGCCATTGCCGGCATTCAATTGGCGCGGCTGCGGCAGCGTTTGCAAGAGCGTGATTATCAGCTGGAGGTCAGCGAAGCGGCGCTGGATACGTTGGCGGCTGTCGGGTTTGACCCGGTATTTGGTGCCCGGCCACTGAAGCGGGCTATCCAGCAGCATCTGGAAAACCCATTGGCACAAGCGCTGTTAAGAGGTGACATTGTGCCAGGCAGCACAGTGCAGATTGATGCCGAGGGCGATGCCTTAATCATTCGCTAACCGTGCTTTTAAACAGAAATGCTCACCATGGGTGGGCATTTTTTATGGAAAAAATAAACAGAACATTGTGATTTGATTTTTTATTGATTACTATTTTTTAAAGTTATTGTTTATGCTATTGAAGGAAAACTAATGCGACTATTGTTACTCTGTGCAGGAATGTTGCTGCTGTTTGGCTGCAGCAGCAATGATACCCCTGAAGCAGCATCAGCCAGTGGCCCACAAGTAGCGAATGAGTTTCAGCGATTTGCTCCGCGTTACCCTGTAGAAGAAGCAAGAGCCGGTCGTGAGGGCTGTGCAACGGTGCGCTACTTGCTGACCCCGAGCTTATTGGTCGAGCAAGTCGAAGTGCTTGATGCCACTAGCCGTCATTTTGCCAACGAGTCCGCTGCCGTGGTGCCGCGCTGGAACTGGCAAAGCCTGGGCGCAGATCGGGTAGCAGAGCCGACTTGGTTTGAAACACGCTTTGAGTTTTGTCTGGAAACTGGGCGGGGCAATTGCTCGCCTGAGCAACTTCAGCAAAGAACGACCTGTCGTGGTGATGATGTGGTGTCATCGGTGGGGTATCGGGTTCGCTGAAAAGCATGGAAGGTGATTGATCAAACGCAGCAATGCGAGCGTTTCAGTAAGCACTTTAAGACGCTAATGCAATGATTATTAATTCCTTTATGGAAAATCCTATGGTTTTGGTCTAAGGTCAATAGGTTCATTAACCGGAGCACTACCATGACGAAAACCTTAGTATTTACACTATCTCTGACTGGCGCTGTTTTACTGCAACCGGCGCTGATACCAGTGGCGCAAGCGGATATTGTTAGTACCCATGAGTTTGTGCAAGAAAAGCAATCCGGCTGGGATCGGGCGCAGTTGACCGAGCAGTTGCAGCGCGACGATGTGCGGGAGTTGCTGGTGCAGTATGGGGTGGATCCAGATGAAGCCTTACTGCGGGTTGCTGCGTTAACCGACGAAGAAGTGCGGGAGTTAACTGCCAGCATCAATGAGCTACCGGCTGGTGCCGGGATCAGCATCAGTACCACGGTCATTTTAATCGGGATTATTATCTGGCTGGTATTTTTCCGTTAATCAGCCAGCCGCAAAGGGGGCAGGTTCACTCTGGGCAACACCGTTGCTGTTGGCAACGCATGGCTGCAATGATTGTGATGTCTGCATGGCGTAGTCAGCGCTGCATGTTGCTGGTGGCGATGATGCTGGTATCGACGGCCTGCAGTCATTCGGGCCGGCTGTATCAGTATCAGCAGCTGCCGGCTACAGAGCTGGCTTACATTGAGCTGACTGACACTCCTTTCTATCCGCAATTAAGATACCAGTGTGGTCCCGCTGCTTTGGCAACGGTGCTGCAGGTAAGTGGTGTGGAAACGGCTCATCCTGATCAGCTGGCCGAACAGGTGTATTTACCGGAGCGTCAGGGTAGCCTGCAGGCTGAGCTGTTAGCCGCCAGTCGCCGGGCTGAACGGATCCCTTATGTACTTGCCCCCCAACTTACCGATCTGCTGGCTGAACTGGCAGCGGGGCATCCGGTACTGGTACTGCAAAACCTGGGCCTGGCACGTTGGCCGCGTTGGCATTATGCGGTGGTAATTGGCTTTGATCCGAAGCGCCAGCAACTGCTGCTGCGCTCTGGTAGCCGCTACCGGCAAAGTATGTCATTGCGTCAGTTTGAGCGCAGTTGGCAACTGGCCAACTATTGGGCCATGGTGGTGCCGGCATCCGGGCAATTACCTGCGACGGCAGAGCCATTGCGGTATTTGCAGGCAGTGGCAGCTGTGGAGCAACAACAACGCTGGTCTTTAGCCGCTGAGGGGTATGTCGTCGCTGAGCGGCGTTGGCCCGAGCAAGCGACCAGTGCTTTTGGCCTTGGCAATATTGCCTATCAGCAGCACGACTTTGCCGCCGCCAAAGCGCATTATTATCGTGCAACCGAGTTGGCGCCAGGCGAAGCGGCCTACTATTTCAACCTGAGTTGGGCTTTGCTGCGGCTTGGGCAAGTGGATGAAGCGCTTCGGGTTGCAGCGCTTACCGCTCAATTAGCGCCGGAGCATCCCCGCTACGGCAAGGCCATCCAGCTGCTCGAACAAGCCATCGACTAGTGGTTGTGTGAAGCCTGGTTTTGCGAATAGCGGTTACAACCTGCTTGCGGTACCATAGATGCATTCAAAACCACAGGTGCAGCCGAATGAGTAAAGAGCAAGTCAACAACCCTTTGCATGGCCTCACATTAGAGAAAATCCTGGTCGCGTTGGTTGAGCACTATGGTTGGGCGCAGTTGGCCAATGTAATCCGGGTCAACTGCTTTAAGAATGATCCTTCGGTAAAATCCAGCTTAAAGTTTTTACGCAAAACCCCCTGGGCCCGGGCCGAGGTGGAGCAGTTGTATCTGAAAACCTTTCAGTAATACCGGATCGCCTTAAAATTTTTCCAACAACTGGCGTCGATAATCTTCGGCGCTGATGCGAAGACCGGCATCGGCAATTTTTTGTTGCAGCGCATTGTCGGCTTTATTCAGTTCCGACAACACCAGGGTATTGTCATCGAGTTGCCAGATCAGTCGTGAGCCAGCATAGCTAAAGGCCAGGATGGTCAGGGCCTCAGGCTCCAGCCGGTCAGCCGCGATTTGAATGGCTTTGAGTTTGCGTTGGATCAGATTCAGCTCGTGCTTCAAATCCCAGATGTAGGCCACTTCAAAAAAGTACGGGTGGCTTTTCAGCCGTTTTAACGCAGTACCGACCACCAAACAGCCCAGCACGACCCCGGTGAAATTCAGCCAAAAATTACCCGCACCAGGCGCTGAAAACAGCTGGATCAGCAGCGTAGAGCTGCCCAGACTAATGCCGGCCAATGCCAGGATACTGGCGATGATAATGCGGTTTAAACGGTTGCGGTAGCGCTCTTTATGAATGGTTTTTAGCTGCATGGTTTTAAACTCTGTCCAGATAAAAAAAGGCGGCACCAGGCCGCCTTTGTTACGATTCAGGGCACATTAGCGCGGGCCTGGCTCGGCAAAACGCGTCATCCAGTCTTTGACCTGATTGTACCAATAAATAGAGTTGTTTGGCTTTAAGATCCAGTGGTTTTCATCCGGGAAGTAGATCATCCGCGACTCGACGCCACGGCTTTGCAGGGTACGGAACAACTCAAAGCCCTGACCAACCGGCACCCGGTAGTCAAGCTGACCGTGGATCACCAGGGTCGGGGTATTGAAGTTACCGGCAAAGTAGTGCGGTGAAATGGACTTGTAAATCTCCGGGTTGTCCCAGTAATTGCCGAAACGGGTGGAGTGCACGGCAAAGTCGGCCGACATCTGCGAGTACATATTGTACACCGCCGCATGGATCAGCAGCGCGTTAAACGGATGCTCCTGGCCCAGAATGATGGAGCTTAAGTAACCGCCGTAGCTGGCGCCACCGGCCACCATGCGCTCGTTGTCGATCCAGTCTTTTTCTTTGAACCAGTCGGCGGCACGCAGTACATCGTACAGTGGGGCTGTTTTCCAATCCGGGTTGATGCTGTCAGCAAAGTCCTGGCCAAAGCCGCTGGAGCCGTGGAAGTTAGGCCAGGCGGTAACATAGCCCCAGGAAGAGAACGTCTGGGCATTCCAGCGGTAATGGAAACCATCGGTAATGGCGTTGTGCGGGCCACCGTGGATCAGCAAAAACAGCGGGTATTTTTTGCTGCGGTCAAAACCAGGCGGGTAATGCACCCACATTTGAATGTCCTGACCGTTGTGGCCCTGGTAAGTCACGGACTCATAGGTGCCCAGATCGACATCGGCCAGCACCTCATCGTTAAAGCTGTCCAGTCGGGTCAGGTTGCCGTTGCGTGGGTTGATCCGCACCAGGCGTGCCGGGTACAGGAAGCTTTCGTTGGTAGCCACCAAGGTGCCATTGCTGGCGATGGCCGGACGACCAAAGTTGGTGGCAGCGGTCACAGCGCGGACATTGCCATTGCGGGCATCGATATGATAAATCCGCGAGGTACCGGCATCATCAATGGCGGCATAGAAGCCACGGCTGTCGTGGGTCCAGCTGAAGTTGGATACCGAGCGATCCCAGTTGGTGGTAATTTCGCGCTCATTGCGACGGGCCAGATCCAGCAACACCAGGTTGGCGGTATCGGCATAAAAACCGTGAATGCGCTGGCGGGTAAAGGCCAGGGTTTTGCCATCCGGGCTAAACTGTGGGTTGGCATCCGGTGCTTCGTTGCCAGCGGTCAGGTTTTCGGCTTCGCTGCCGCCAATCCGGGCCAGGAAAATATCGATTTTGGCATCGACCTGATTGTCCCAGCCGTTGGCGTTAAAGGCGATGTAGCGCTCAGATGGGTCAATGTCGTAGCTGCCCGAGCCCTGGCTGGAGCGCGGTAACTCCAAACCCAGCGGCTGGGTAATGGCTTCGACTTCGCCACCGGCGGCCGGAATACGAAAAACATGGGCCTGGCGGCGCTCATCCAGCCAGTGGTCAAAGTGCGAGTAAGGCAGCGCATTCCACTGACGGGCCGAGGTTTTATTGTCCTTATCGGCTTTAAGTTGAGCGCTTATTTCGTCCCAGCTTTGTCCAGGAAACACCCGGCTGATGAAATACAGATGCTGGCCGACCCATTTGATGCCATAGACACCAGTTGGTACTTCAGTTAAGCGCTGGGCTTCACCCGGACGATTCATCGGCAGCAGGTAAATCTGGCCGGCATCGTCTTTGTGACGCTGGCTGATAAAGGCCAGGGTGCTGCCATCCGGTGAAAAGGTCGCTTCGCTAACACGCATGCCTTCGGCAGTAATTGGCCGTTTGCTGGAGCCATCAGCAGCGAACCACCACAGTTGGGTGCTGCCCTGATCGGCCGGTACATCAAAACTGGTCACTGGCGCAACGATGTGCTCACCCTTGGGTGAAATCACCGGGGCGCCAATTCGCTTCAGCTCCCAGATGAGCTCGGCACTGAGTAGTTTTTGCTCTGCCAGTACTGCCGACAGCGGCAATAACCAGCACAGCAGCAGGATACCTAGTTTTCTCACAGGTTTGTCTCCTTGGTTGATCTTGGTATAGGTATTATTTTGCATCGCCAAGTATACTAGCACAGAGACTGTGCTTAGCCGACACTGGTCGCAGCTGTGTTGGCTTCGGACGGATTTTAGTACTGTTGTGATACACTTTATCCGATGAACCCTTGGTATGAACGGGTGCCAGCCCCGGCCTTGCTGGCAGATATTGTCCTGGTGGTGCACGGTTTGATCGTGCTCTTTGTGCTGGGCGGCTTGCTGCTGACTTTGATCGGCGGTTGGCGTGGCTGGCACTGGGTGCACAATAGTACTTTCCGCCTGACGCAACTGGCGGTGGTGACCGTAGTGCTGGTGCAAAGCCTGCGCGGCCGTTATTGCCCGCTGACCTACTGGGAAGTTGATCTGCGCCGGGCAGCCGGACAGGACGGTTTTGATGTTTCCTTCATCGAGTACTGGGTCTCCAACCTGATTTACTACGATGCACCCGCCTGGGTTTTTACTCTGGGCTACACGCTGTTTTTCTTGTTGCTGCTACTCAGCTGGTACTGGCTGCCGCCCCGTATTTTGCAGCGTTGGAAAAGCTTGCAATTGGGTAACAAGCCGTAACACTGTACCTTTTACACCTATGCTAAGTTATTGCACTCGTCGCGAGCGAAAGGCGTATTGCTGTTAGTGCTCGTACCAGTATTGCCGCTGAATTATCTAAGCGCAGTTCTTCAAACAGTAAAAGTGCTTGACCTTAAGTTAACTTGAGGTTTTACAGTGCGGTGCTAAGCCATTCGCCACCCTTGTCGATTGGCTTAGCGTCCAAACGACTGAGTAAATACCATCCACCATGACGAAAAAGGAAGCAGCGTGAGTCACTACATTGTCGAGGTAGAGAACCTCAATAAGGCCTATAAATCTGGCCATCAAGCACTAAAAGACGTAAATCTGCAGATCAAACAGGGAGAAATCCTGGCTTTACTGGGGCCGAATGGCGCTGGCAAAACCACTTTAATCAGCATTATTTGTGGTTTGGTCAATCCAGGCTCCGGCTCGGTGCGGGTCGCGGGTTTTGATGTGATCAAAGACTACCGGCAAAGCCGGCAACGGATTGGCCTGGTGCCGCAGGAGCTGGTAGTCAGCATGTTTGAAACCGTCTGGAATTCGGTGGTGTTCAGCCGGGGCATGTTCGGCAAAGCCCGCAACGATGCCTATCTGCAATCGGTGCTGCAGTCACTGTCGCTGTGGGAAAAACGCGACAGCAAGGTGATGGAGCTGTCCGGTGGTATGAAGCGGCGCTTGTTGATTGCCAAGGCGCTGGCGCATGAGCCCGAGGTGCTGTTTCTGGATGAGCCAACCGCTGGGGTGGATGTGGAGCTGCGGCGCGATATGTGGCGTTTGGTAGAACAGCTGCGCCAACAGGGGGTGACCATTATTCTGACTACCCATTACATTGAAGAAGCCGAAGAGATTGCCGATCGGATTGGCATTATCAGCCGTGGCGAGGTGCTGCTGGTCGAAGAAAAACAGCAGCTGATGACCCGGCTTGGGCAAAAACAGCTGATGCTGCAACTGCAACAGCCGTTGCCGCAAGTACCCGATAGCCTGGCGGCCTACCAGCTGGATTTATCGGAAGATGGCCTGATGCTGACCTACACCTACGATGGGGGCAGCGATCACAACCATGTCACCGAAATGCTCGGCGCCATTGAGCGGGCCCGGCTGGAACTGAAGGATGTCCACACCAAACAACGCACGCTGGAACAAATTTTTGTCAGTTTACTGGAGGAAGCGCTATGAACTGGTATGCGGTGAAAGCCATTTATTTATCCGAGCTGGCACGCACCTGGCGTACGCCTTTGCAAAGCATTGCCTCCCCGGTGCTTTCGACGTCGCTCTATTTCATTGTGTTTGGCGCAGCCATTGGCTCGGCCATGGTGTCGATTGATGGGGTCAGTTACGGCGCTTTTATTATTCCGGGCCTGATTATGCTGACGGTACTGACCGAAAGCACCTCGAACGCTTCGTTTGGTATTTACATGCCCAAATGGTCGGGCTCGATTTATGAAGTGCTGTCAGCGCCGGTATCGGCGGTGGAAATTGTGCTCGGCTATGTCGGAGCAGCGGCCACTAAATCGATGATCCTGGGTGGCATTATTTTGCTGACCGCCCGCTTCTTTGTGGATTACAGCATTATGCACCCAGGCTGGATGCTGCTGTTTTTGCTGCTGACCTGCATTACCTTCAGTTTGCTTGGTTTTATTATTGGCTTGCTGGCCGATGGCTTTGAAAAGCTGCAGGTGGTGCCGTTGATGATCGTCACCCCGCTGGCATTTTTAGGCGGCACCTTTTATTCCATCAGCATGTTGCCGGAGTTCTGGCAGAAGGTCACCTTGTTTAATCCGGTGGTCTATCTGGTCAGTGGTTTTCGCTGGAGTTTTTACGGCGTATCGGATGTGAATGTGGCTGTCAGTTTAAGCATGATTTTGCTGTTTATGCTGAGCTTTTTGCTGGTAATTGGCTGGATTTTTAAAACCGGTTATAAAGTGAAGGTCTAGTCTGGTTAGGGCAGGCCAGCTAAAGCTGGCCTGGTCATATTACTCATCCACCACCATTTGAAAGCCACCGTAAATCAGCCGTTTGCCGTCAAAAGGCATTGGGTTGGTGTCTTGTTGCAGTCGTGGGTCGGCCATCACTTTTGGCATGGCGCTGTTGCGCACTTCTTTCGATGGCCAGAGGATCCAGGAAAAGGCCACTACTTCGTCCTCTTTGCATTGCACGGCTTTGGGAAAAGATGTCAGCTCCCCCTCCGGCACATCATCGCCCCAGCACTCCACCAGTCTCAAAGCACCGTGCTCTTTAAACACCTGGGCAGCCGCCCGGGCGTGTTGGATGTATTGTTCTTTATTGGCTGCAGGGATTGCGGCAGCAAAACCATCTACGTAATTCATGACAAAGCTCCTTCATCTTTGGGCGGCAGTTGCCGGATGGGTCGGATCTCCACACTGCCAAGTTGTGCCGGTGGGATCTTGCTGGCCAGTTGAATGGCTTCATTCAGATCCCGGGCTTGCAGCAAATAAAAGCCAGCCAGTTGCTCTTTGGTTTCGGCAAAAGGGCCATCGGTGATCAGGGTTTCACCATCGCGCACCCGCACTGTGGTGGCCTGCCGGGTCGGCTGCAGCGCCTGGCCGGCGATAAAGTGGCCGCTTTGGGTCAGCCCTTCCACGCAGCGAATGCATTTTTGGTTTAAGTCATACCACTCCTGCTCGGTCATGGCTTCGATTTGTTGCTCCTGGTAATACACCAGTGCCAGATAGTTCATCTTAGTCTCCTTGGTCGCAATTGATGATCCAGCCGATGCCAAAGCGATCGGTCAGCATGCCAAAGCCTTTGGCCCAGAAGGTCGGGCCGAATGGCATTAATACCTGGCCGTTTTGTGCCAGTGCCTGAAACAGCGTTTGTGCTTTTGCTACCGTATCAAATTCCAGCTGAACGGAGATCCCCTGGGGGGCCTGGTACTGGCCAGGGGGCGCATCCGAGCCCATCAGGATGCGGCCGCCGATGTTGAGCCGGGCGTGCATGATGTTGTCTTGCCAGTCGGCAGGCACATCGCCTGCCATCGGGCTGTCTTTAAACGGCATCAGCAGCTCGATTTCACCACCCAACAGCTCGGCATAGCGCTGCATGGCCTCCCGGCAGGTGCCGGGAAAGGTTAAGTAGCTGGCCATGCTTACTGGCAGGCGCTCCATTTGTGCTGCCATCTGTTGATGCTTGGCCAGGCCGCTGCCAGGCTCAAAATCGCTGAGCTCGAAAAAGCGGCGCACCTCCAGTTGGGCACCTGCGTCTTCTTTTGGCCATTGGCTGGCCCAGGCCCGGGCTTCTTCCAGGCTATTGGCTTTAATTACGGTAAAACCGGCGATCAGCTCCTTGCTTTCGGTAAAGGGGCCGTCGCTTAGCACGACATCCTCTGGCTGGATGTGCAGACGACAGCCTTCGCTACTGGGGCGCAGCCCCTGGCCGGAAACAAAGACGCCGGCTTTTAGCAGATGGTTGTTGTAATTGGCCATGGCGCTTAAGACGTCATTGGAGGGCAGCTCGCCACGCTCGGTGGCGGCATCGGCTTTGCGGATAATGATGTAGTGCATAACAACTCCTGTCAGGCGTTAAGTGGTGGACTTACCCCTAAGTCGTGCCGATACCATCGATTTCGACAGGCGATGCAAAAATTTATTCGTCCGTCAGGGTTTTGAGTTGTTGCTGCAAAAAGCGCCGTTCAGGTTCCTGTTGCACCAGAGCCAGGGCACGCTGATAGGCGCTACGGGCGGCCGCAATGTGGCCAGCCCGGCGGTACAAGTCGGCTTGGGCGGCATGGTACAGATGGTAATTCTGGATGGCTTTGTGGCTGCTCAGGGCATCGAGTTCGCGCAGACCAGCCTCAGGCCCCTGACACATGGCGATGGCGACCGCCCGGTTTAACGCCACCACCGGGGAGGGCCATTGCTGATACAGTAGCTGGTACAGTCCCTGAATTTGTTGCCAGTCGGTGCTGGCAAAGCTTTTTGCCTCGGCATGCACTGCTGCAATGGCTGCCTGCAAGCCATAGATGCCAGCCGGGGCTTGGCGTAAAGCCAGTTGCAACCAATGCACCCCTTCGCTGATCAGCGGCTCTAGCCAAAGCGAGCGATCCTGCTGCTCCAGCGTGATCAAGTCGCCATGGCTATCTTGCCGCGCATGCTGCCGGGCGTGTTGCAGTAGCATCAGTGCCAACAGGCCATGGACTTCCGGCTCTGGCAACAACTGAGCCAACTGACGGCCGAGCCGGATGGCTTCATCGGCCAGCCGGCTATCGAGCAGCTGATCGCCGCCGCTGCTGGAG
This sequence comes from Alkalimonas cellulosilytica, assembly GCF_036325985.1. Classification (NCBI taxonomy): domain Bacteria; kingdom Pseudomonadati; phylum Pseudomonadota; class Gammaproteobacteria; genus Alkalimonas; species Alkalimonas cellulosilytica. The sequence goes on from NZ_JAUHLI010000014.1 coordinate 34,709, forward strand.
TAACCTTCATTGAAAATCAGGTAAATCACCTGCAACACCGATTGCAGCCGGGCTGGCAGCTCTTTGGCGGTTGGAATTTCATACGGGATGGCGGCAGTTTTGATTTTTTGCTTGGCCCGCACAATCCGCTGCGCCAGGGTGGTTGGTTGTTGCAGCAAAGCCGCGGCCACTTGCTCGGTGGTCAGGCCGCACAGCTCCCGCAAGGTTAACGCCAGCCTGGCATCGGCAGATAACGCCGGGTGACAGCAGGTGAACATCAGCCGCAACTGGTCGTCCTGGATATCGTTACTTTCCAGCCTGGGCTCTGCTTCATCCAGCAAGGGCTGCTGGGCTGCGGCAAACTGGCGGGCGGTCTGGCGGCGGCGGATCTGGTCGATGCCCTTGCGCCGGCCGGTGGTAATCAGCCAGGCCACGGGGTTATCCGGCCAGCCGTCGGTCGGCCATTGCTGCATAGCAGCATAAAATGCTTCCTGCGTGGCTTCTTCGGCCAGCTCAAACTCGCCAAGCAAGCGGATTAAGGTGGCCAGAACCTGCCGGGCCTGTTGTTGATACAATTGCTCCAGCGATGGGTTTGGCACCTGGATTTCCTGTAGCAAGGCAAATTGAGCTAAAATGCTGCATCAGCCAGTCCGTGCTGTCAAATTAGCCAGCACTGATGTGCCTAAACGAGGAGTAACCATGCAGATTTGGGTCGATGCCGACGCTTGCCCTGCGGTCATTAAAGATATTTTGTACCGGGCGGCGGAGCGCACCAAAATCCAGCTGACGCTGGTGGCCAATCAATCGCTGCGGGTACCGGCGTCGCCTTATATTCGTTCGTTGCGGGTAGAGCAGGGCTTTGATGTGGCCGACAATGAAATTGTGCGGCGGGTCTCGCCTGGCGATCTGGTGATCACCGGCGATATTCCACTGGCCGCTGAAGTGCTGGCAAAACAGGGGCAGGCGCTGAATCCGCGTGGCGAGTTGTACCGGCAGGACACCATCGCGCAAAAGCTGACCATGCGTGATTTTATGGACACCATGCGCAGCAGCGGCATTCATACCGGTGGGCCGGCCAGCTTAAGTCAAAGCGATCGCAAAGCATTCGCTGCCGAACTGGATACCATTTTAAACCGCTACCAGCGCAGCAAACCGGCGTTATAGCCGGTTGATTTGCTCTTTTAATTGGTAGGATTTGTCGGTAACAATGCTTTCTAACGTGCTGACCCGCTCTTTCAGCCGCTTAATTTCGTCTTCCAATGCTTGTACATCGGCTTTGTTGGTGCGGTGTTTGTTTTTGCTGTAGGTTTCATAGGCCGAGTAAGCCAGGCCGCCAATGATGGCAATGGCTGCAATTTCAAAAGGTCCCATCTGTGTTGCTCCATGTTGTTTAATTCGACGAATCTGTATACTTACAAGTAAAGCAAAAAAGATACCAGAACTGAAAATATAATAAAATCAATGTCCTGCTACACTTTGCGTTAGTGTAAGTTCGTCGATATCGCAATATTTTAGTCTGTTTTACCACCTGCTGATGATAAACTAAAGCGTAAAATCACCGCAAAATGTAAACAAAGATGACCGACGAAGACTGGATGCGGCATGCGATGCTGCTGGCTGAGCGTGCCGAGCAACAAGGTGAGGTGCCGGTAGGGGCTGTGCTGGTGCAGGATGGACAGATTCTGGGTGAAGGCTGGAATCAGATGATCAGCCAAAGCGATCCTTCTGCCCATGCCGAAATGCAGGCCGTGCGTGAGGCGGCTACTGCCCTTGGCAATTATCGGCTGCTCGATACCACCCTGTACGTCACGCTGGAGCCCTGCAGCATGTGCGCTGGCATGCTGGTACATAGCCGTATCAAGCGCCTGGTGTTTGGGGCCAGCGATTACAAGACCGGTGCTGCTGGCTCCGTGATGGATTTGGTGCGTCATCCACAGCTCAATCATCAGTTGGAGGTAACTGGCGGTGTGCTGGCAGAAGCGTGCAGCGCCCAGCTATCGGCGTTTTTTCAAAAAAGAAGGCAGGAAAAAAAAGCAGCCCGGCAGCAGGCTGCGGATCAGGCGTCGCAGCAGGCTGGTGAGCCGGATTGAAGGGCATTGCTTTGTGCCTGGAAGTTGCGGCGGCGGCGATGCATCTTTAAGGTTTCAATACTGCGGTTGATACGACGACGGGTAGAGCTGACGTTCACAATTCGCCGTTTGCGCAGTTGTACTGGTTTTTTACGTTTAATCATAGGGCCTCCTTGGCCTCAAAATTGGGTCTATGTATGTAGTAGTGACTTTACGCTACTTGTACGTTGCAGGGTCACTTATTGCTGTATAGACAAGATGGCAGTATAACAAGTTCCGTGCTGGTCGGTGGTTGTTTTTTGCAGTTGTCTGTTTGCCCAAGTACAACGCTAGTGCTAACATTTGTGTGTACAGCAAGGGGCTTACCATGGATACCAGAATTCAATTTCGTGTCGACGAAGAAACAAAGCGCTTGGCGCAACAAATGGCTGAAAGCCAGGGCCGGACCTTAAGCGATGCTTGTCGTGAACTGACGGAACAGTTGGCAGAGCAACAACGCAAAGCAGTATCGCACGATGCATGGCTCACTGAACAAGTGAATCAGGCATTCGAGCAGCTCGACGCCGGGCAAGCTGTATTCGTTGAACACGGCATGGCCAAAACCCGCATGGCTGAGCGTAAAGCGAACATCCGTAACCGGGTCCACGGATGATTTTCTGGGAAGAAGCTTCCCTCAATGATCGTGAGAAAATTTTTGAGTTTCTTTACGACTTTAATCCGGTAGCAGCTGAAAAAACGGATGAACTCATTGAATCTAAAGTTGAACATTTGCTTGAGCAACCACTGATGGCGGTTCAGCATGACGGCATTTCGGGTAGATTACTGATTATCCAGGAAATCTCCATGATCGTTTCCTGTTGGGTTGACGGTTCAAACATTCGTATCATGCGCGTGCTGCATCAAAAACAGCAGTTCCCACCTGGCTAAATGCTGGTTTAAAGCAACTGGTGCTGCGCGCTACGGCATATTTGTGCTTGCGTTTTGGCTGGTAAGCTCGAACAAAAAGCCGCGTCAGCGCTAACAATAGGAGTTCCGACAATTCGTTATTCCACAGCTACAGCATAGCCTTTTATCTTCCGCTGAAATCTGGTTTCATCAATGGCAGCGGACTGAACTCCATCGTAGGTTACCTTTCTGGTCGTAAAGGACACATCGTTTAAGTCCGTTAAGATAACGCCATTAGCTCCAATGGCAGCGGCTTCGGATTTCAGAAGATGAATTAACTGTTCGGTTGTAGCATGATCAGCCATGGACAAAGAACTCGGGCTTGTAACGGATAAGGCGGCAATTTCAGTGTATTGTCCCGGAGGTACTGGCACTTGGTAAATCGCAACATCTGCAACTGAAATGGCCTCTCGAACCTCACCGGTTATGCTAATGTTGCTCGAAGGTGCAGAAGCACAGCCAGCAACTAAAGCACCTAACAGTATAGTCATGGATAACTTGAACATGGTTATTCTCCGATAGTGGTGAAATCCGGCTCAGTGACTACCTTCTAATGAGCGCACTTATTGTGAGCATGAAGGGCTCACTTACTGTGATTTTCATGACCAAAAACATATTTGCGAGCACTTTCCACGGCTAAAGTAAAGCATAATAAATCAATTTTTTCAATGAGTTTGAACGGTATTGTTAAATTATTGCGGGCATCGTTTTGTTGTACTCAAGGCTTGCACAATAGCAGCTGCTGTATAGTGGAGCTATTCGGCAGTGTTATGTTTAATTGGGGCAGATGAAAATTAACCCCTTTCTTTTCTGGCCGGCCTGCCAATTTAAAACTCAATAGCAAGTGGTACTAAGCTAAAAGGGGAGTGACCGGAATATATTCTGTAACACTTTTTGAAATGTTTTCTTGCAAAGAACAAGCATAATTAACGCCATCATAAACAGCAGCGATTTGGATTACCATCATGAAAATTAAATACTTTTCCGGGCTAATGCTCGCTCTGGCGCTGATCTCATCCCAGGTGCTGGCCGATTCCCGTCAGTGGGTCGGTACCTGGTATGGTCAGATTGACCTGCCCGACGGCGAAATGCTTATTATTGTTGCCCTGAATCCGGAAGAGTCCGGCTGGGACGGAAGCATGGATATTCCGGCTCAGGGTGCGCAAGGCATTCCACTGCAGGCTGTTCAGGTGGACGGTGACCGTGTTTCTTTCGGCATGGCAGGCGTTCCCGGCGAGCCGCGTTTTAGCGGGCAGCTTCATCAGGGAGACGATGGCAAACCGCAAGTCACCGGCACCTTTGCACAAAGTGGGCATAACTTTGCATTTAAGCTGGGTCGCGAACCTCTCAGTTTGCCTTATGTGCATACCGCCGAGGAAGCGGCCGCAGTGATCGACGGGCACCTGGAAGCTTACAATGCCCATGATCTGGACGCTTTCGTCAGCCACTTTCACCCGGAGATTGAAGCCTTTAATTTCCCCGATAAGAAGGTATTTGAGGGCATTGACGCACTGCGCAGCGGTTTTGCTCAAACCTTTCAGAGCAAGCCCCAGGAAATCGTTCTGAACCGCATCATTGACGGCAATCATGTGATTGATCAGGTGGAAGTGAGCTTCACCATACAAGGTTCAGAAATGACACAGCGCGGCACAGTGATCTACACCCTCGAAGACCACAAAATCCGACGCATGACCTATATGAGATAAGTCTTCTCTGCCGCCGCCTGTCGCAGCTATTCACTCAGCAGTTCAAGATGAGTGGGCTCGAGGCGGCGGTTAGTGCGTTGTGTGGTGGCGCTGAAGTGGCATCCAGTCAATCCATAACCTTCACCTTCGGGATCTGGCCCCGAAGGTTCCTTATAGCTTTTACTCATAGTGGGTCCATAGCCGTAGAATTTTGACCGCTTTGTCTTCTTCTAGTACCTGGTACACCAATCGATGTTGAATATTTATCCTTCGGGAATATGCTCCCGCCAAGTCACCCACTAGCTTTTCATAGGGAGGTGGCTTCTGGTAGGGGTCTTGCTCGATGATTTGCAACAACTCTTGAGCTTTACTCTTAAGCCCTGCTGAGGTGAGTTTGCGAGCATCTTTTTGAGCTTGCTTGGTGTAGTAGAGCCTCCAAGTCACCAATCAAGCTCCTGATCACACTCGTCGAGTCCAGCACTCATGCCTTCACGGATAGACTCCCTCATGCCTGGCACAGCCAGCAAGTTGAGCGTTTCGGTTATGGCGTTCCAATCCTCTTCTGCCAGGAGGACAGCATTCCCCCTTTTCCCTGTAATAATAATAGGTTGATGACTGGTAGACGCCTCGTCAATCAAGGCATAGAGCTTAGTGCGCGCTTCTGTAGCGTTAAGTGTAGTCATAGGTCACCTCCGACCCATAAAGCGTACGCCTATACGTACGTTTTGTAAACTGGCAGGCTATAACGCTGTGTTAAGCGGTCGTGGGCTGGCCAAACATTAAGAAACACGATGGTCTGTCCCCGCTTTTCGCTTGAACGCATAGTTAGCTTTTATTGCCCGCTAAACCTCAACAATTTAGTGGAACAACGCCGACATGTCTTTGCCGGGAATACGTCACGAGGGAGGAAGGAATGACCTGGCTGCCGACAACGATTTCTGGGAGCTCAAGGACACCGGAGGCAACCTCGGCCGGAATACCCAACAGCTGAAATCTATGAACAAAACTACCCTTCGACTGCGAATGATATGAGAAGCCCGCAGCCTTTGAACTACCTAGGCTAACCAGCCGGATTTGGATCGGACCACGCTCGGACTTCGGATGCATCATCGCGCCCAACTCAGCAATTGTTACCTGAGCATCCGTATCGACGAATACGGCCAACTCTGGCTCTCGCCGGGTAAACGGGCCGGGATCGAGCGTGAGAGCAACGGTAACCTGCCCGTGAGGGAATACCGCGGTGACTGGCGCACCCGTTCCACATACCTCGCGCTCATGAACTTTCGCATTGATATGCAAGTAGGATCGCGAGTACGGAACGCATGCCGACAGAATACCCGCACAAGCAAATGCGAGCGACAATGCCTGAAGCAAAGCGACAATGGAGCGTGATCGCACTGAGACCCCCTAATGAAAGCTAGACATAATGACTCCCCACAAGGTGCTGACCTCCGAGTTCGTGGGTTAGCTTCGCAGCCAGAGCCATACTGTATTTGCTGAGAATACAATACTGGAGGTCAGCATGATTAACAATAGCATAACCTTTATTGGTCTGGACACGCATAAAGATTTTTTCGAAGTCGCCTACATTGAAGACAGCCGTGAGGCCAAACCAATCAGCCTTGGCCGCATTGGTGGTACCAAGCCCGCCCTGCAAAAGCTGGTTCGCCAATTTGAATCGAAGCATCCAGGGAAAACACTGCACTTTGTTTATGAAGCTGGCCCTTGTGGTTACTGGATTTATCGTTACCTTACCAGCCTTGGCCATTGCTGCTATGTTGTCGCTCCTTCCCTTATCCCCAAAAAAGCCGGTGAGCGTGTCAAAACCGATAAGCGCGATGCGGTAAAACTGGCACTATTGTTGCGCTCTGGGGATATGGACCCTATTTATGTCCCTGAGCCGGAAGACGAAGCTGTGCGCGATTTATCCCGTGCCCGTGAAACCGCCATGAAGGACTTAAAGGATGCCAAGTATCAGCTCAAAGCCCTGCTGCTTCGCAACAACATTCGCTGCAGCATCCAGGACAACTGGTCAGCAAAGCATTTACGCTGGCTTACTGAGCTGATACTACCGCACCCAGCCCAGCAAATTGTGCTGCAAGAAGCGATACAAACCATTACCGAGCGTATCCGCCGTTTAGAGCTGCTGGATAACGAACTCAGCTATCATGTCAAAAACTGGCGCTATTATCCTGTGGTCAAAGCCATTCAGGCCATGCGCGGTGTGCGCTTACTGGTCGCAGTTGGAGTGATTGCCGAGCTGGGTGATTTATCCCGTTTCAACCACCCCAGAAAGCTGATGAGCTATCTGGGGCTGGTTCCCTCGGAACACTCCAGCGGGGGTAAACGACGCCAAGGCGGCATTACCCGAACGGGCAATACCCGCGCCAGGCGTTTGCTGGTCGAAGGAGCGCATACCTACCGCTATGCCGCCAAGGTATCCACCGAGCTGCAAAAGCGTCAGGAAAGTCTTAGCAAAGAAGTTATTGATATCGCCTGGCAGGCCCAGCTTCGGCTGTGCAGGCGTTACCAGCGACTGATGAAGCGCGGTAAACACTACAACCTGGTAGTGACCGCCATTGCCAGAGAAATGATAGCCTACATCTGGGCTATCTCGCGTGAAGTGGTGCTGTCACCGGTGAACCCGGCAAAGCGGTTATCCAGGGTGCCAGCATGAGCAACAGGTTAGAGTTAATGCATTGGATCAAGCATCGGGTGTGGCACAACCACCGACGGCGTTAGGATGGCAACAGCCTCACGGCTGTTGAACCTCGAACCTAGACTGAAGACAGGTGCCACGGCGGAACAAGTAAGGTAGGCGTTGTCAGCGAAAGCTGATAATCCACGGATACCAGCATGACAACCGACGAACATTACCAGCTTCATTTGGTGCATTAACTCGCTTTAAACAGCAAAAAACATGGTTCTTGAATGAGCAGAAATATGCTCAACCTGCTTGACGTGGGGAGTCATACCAACGCCCCAAGCAGGGGATTTTATGAGTGTCTTGGCCAAAGGCCAACGAGTAAAATTCCCGCTGACTTGGCTTGTTAGAGATACAAATTGTGGGAATAGCCACACTGATTTTCTGACTCTGTTTTATTTTTAGATCCACTGACCATGAAATCCAATTGAATCGATGTTAAAACCGGTGTCTTATCGCTATTTATTTCTGTTGCCACCCATTTCCAGTGAGTTAGTGCGGCTGCAGCATGCTCATCAAATACGCCTTCAGGGTATGATTTTTTAACTTTATATCCACCTAACCTGCCATCACTGTTGATACCTACAATCAAATCAACACAACCCGATAAACCTTTTCTAGCCGCGTCTATTGGGTATTTAGGCTCTTGCCTTTTTTCTACCACCCAATACTCTTTAATCAATTCTTTTTTATCGTCTGAGGTTAAATCCATATATTGTATTGGCTCATCAGTGGCTACTTCGACTTTATCATTTGAAGCACATGCCACTAAGAAAACACTAAAAATCGATAAAGTAATTGCTTTCTTCATTTCTAACTCCTTATAAATCTAACGCCCCAAGCAGGGTAATAACACTTAGGATAAAATACGGAACGAAGTGACGGGAGCCTAAGTGTTAGTGTCCCGCTGACTTGGTTTGTTATGAGCTGCGCTCGGTTTTTATTAAAAGTGCGATTGCTGTAAAAACGTGAAAAAACAGCCCTAATAAAAACCACCCAAACGCACTTCGCCCAGTTGTTTTTGCCCACCATGCACAGAAAAAGGCAAATAATACGATAGCAAGGCCATTCCTATTTATAGCCTCTTGTAACTTTGAAACGGCTGTCTCTGTATTGGTTTGCGCATATTCCAAACTTCTAACTTTTGACTGTAGAGTACTAATTGTTCGCTCTAATTCTGAAATAGTTGGTTGTGCTACTGTCTCTGATGCCAGAGCAGCATATTGAAAACCGAAAATAATAAAAACAAAGGCTAAGAACCTCCTTTTCATTGCATTAAATCTCCTATTGCACATAACTTTATTTTAAATTTCTCCAATCTATCGAACTAACGCATCCTAATCAACAATTTAATTACACTTGCTGCTGTTAAGGAATACAGTGTTTTTGTGGTGTACTTAATGTTGCCAAGTCGGCAATAGACAACGACGACAAAAGAGACGCGCGAAGTCGGCTGCTTGTATTGCGTCGCCAAATCCCGCCCCAGTTGCCGCTCTATCCCTAGACAGCAAATTTCTTTATAATAGCGCGCTCAAATTCCTCGTCGTTCAACCAACGGAAAAAAGCCTATGTTGATCCTGCGTGGTGCACCTGCACTGTCAGACTTTCGAATCCGCAAACTGATGGACCAATGCCAGCGTCTGGCGCTGCCGGTTACGGAAATTTACGCTGAGTTTATGCACTTTGCCGAGCTAAGTGCCGCTTTGACTGCAGAACAGCAGCACACGCTGGAGCAACTGCTGACTTATGGCCCGGCACTGGCCAGTCATGCCCCGCAGGGCTTGATGCTGTTGGTGACACCACGGCCGGGTACTATTTCGCCCTGGTCGTCGAAAGCGACTGACATTGCCCACAATTGTGGCTTGTCGTCGGTGGTGCGGTTGGAGCGGGGCGTTGCTTACTATGTGCAGTGCAGCGAAACCCTGACCATCAGCCAGCAGGACGCATTAAAAGCCCTGCTGCACGACCGGATGATGGAAGCGGTGTTTGATAGCCTGGAAGCGGCCGAGCAATTGTTCCTGCACGGCGAGCCGGCACCGCTCAGCTCGGTGGATATTCTGGCCGGTGGCCGCGAAGCCCTGGTCGAGGCGAACAGCAGCATGGGACTGGCTCTGGCCGACGATGAAATCGATTATCTGGTCAGCAACTTCCAACAGCTGGGCCGCAACCCGAACGACATTGAACTCTACATGTTTGCTCAGGCCAACTCCGAGCATTGCCGGCATAAAATTTTCAATGCCGACTGGACCATCGACGGCCAGCAGCAACCCAAGTCGCTGTTCAAGATGATCAAAAACACCTTTGAGCAGACACCGGATTACGTGCTGTCGGCTTACAAAGACAATGCTGCGGTGATGATTGGCTCGGAAGCCGGCCGCTTCTTCCCGGATGCGACCACCCAGGAATACAACTACCATCACGAGCCGATCCACATTCTGATGAAGGTGGAAACCCACAACCACCCAACCGCCATTTCTCCATACCCGGGCGCGGCCACCGGCTCTGGTGGCGAAATCCGCGACGAAGGCGCGACCGGTGTCGGTGCCAAGCCCAAAGCCGGCCTGGTTGGTTTTTCGGTATCGAACTTGCGGATCCCGGGCTTTGAACAGCCGTGGGAAACCGATTTTGGCAAGCCAAGCCGCATTGTCAATGCGATGGACATTATGCTGGAAGGCCCCTTGGGCGGCGCTGCCTTTAACAACGAATTTGGCCGGCCGAATCTGGTGGGTTATTTCCGTACCTACGAGCAACAGGTCAACAGCCACAACGGCGTGGAAGTGCGCGGTTACCACAAGCCGATTATGCTGGCCGGTGGTCTTGGCAATATCCGTGAAGATCATGTGCAAAAAGGCGAGATGAAACCAGGCTCCAAGCTGGTGGTGCTGGGTGGCCCGGCGATGAACATCGGTCTGGGCGGCGGTGCTGCTTCTTCGGTGGCGTCCGGTCAGTCGGCGGAAGATTTGGATTTTGCTTCGGTGCAACGGGAAAACCCGGAAATCGAACGCCGTTGTCAGGAAGTGATCGACCGCTGCTGGCAGCTGGGCGATGCCAACCCGATTTGCTTTATCCACGATGTCGGTGCCGGTGGTTTGTCCAACGCCTTCCCGGAGCTAGTCAATGATGGCGGCGTCGGTGGCCGTTTTGAGCTGCGCAAAGTACCGAACGATGAGCCGGGCATGTCGCCACTGCAAATCTGGTGCAACGAGTCGCAGGAACGCTATGTAATGGCGATCCCGCCAGAGCGCCTGGCGGTGTTTGAAGACATTTGCCGCCGCGAGCGCGCCCCCTATGCGGTGGTGGGTGAAGCCACCGCCGAGCAGCATCTGGTGCTGTCGGATCAGCATTTTGGCAACACGCCAATTGATTTACCGCTCAATGTATTACTGGGTAAAGCGCCGAAGATGCACCGCGACGTTGCAAGCAGCCAGACGGCCGGCGAGCCGTTGCAGCTTGATAGCGTGACTGTGGCCGATGCCACCGAGCGGCTGCTGCGCTTACCGACCATTGCTGAGAAAACCTTCCTGATCACCATTGGCGATCGCTCTGTGACCGGTTTAGTGGCGCGCGATCAAATGGTCGGTCCCTGGCAGGTGCCGGTCGCCAACTGTGCGGTCACGGCAGCCTCGTACGACAGCTACCACGGCGAAGCCATGTCGATGGGCGAGCGCACCCCGCTGGCTTTGCTGGATTTTGCCGCCTCTGCCCGGATGGCGGTGGCCGAAGCCATCACCAACATTGCCGCCACCGATATCGGTGAACTGAAACGGATTAAACTCTCCGCCAACTGGATGGCCGCCGCCGGTCACCCGGGCGAAGATGCCGGCCTGTACCAGGCGGTCAAAGCCATCGGTGAAGAGCTGTGTCCGGCGCTTGGCCTGACCATACCAGTGGGGAAAGACTCGATGTCGATGAAAACCCAGTGGCAACAAGATGGCGAGCAAAAAGCCGTTACTTCGCCATTGTCCCTGGTGATCACCGCCTTTGGCCGGGTAGAAGATATTCGCAAAACCGTGACGCCACAGCTGCGCACCGACTGCGGTGACAGCAGCCTGTTGCTGATTGATTTGGGCCAGGGCCAAAACCGCCTGGGTGCCTCCTGTCTGGCTCAGGTGTACCAGCAATTGGGGCAGGAAGTGCCGGATCTGGCGTCGCCAGAGCTGCTGCAACACTTCTTTGATGCGATGCAGCAACTGGTGCGTGAGCAGCAAATTCTGGCTTACCACGACCGCTCCGACGGTGGTTTGTTGCTGACACTGGCCGAAATGGCCTTTGCCGGTAAGGCTGGCTTTGACGTTGATATCGCCGCGCTGGGTCAGAATGACTTGGCGGTGCTGTTTAGTGAAGAGCTGGGCGCTGTGCTGCAAGTCAGCAACGACAAGCTGGCGCATGTGCAGCAAGTATTAGCGGATCATCAGCTGGCGGCCTGTAGCCATCTGCTGGGGAGCGTCAGCAACAGCGATGACATTCTGGTGCGTCGTGGCGATGCCCTGGTGTATCAGCAAAGCCGGACCAAGCTGCGCTGCATCTGGGCCGAAACCACCTATCAGATGCAGGCGATGCGGGACAATCCGGATTGCGCGGAGCAGGAATTCGCTGCCAAAGCCGATCAGGCCGATCCTGGCCTTAATACCCGCCTAACCTTTGATCTGAATGCCGATATTGCCGCACCTTACATTGCCAAAGGCGCTGCGCCTAAAGTCGCGATTCTGCGCGAGCAGGGCGTCAACTCGCATCAGGAAATGGCCGCGGCCTTTAACCGGGCTGGGTTTAGCGCCATCGATGTGCATATGAGCGACATTCTGGCTGGCCGGCGTCAATTGAGCGACTTCGATGGCCTGGTGGCCTGTGGCGGTTTCTCCTACGGCGATGTATTGGGCGCCGGTGAAGGCTGGGCCAAGTCCATTTTGTTCAATGCGCAGGCGCGCGATCAGTTCGCGGCTTTCTTTCAACGTGACAATACCTTCTCGCTTGGGGTGTGCAACGGCTGTCAGATGATGTCGAACCTGAAAAGCCTGATCCCGGGCGCCGAGCTGTGGCCCCACTTTGTGCGCAACAAGTCCGAGCGCTTTGAAGCACGCTTTAGCCTGGTGGAAGTGCAGGAAACGCCATCGCTGTTCTTTAGCGGTATGGCCGGTTCCCGCATGCCGATTGCCGTCTCGCACGGCGAGGGCCATGCCGAATTTGCCAATCAGCAAGCCTTTGCTGCCGCCAACGACAGTGGCACCGTAGCGCTGCGCTATCTGGACAACTTCGGCCGTGTGACTGAGCAGTACCCAGCCAACCCGAATGGCTCACCGGCCGGTATTACCGCTTTAACCAGCCGTGATGGCCGCGCCACCATTATGATGCCGCACCCGGAGCGGGTATTCCGCACCGTGGCCAACTCCTGGCATCCGGATGACTGGCAGGAAGACAGCCCCTGGATGCGGATGTTCCGCAACGCCCGGGTTTGGTTGGGCTAATGCTGTGATTGAAAACCCGCGCTGGCGCGGGTTTTTGCTATTTGGGGGGAGTCAAACCATGCAACGGATAGGTTGGGTGTTACGCACAGTGCTGCTGTTGCTGCCAGTGCTGTGGCTGCTCAGCAGTTGCAGTGATGCGGTGCTGGAAGTGCCGATAGCCAAGCTGGTGGCAGAGCCCGAACGCTTTCATGGCCATGTGGTGGTGATCACCGGTCAGGTGCGCTCCTTTGATGAGCCCAGGCATTATTGGCTGGAAGACGATGCACATCGCAGGGTGGGCATTCACCCGGAAACCCTGGTACAGGATTTGGTCGGGCAGCAGGTTCGGGTTCGGGGCCGCTTTACTGCCAGCCCCAAGGAAGGCCGCCGGATCCAGGTGCATCAATTGATCCGGCTGCCTGAGCAGAGTGACTAAAAAACGCGGCTTAGAAAGCGCAGATCTCGGTCCAGCTTTCGTCCGAGCCCGGTACCGACTGAGTCCACCAGTTGGCGCGGTACAGCACCTGCTGGTGTTGCATCAGATCGCCAGACGCTGCATGGCTGGGGTTACCCGCCCAATCATTTTGTGGCCAGTTCGGATAGGCCGGAGCCGTGGCCGGATCATGACCCTGGCAGTCATCCGGCACCGGGTTGGTTTCACCGGCCCGAATATCCAGATTCACAAAGTAGCTGTTATCCGATAAATAGAAACGATTGCTGGCTAAATCCGGGCTAAGCTGCACGCTGTTGTTGCTGAGCACCCCAATCTGGATCAGCGAGCCGTGCTGGGCATTGACCTGATTGGCGATATCAAAGGCCCACTGCTGCGGCAACTGGGCGGCATTGATGGTCCAGCTTTGGTCCAGCAATTCCTGACCCTGGCTGTCAAACACCCGCAGCTGGGCGCTGTCGCCTGCCGCCACCGGGATTTGCAAATCAACAAAGGCACCTTTATCAAACCAGCTTGGCGGTGGCTCGACCGGATCGGTGCCGCCACCACTGCCGGTAAAGACCAAATCCGAGCAGTTGTAAAACCCTTCACCGACCACATCGTTGCGCTGCCAGCGGGTATAGAGAATAGCCGGTCCACTTCTACCGGCCGGTAATGGTACATCAAACAGGTAATAGCCGGCTTCAGCCGGCGTATTGCCTGTCTCATAAATCAAGTCTAAGTCTTCCCAATGCAGCGGACGGGCCGCCGGATCAATGCCGGGCTTGGTCAGGTAAAACTGCCAAAAACTCGGGTTGTGCGGGGTTGTGGCGCGAAAGCGTACCGGCAACACCGGGGTTTGAGCCAGATTGATTTCGGTTTTTTGCCAGTGACTGGAGGCGATATTCATGCCGGCTTTGCGATCATCATTCGCCGCGCACAAAGTGCCATTTGGAATGGCGGCCCGTACTGCGGCCATATTGTGGTAATCGCGGATATTGATGGCAAATTCATGGTGCTGGGTGTACATGTAACCGCCGGATTGCTGAAAAGCGGCGCGACAAGCCAGGTTGGATACACCGGAGCCATCGGCCGGCCACCAGTAGCCGCCATCTTCTTTGCAGATTTGCTGACGGGCCTTGGGGTATTCGACGTAGCCGTGCGCCAGCAAGGCCGGGCTGGCCAGCAAGGTGGCAATGGCCAGCAGTCGCCGGGAATGGGTGATGACATGGTTCATGGAGTGTCTCCTTATGGTTGTTATGCGGGGCCAGGCCCCGCTGTTGGTTTTGTGCAGCACTTAGAGGCTGCAGATCAGGGTCCAGCTACCATCAGAGCCAGGTTGTGAGTTGGTCCACCAGTTGGCCCGGTAGACACTGCCCTGATACGACAGGTGATCACCACCCAGCGCATGGCTTGGATTGCCGGCCCAGTCGGTCTGCGGCCATTGCGGCCAGGGGTGGATAGGGCTGATGCCACCACAGCCTTCACCCGGGCCGCCATTGCCCGGATCGCCAGGCAATTCGGTCAGCTGCGGCAGCTGCGGGTATTCCTGGCTAAAGGCGTAGGACTCTCCGGCCAGTTCAATGCGCCAGCCGGTTGGGGTAGGCATTGGCAGCTGGTAATTCAGCGTCAGCTCCAGACTTTCTCCGGGAGCCAGAGCCAGATAGCCAGGCAGACTGAACTCGGCCCGATGGAAGGGGTGCTGCAAGCCACCAATGTTGTTGCCACTGGCATTGCGGCCACTGTCGATGACGCTTAAGCCAAAACCACTTTGATCGCTTAAACTATCCGGAATAGCGGTGGGCACCGAAAAGCTGATGGCACTGCCGCCGGGAATGGTCAAGGCACTGTGATTGGTTAGCGTCAGGGTGGGGTTGATGGGAAAGTTCTGATCGCCCAGTTTAAAGTTATCGATGGTAAAGCGCAGATCGATGGCCTGCCCAGACAACGGCAGCCCGGAGCGCAAATGACCATAAGCAGGGGCCGATTGGAAACTGTGGTAGAAAATCGAGGTCAGGGTATCGCCAAAGAAATACTCGCCGCGATCGCTGTGCCAGCTGTAATCACCGGCCAGTTCCCAGAACATCACGCCACCAATCTGCTGATCAATCACGTACTGCGCTTTGGTGGCTATGCTGAGTTCGTCTTCAATCGATAAGAAGACCTTTTTCTCGTTATTCCACAGCCAGGGTGCCACTGCGACCGGCTCGTAGTGATGCTGGTAGCTGCCAATCAGCTGGTGTGCCGGGTTGCTGGCCGGATCCAGCCCATAATCCTCCAGGTAGGAGCCGACAATGCCTTGCTGCAGGTTGCGTAAATGCCACAAGGGGTTGGAACCGGCCGGGATTTCCTGGCCCTGGGTATCCAGATCGTGCCAGAGGTTATCAATGCCGACGGCGCCATCGCCACAGCGGCTGACGGTGCTGCCACCGGTGCCCGGTGGGCATTGGCTTTGATCGGGTAAGGATGCCGTGCCCCAGAGGCCATGATGACCGCCTTGCACCCGTTGCCAGCCGCGGCTGTAGTAGGGGATACCAATGTTGATCCGACCCGCCGGCAGGGCGCCTCGGTAGTAATGGAAGGCCCAGTCGGTGTTCAGGTAACCCAGTTGTTGGTACTGAGCGGCACTGTAGTAATTCCAGGCCACCAACTCAGCATCTTCACCGGTATCAAACAAGGCGGCATTGGGGCCGACAAACTGATTCCAGGAGCCATGCAGGTCGTAGCTCATCACATTGATAAAATCGAGGTATTGTAAGGCATCAAACACCTCCATACCGCGCAGCAGATAGGCCGAAGACGGTACCGCCATAGTCAGTTGGTAATGCACGCCATCTTCGACACTGGCTGCATCCAGGTACTGGCGCAGCACCCGCATCAACTCGACAAAGGAGGCATTTAAGGCACCGCGTAGTGGGTTGGCGATGTGAAAGTCATCCGGATTGCCGGCGTCTGTCATGCTGGTCGGGTACTCGTAGTCGATGTCGAGGCCGTCGAACTGGTACTGACGTAAAAACTCAACCGCCGACTCGGCAAAGGTATGGATCCCAGCGTGATTGATGCTGCCGTCCGGGTTGGTGGTCATGCTGTAAAAGCCACCACTGGCAATGCGATCGCCATTGGCATCAAAGTAACCACCGGTTTCGGCCCAGCCACCGACCGCAATCAGCGTTTTGACATGGGGGTGTTCGGCTTTGTAGCGGTTCAGCAGATTGAAATGGCCCTGATAGGGCAGGTTCGGATCCAGCTCGGCGCCCGGTACATCCGGCCAGCTCATACCGGTCGAGCTGTTGTTCGGATCGGTGACATCGCCAACTGAGATGCGATGGTTGCTGTCGACATGGGCAAAGGCGTAGTTAATATGGGTTATCTTTGACCAGGGGATATCGGAGGCCAGATAAGCCGGCTGGTCGTTTTTGCCATGACGCCAGCTGGTAAAATAGCCAATAATGCGCCGTGGGTGATCCGGGCTGATGATCTCGATGCCGAGTTCGTCGTAGATGCTGCAGTAGGGCACCTCCAGCCCGGGGGTTTGGTAAAGACCATCTGGCCGGCAGGGGGTATCGCCTGGATGAGGCTCTACCGGATCCACCGGGTCAACTGGGTCTACTGGGTCGACCGGGTCTACCGGATCAACGGGGTCCACCGGGTCAACTGGGTCAACTGGATCAACCGGGTCAACGGGATCCACAGGATCGACCGGGTCACTGCCCTCGCACTGTCCCAGGGCCGTCCACTCTTGCCAGGGACCGGAATGCTCCAACGGGCTCTGGTCCTGGGTCCACCAATTGGCACGAAAGGCTTGTTGCTGTTGCTGTACTTCACTGCCAGTGGTGTATGCTTGTTCTGGTTGCCACTCAGGCAGGTTGCTGCAGTCGTAAGCCAGCAGCGGGGCGCTTAGCAAAGCGGCGACGCTGCATAGCGCAAAAGGAATGCTTTTCATTGTTTTCGTCTCAGTCATGAATTGAAGATCGGCCCACAGAGGCTGCGGGCCGGGTTCATCGATTGTTATTGCGCTGGATGGCCCAGGCCCTGATGCATCGAATTCAGGATGGCGCCGTTATCGGCATCAATCTCCCAGGCGAAAATGCCGCCCAGCTGATGCTGCAGAATGTAACTGCCTTTTTCCCTCACCGAGCGCTTAGTATCCAGACTGATCAGGGTATTGGTGGCAGGGTTCCAGACATAGCTGGCCTTGGCTTCATCGTCCCAGCCGACGGTAAAGCCGTTGATGCCACTGGCTTCAGGCCCGCCCATAAAGTCGGCTTCAATGGCTTTGTAATCCATGATGCCGCGCTCCCAGCCACCGGTAATGCCATCGCCGCCAATGCCGGTAAAGGGGTTGCCAGCCACTACGCCACTGACGTTGGTCCAGCCGCGGCCATACATGGCAACACCGAGCGCAATTTTCTCTGCCGGTACGCTACGGTTCAGTAGGTACTGCACCGCTTCGTGGGCAGAAAATCCGGTGATGGGGGAGTTGTCGGATGGGTACAGGCCGGTCATGTGGCCCAGGGTACCGCTCCAGGCGCCGTAGTAGTCGTAGGTCATCAGATTGATGAAATCCATGTACGGGTGCGCATCTTCCCAATCGACCACACTGAGTTTTTCTACCCCGCCACTCATAGCCGCTGCCAGCTCGTACTCACGGCCGGTTTCCAGGCTGAGTGCATCCAGGGCTTCACGCAGCTCGCGCATCAAAATGGCAAAGCCGGCCCCGTCTTGTGGGCTGCCGAGTTCAGGCAAAGCGCCACCGCCACCAGGGAATTCCCAGTCGATGTCAATACCATCGAAGAAGTCGTAGGTGCGGATAAAGTCGATCATCGACTCGATAAAGACGGCTCTGGCGGCTGGATCCACCCCGATGTCGTACAGCGGATCAGACAGGGTCCAGCCACCCACCGATGGCAGAATTTTCACCTCAGGGTGCGCCCGTTTTAGCCGGTACAACTCGGCAAAAATACCGCGGATGGGCTGATCCCAGCGATCGCCCGGGTAGGATTTTTCCAGCGCGGCAAATTTGTCGTGCACTACCACACTGTAATCGGGCTTGCCCTGACACTGGGCATTTAAGGCGGCATAGCCCTCCGGGTTGGCCTGGCGCAACGACTCGTTCGGGCCACAGACCGGAATAAATCCATAGTAAATATGGGTCAGGTTTTCTGCCGGGATATCGGCCACATGGTAATTGCGACCGTAGATGCCCCATTCCACGAAGTAGGCGGCCACTTTTTTGCCGCTGGTGTTCTGGTAGCTGCGGTTGCGCTCTTTCAGTGGGTGTGGCCAGTAGGTCATGTCCAGATCGGTCCAGGGATCAAAATCCGGATTGGTGCCACCTCCACCGCCGCCACCTGAGCCTGCGGAGACGGTCACAGTGGTTGCATCACTGTCGGTGCAGAGCAGGGCGGAGCTGCTTTGCTGGCAGAGGCTGACCTTGTAGTGGTACTGACCGGTTTGGCCGACATTTACCTGCACACTGCCACTTTGTGCCTGCTGGCCATTGGGCGTCAGTGCAGCGCTGTGGATCACCGTATCATCCTGCTTTAATTGCCACAGATTGCCGTTATTGCCCCACCACATATTCCAGCTGATGGTAAAGCTGGCGTTACCATTGGTCAGGGATTGATTGCTATCCAGCCAGGCAATCACTGGTTTGGCGGGAGCCGCTGGATTCACGGGTTCAGGTTCGACCGGGTCTACTGGATCAACTGGATCTACCGGGTCTACTGGATCGACTGGGTCAACTGGATCCGAACCGCCACTGCCACTGACCTGAATGGTGGTGATGCCACTGGGCTGACAGTTTTCGGTACCGTCAGTGACCAGACAGAGTTGCACTTGCAACTGGTAGCTACCGGGCTGGGTGAGCGTCAGGTTGGCCTGGCCGCTTTGTGCTTGTTGACCATTAGGAGTTAACGCTGCACTGTAGACAGCGCTGTCATTTTGTAACAAAACCCACTTATTACCGTTGGTGCCCCACCACATATCCCATTGCACCGGGATGGTAACAGCGCCATTTTGCAGTTCGAACTGGCTTGGCATCCAGCTGATGTTGGGGGGGCCAGGTGTGCTGGCAAAAGCTGAGCTGCTGACAAACAGCAGCGAACTGGCCAGACAAAGCTGACTGATACGATCTTGCATGGTGTCCTCCAAAAGAGAGTTTTTTATTGTTATCACTACCCTGAGGCAGTTCGGTATCAACATGCTGTAACGAGTGTCTGCCTGACGGACGGCTCCCTGTTGCTTGCTGTGTTGCTCCGTATGGCATGTCGTACTAACTATTTATTAAATGACAGCGTTGTCAAATGATAAAGTTCTGATAACATGCTAAGTGTCTGAAATGGAATTATAAAAATTTACGATGAAGTGGCAGGAAAATTTACAGTGCCAGCATAGGCTGACACTGTAACAGGGACTTAATCAATCTGCCGTTGCCGGCGTTCACTGCTGCGGCTGCTGCGCTCAGCAGCTTGGGGCCGTGGGGAGGCCGAGCGCTCAACCCGTTGCGGCCGTTGTGCCGGGGCAGTGCTTTGAACCCGGTTGGGCGAGCTTGGCTGCGACTGTACCCTGGGTTGTGCCTGCACAGGGCTTTGGCTGCGGATCGCTTCGACCGGCCGCTGCGCTCTTTGTTGCGGTTGAGTGCTTTGACGGATTGGTTCCGGTTGTGGCATGGCCTGCTGCTCTAGCTGGCGATTCGGCCGGATAGGAGCTTGCTGTTCATGGCTTCTGGTCTGAACGCGTTGCTGCATGGCCGGTTGACGGCTTGGCACGGCTTGGCTCTGCTGCACCTCACGGGCACCCCGGTATTCTGAGGCACGCTGCCGCTGTTCACGAACCGGATTGGCCGTTGCACTGTCCGCGGACATGCGGCGTTCTGGCCGTTCTGTCTGCTGCTGGCGTTGCTGTAGATTGGCAGAACGCTCATGGGTAGCGTGCTGACGTTGTTGCAGCTGTTCCCGGCGTTGCTGCAGATTGGACTCCTGGCGCTGTGGCGCTGCATCTGCCCGCAGGCTCCGTGAGCCTTCGCTGCGACCTCTCCAGTCTCGCTCTTGACGCTGCCCTTGCTCCGTTCTTTCCTGGCTACGAGCGTGCTGGCGGAAACTTGTGCTGTAATCACCACTCGGTTGTGCACGCGGGCGGCGCCACTCGCGGGCCGGACCACGTTCTTCCCGGGTATAGCTTCTGGGGCGAGGGTCGTACTGACGGCTCAGGGCTTCACGACGATAGACCACACCACGGCGATGCACCGGATTGTGTTGCCAACGTTTTCCATGGTGCACATGCACCACCCGGGTCGGGTAATAGCGTGGTGGATGATAAAAGTGATGATGGTTCACGATCACATGGCGATGGTGCCAGTGAAAACCGCTGAAGTAAAAGCGTGGCGTGACCCGGTAATAAGGCCCCCAATAGAAAGCACTGTGGGTATAGTAAGCGCCTGGATAATGCCAGTAGTAAGGCTGATGATGCGGCCACCACCAATCCCCATACACCACCCGGGTGTTGTAGTAGGGGACATAGACGACTTCACGCTGACGCGGCTCAATGATAATCACATCCTGCTCACGTTGCACCACAATGTGTTCGACTTCATCAAAGGCGCCATGGGCGTAGGCGCGTTCACGCAGCTGCTGTATGCTCTGCATCACCCAGGTTTCATCGGTTAAAAAAGCTTCGCCTAATTGCTCCAGCCAATCCAGATCGTCGCTCATGCGCTCCAACAAATCCGGAAATGCCACCAGCGCTTTGACACTGGGATCCCAGGGTTGCTGCTCGACTTGCTGCAAGGCGGTTTCTGCATCCAGTTCCGGATGCTGCGCAACCCAGCGGGCGGCCTGTACTACTTCCAGCGGGTAGGTAGAGGCAATCAGCACATGGCTGAGGATGCTGTCCGGATACAGAGCTATCGGTGCCAGCACCTGATCCAGTTGCGCCTGCTCAAAGGACTCATCCTGAGCGCTGGCTGGCAGACTTAACAGCAAAGCACAAAGTGCCAGCGGTAGCCACCGTTTAAAGGTATGGACTAAGTCAGACATGGGTGTCCTCCTGTACTCGCCATTGCCAGCGGGAATTGACCACGGCAAGCGATCAGTGCAGCGTGAAAGAGTCACGCATTTGACTAATTTATAGACGGTACAAGCTTAACTTAACCTGAATTGGCGCACTCTGCCAGTGAACTGGCCGCCATCACCCCATATAGCGTTGTTTCTTATGGGCTTTAATTTTTGTGATATCGACCAGCACCAGGCCATCCATGCAGTCGGAAAAGTCCGGATCCAGCCCAAAACTTAAAAAATAAGCACCGCCGGCGTCACAGATCTCACTGTATTGCTTGTACAGAGTGGGGATGTTGAGCCCCATATTGGCCAGCAAATGCTTCAGTTGGCTGAAATCAGCGGCATAGTCGTTGCCACAAAACTGTTGGCGCAACTCTGGCAGCAGTTGTTCATTCAGTACATAAGGATGGCGCGATACGGCAGGGGATGCCGGGTGCTGAAAGTAAAGATGGTAAAAGTACACCATCAGATCGCGCGCGGCCTGCGGGTAGCTGTTGGATAAACTGACGGCGCCGTACAGATAACGAATATCCGGTCGCTGTTTCAGGTAGGCGCCGATGCCATACCAGAGGTAATCCAGGCTGCGCTTGCCCCAGTACTTGGGCTGCACAAAACTTCGGCCCAGTTCAAGCCCGGCGGCCAGGTAGGGCTGCATGCCGCTGGACATTTGAAACAGCGCATCGCAGTACAAGCCCGCTTGCCCATGCTTAGCAATAACCGCCGCTGTATCGGCAAAACGATAGCTGCCAACGATATCCAGCTCTTTTGGATCCCACAGGATTAAATGTTGATACCAGCTATCGAATGGATCGATATCGCGCCGTTTACCACTGCCTTCCCCTACGGCCCGAAAAGCCACTTCACGTAAACGACCAATTTCACGCAGGATGGGGGAGCTGCCCTGATGCTGATACAAATAGATTTGCTTGTGATCGGCGGTTTCGCCCAATAACTGGCACGCTTCCACCGCCTTTTTCAACACTTTACGATCTTCTGGCAAGGCAATGCCGCTTTGGGTTTTAAACAGCCGGGCTTTGTCGGTGCCAATCCGATACAAGTGCTTTTTAAATAGTTTGGCTCTGGCCTGAGGCTCCAGCGCCAGGCTGGAGAAGCTTTCAAACGGAATCAGTTCACCGATACGAATTTGCAGCTGCTTTTGGCGTTGACGAAACATTTCACGGACCAGCAGCATGGTGGCCAGCGGTTTGTACAACATGGAAGCCAGATAAAACTGCCAGGAATTGCGCCCTTGCAGATGGATGGGCAGCACCGGAGCCTTGGCCTGGGTAGCAAAGCGCAGAAAGCCATGGTGCCAGCGACCATCGCGAATACCATTGGGCTTTAGCCGGGACACTTCACCGGCCGGAAAAATAATCAAGGCGCCTTCTTGCTGCAAATGCTGTGCGATGTTATCCAGCAGCTCACGGCGGGTTTTACCTTGCATGGCATCAACCGGAAATAGTAAGGAGTGTAAGGGAGGCAAGGCCATCAGCATTTGGTTGGCGACAATTTTTACATCGGGTCGGATCTCGCTGATGAGTTTGATCAGTGCCAGCCCATCCAGCGAACCAATCGGATGATTGGCAATGATAACTACCCGGCCATCGCTTGGGATCCGCTCCAGCTCTTGTTCACGAACCGTGGTTTGAAACTGAAAATACTCCAGCACTTGTTCGACAAAATCCAGCCCTTGCAGATGGGGGTAGGTCTTTGCAAACTGCATGAAATCTTTTTCATGCAGCAGTTGGCGTAGCAGCCAGGTCATGAATTTTTTTAACTGTGGCTTATTTTCAAGCTGCGGGGCTTGTTGTTGCAGCATGAGCTCAACATTCAACATGGAACTGCTCCCTACCGGTTTGGCTGTTTCAGGCTAACGCAGCGGTATGGCAGTTTGATGGCGATTTTATGACCTTTCTGTGACCTCAGGCGACTTTGGACAAGCTGGTGACATTTGTTTTGGTTGGCTCTGGCCAGACGGACAACTGTTGGTAAGTTTCAGCGCAATGATAGAGCGCCAGGCTGCCATCTCTGGTTTCCACCAAAGCCGTACAACTGTCAATCCAGTCGCCATCGTTGCAGTAGAGGATCCCATCTTGCAGGGTAATTTCCGGGTGATGAATATGGCCGCAGACGATGCCATCGTAACCACCGCGCTTGGCACGCTGCACGGCAGCATCCCGGTAGCGGGCTATGGCCTGACGAGCGCCGGGGACTTTGCTCTTAATATAAGCCGACAAGCTGAAATAGGGCTGGCCTAAGGTGCGGCGAAAGCGTTGATTCCAGCGGTTTAGGAACAGCAATAAATCGTACAGATGATCGCCCAGCCGGCGGTGCCAGTGCGCCAGTTGCACATGCTTGTCAAATTCATCGCCGTGCAGCAGCAATAAACGCTGACCCGAGTGGGTAATATGCTGGCTGCGTAATTGCACTTGAATGGCACCGAAATTCTTACCGGCGTAGAGCCGAAAAGCTTCGTCGTGATTGCCAGGCACATAAATGATTTCAGTGCCTTGTTCTGCCATTTTCAGCAGTTGCCGTACTACCTGGTTTTGTTGAACTTTCCAGAACACCTGGCGCTGCATGGCCCATAAGTCGACAATATCCCCCAGCAGATAAATTTTATCGACCTGACAATGTTTCAGGAAATTCAGCAGATAGCCTGCCTGACAGTTTTTACAGCCCAAATGAATATCGGATAAAAACAAGGTTCGGCAGTTCAGCATCGGTAGGCACCATGGTATCTTAACGATGCGGTCAGCTTGCCGATGCATTGCGTCAGTCGGGTGACAGTGTCCTGAAACTTTTATGACAGTGAGCTTTTTATGTCGATAGCTTTGGTGATCCCAGACCGGGATCTGAGCCGTTTGGTTGCTGCCCTTCAGCAACACTTGCCTGAGGCCGTCATTGAGCAATGGCCGGATATAAAGCAGCCTGAGCAGGTCGAGTTTGCCGTGGTATGGAAACAACCTGCCGGCAGTTTGCGGCATTTCTCGGCGCTTAAAGCGATTCAAAGCTATGGTGCCGGAGTGGACTCCATTTTACGCGATCCGCAGTTACCAGCTTTACCGATCAGTCGGATTGTTGATCCGATGCTTGCTACCGCGATGGTGCGTTATCTGGATACCGTGGTACGTATGTATCAGCTTCGGTTGGATCAATTTGCGCGCCAACAGCAATTGGCGCAGTGGCGGCCAAAAGGACCTCGTAAGCTGAATAGCATTGCTGTGCTTGGTTTGGGCGAACTCGGTCAGGCTGCGGCTGCCCATTTTGTTGGCGAAGGGTTCAGCGTAACGGGCTGGTCCAGAACCTTGAAGCAATTGCCTGGCGTGCAGTGTTTTGCCGGGATAGATGGCTTTTCGGCAGCAGTGGCTGAGGCGGATCTGGTGATCTGCTTATTGCCTTTGACTTCAGCAACCGAAGGGTTACTGAATGAGCAGCAGTTGGCTCTTTTTAAAACAGGCGCCATTTTGATCAATGTGGCCCGAGGGGCTATTGTTGATGATCGCGCCTTACTGGCCGCATTGGATAGTGAGCAATTAGCCGCTGCCTGCCTGGATGTCTTTAGCCAGGAACCTTTGCCAGCGGCCCATCCTTTTTGGGCGCACCCCAAAGTGACGGTCACACCACATATTTCTGCTGTGACCAATATCGACACCGCGGCCCGGCAGATTGCTGAGAACTATCGGCGAAGCCAGCACGGCCAGGCTTTGTTGCATCCGGTCGATGTAGGCCAGCAATATTGAATTTATCTGGCAACTGTATAAAAACACACCTGTTGTAAATAAACTACAAGTTGTCTACACTAAGCCACAGCTTAAAAAGTTAAGCTAACTTGCTCACAACAATAAAAAATTAAGCGCTGAGGTAATTTTTATGAGTAAAGCGTCCAGTCGTGGTTTTGGCTTTACCGCAATTGTCATTGTTGTATGCCTGATGGCACTATCAGCATTTTTGACAAAAGCTGAAGCCTGCTGCTTCCTTTGTTGAAGCCAGGAATGGATGGTTAAGGATGATCGAAAAAACCCCGAATTTCGGGGTTTTCCTTTTTAATCAAGTCATTAAATTCGTTTGCTGTGGCGTTCTCTGTTGTCACGCTTTTGCTGTTGGTTCTTTTGTAGCAGCACATAACTGGCGGCGTAGCCGCCATGATGGCGCTGTGCGGTGTGGCAAGCCAATACTTCCGGGATCTGACTGAGCCATTTGGCGCAATAACTTTTTAAAATGGCGGGGTGCGGTTTACTCTGACGTCCCATGCCATGATGGATCAGTAAGGTGCGAATACCGCGTTGATGACAATCCTGAATAAAATCGAACAGTTGTTTGCGTGCGACCTGAAGATTTTTACCCAGTAAGTTCAAGGTCGCATCCAGCTGGTACTTGCCAAGACGCAGGTTACGGTAGACACCTTCTTGTACCCCATCTTTTTTGTAGGCAATCAGATCGTCTGGCTTGATCAGATCCACGTACTCCATGCTCAGGTAGTTGGGATCAAACTCCATCTCTTGTTCGGCAGCCTCGCGCCTGGCCAGTTGCGCCAATGACGGCTGGAACTCTCCAGTTTCCGGTACGATTTCATCATGCTGCAAAGGCCGGACACCGGCCATTTCTTTCAGGAAGTCATCCAACTCATCTGTTGACACTGCTCAGCCCGATTATTCAGTTTCCGATGCATGGATTATACGCGGTTCAGCAGCTGACGTCATGCTACAGTCACCGCATCGGTGCCGGCCCTTGTTGTAGCGACAGGGGCAGGCTCGGCTGCTGCTGTGGTCTCAACATCGGGCTCAGCTGCCAGCAGTTGGTTGGTTTTATGGCGCTGCCAGGCAAATAAGCCTAAGTAATAGGCATTGATCAGCAGTACCAGCAGGTTGGAGATCACGCCCTGAGGGATAGCAATAAAAAGGTAATACACAAACATTAATGCACAGCCTATTAGCGTGGCCAGCCGAAGCCAGAACACATCTTTGATAAAGAAGGCACCAATACAGATGGCCAGACCAATCCAGCTAATTACATCGTACACCATGGCTTCCATTAGTCCCTCCTTAAAAGGCTTTGCGAATGCGCGCATTATCTGAGCAATTGAGTCTTTACTCAACTGAGTAATTTTGCTTGATTTCAATTAGTAAAACTAATGACTTGATGCTCAGTTGAGGGAATGTCAGGTTGTCGCTGCTGTTTGTTTTTGATACAATCTTGCGCAGGAATGGATACAAGACACAGGCGTTGCGCCTGGTTGAAACAAGGAAGAGTAGTACATGACCACATCGACACTGCGTGTCTTGATTGTAGATGACGTGGCTGCAGTGCGCAGTTATCTGAAACAAATTCTGTTAAGCTTAGGCGTTCCGGACATCCTGGAAGCTGCCGATGGTGCTGAGGCGGCCTCACTCTATCATCGGCTGCAACCGCAGCTGGTATTTTTGGATATCCAGCTACCGGATATGAATGGCAAAGAGTTGTTGCGCCAGTTTAAAGCCATCAACAGCGCCAGTCAGATTGTGATGGTATCGGCATTTTCCAGCGTAGAAAACTTACGGGATAGCATTGCGGCTGGCGCCAATGCTTTTGTGGTAAAGCCGTTTTCGGTGAAACGCATCAGCCATTTGGTACAGCCTTACCTCAATTAATTTTACATTTATCGCATTTTAAATGCATAATCTGCTGCTTTTTGTAAAGTGGCAGGCGAATTACTTGTGAATTTTCTGTCGACAGGTGATAATAAGCCGTCTAGACATTTAAGTGCAAAAGAATATGAACCTACAAGAAATGCGAAAAAACTCCGCGAAAGCTGCGAAGTTACTAAAAGCTATCTCCAATGAGCGTCGCTTGCTCATCTTATGTTACTTGCTTGAAGGCGAAATGTCGGTGGGTGAGATGAACGATCGATTAGAGTTAAGCCAGTCTGCTTTATCACAGCATTTGGCGTTGCTTCGTCGGAATCAACTGGTCAAAACCCGCAAAGAAGCCCAAACCGTGTTTTATCGCATTGAAAGTGATGAAGTGAAAGCGGTGATGAAGGTGATGCACGATCTTTATTGTGCCTGATAGTCAGAGCGTTTACGCAATAACGAAACCGGCATAGCCGGTTTACAGATACAAAAAAACCGGCTGTAGAGCCGGTTTCTTGTGTCTGGCGCAATTAAGCAGCAGACAAACCCTTGATATGGGCATTCAGGCGCGACTTGTGGCGAGCTGCTTTGTTCTTATGGATCAGACCTTTGTCTGCCATACGATCCAAAACTGGCACCATTTTCTTAAACGCATCCTGAGCAGCAGTGGCATCACTTACCAGTACAGCCGCATAGGTTTTTTTGATAAAAGTACGCATCATTGAACGCTGGCTGGCATTATGCTTACGGCGTTTTTCAGACTGAATTGCGCGCTTCTTAGCAGACTTGATGTTAGCCAAGGTAACACTCCTAAAACTAGATAAACCGGACTCTTTAAAGGCCGCATAATATGCCTACTTTACCATCGCTTGTCAAATGGTTTCTCAGGGCTTGTGCTGGCTTGTTACACCTTTATTCAAACCAGTTGCTGAATTTAGTACTGGTATTTGTAGGCAGCTACGGGTGAAAATAGCCAGTAGCGAATTTGAACCACTGAAACAGAGGATGGCCGGTGGCTGAAAGGTTATTAAAATCAGGCATTATTGTCAGCAGCATGACGCTGATTTCCCGGGTACTTGGCTTGCTGCGCGATGTGGTGATTGCTGCTTTTGTCGGGGCCGGTGCTGCCGCCGATGCCTTTTTCTTTGCCAATCGTATTCCTAACTTTTTACGCCGCTTGTTTGCCGAAGGCGCTTTTGCCCAGGCGTTTGTGCCGGTATTAAGTGAGGTAAAGGCGCAGCATGGCGATGATGCGGTGCGTGAGCTGGTGGCTAAAGTGGCTGGTACTCTGGGGGTGATTGTGCTGCTGGTCACGTTATTTGGTGTACTGGCATCGCCTTTGGTCGCCATGCTGTTTGGCATGGGCTGGTTTATTGAGTGGCTGCAGGGCGGCCCGGATGCCGAGCGCTTTGAACTTGCCAGCCTGATGCTGAAAATCACCTTTCCCTATCTGTTCTTTGTTAGTCTGGTGGCGCTGTCTGGTGCGGTACTGAATACCTACAACAAATTCGCGGTGGCGGCTTTTACCCCGGTGTTTTTAAATATCGCCATCATCATTGCAGCGGTTTACACCGCAGACTGGTTCAGTGAGCCAGCGCTGGCGCTGGCCTGGGGGGTATTTTTCGGCGGGTTGGTTCAACTGCTGTTTCAATTGCCGTTTCTGGCCAGGGCAGGGGTGTTGGTGCGGCCTCGCTGGGGCTGGCGCGATCCGGGCGTGGTGAAAATCCGTACCCTGATGCTGCCTGCGATCTTCGGTGTTTCGGTGAGCCAAATCAATCTGCTGCTGGATACTGTGATCGCTTCCTTTTTGCTAACGGGCGCGGTCAGCTGGTTGTATTATTCGGATCGCTTGCTGGAGTTTCCGCTTGGTCTGTTCGGTATTGCCATTGCTACGGTGATTTTGCCCACTTTGTCCCGCATGCACGCCAATGCCAGCATGGATGAATTTCGCGCCACCCTGGACTGGGCACTGCGCTTTATTGCCTTATTTGGTTTGCCGGCGATGGCGGCGTTGATGGTGCTGGGCAAACCTATTATCGCGGTGTTGTTTATGCGTGGAGAATTCACGGCGTTGGATGTGGATAAAGTATCGTACAGTTTGTTTGCCTATGCCTGCGGTTTGTTCAGCTTTATGCTGATTAAAATCCTGGCGCCTGCTTATTATGCCCGCCAGGATATGAAAACACCGGTGCGTATTGGCATCATTGCCATGGTTGCCAACATGGGACTGAACCTGCTGCTGGCACCCTTTCTGAGTTATGTTGGCCTGGCACTGGCCACGGCCTTATCAGCCAGCCTGAATGCGTTCTTGCTCTATCGCGGCCTGAAAGCCAGCGGTGTCTATCAGATTTCCGTGTACAGTCTGTGGTTTGTGGCCCGAGTGCTGGCAGCAAGCTTCGCCATGGCGGCATTTTTATGGTGGTGGCTGCCGGAAATGAGCTATTGGTATCAGCAAAGTGTGGGCTGGCAACTGCAGCAATTGCTGTTTATCTGCCTGCTGGGCGGTGCCAGCTACTTTGCGATCCTGGCTTTGTTCGGAGGCCGGCCAGCTCATATCCGCCGGCAGCGTCATTCAGGATGAAAAGCCATGCATTAGCAGGTATAATCGCCTGCTTGTTGCACTGGGGTGTGCGTAACAGCGGTTAAGGCAGGCATGGAGTTTATTCGCGGTTTACACAACATTAAAGCGGAACATCGTGGCTGCGTGCTGACCATTGGCAATTTTGATGGGGTGCACCTGGGGCATCAAGCGGTGTTGGCACAATTGATACAGGTTGCGAAGCAGCGTCAATTGCCTGCGTGCGTCATGGTGTTTGAGCCACAGCCCTTGGAGCTGTTTGCACCCGACAAAGCACCCGCCAGATTAAGCCGGTTGCGGGAAAAATACCTTGGCCTGGCCAGGCTGGGGATTGACCGCTTACTCTGTGTTAATTTTAACCGGCGTTTTGCTGATCTTGCACCCGATTACTTTGTCGAGCAGTTGCTGCTGCAACAGTTGGGGGTGCAGCATCTGATCGTGGGTGATGACTTTTGCTTTGGCAAGAATCGAGCCGGTAACTTTGCGTTGTTGCAACAGGAAGCTGAGCGTTTTAATTTTGGCCTCACGCCAACCGCCAGTTTAAAGCAGCAGATGCAGCGTATCAGTAGCACCGCTATACGGCAGGCGTTGGCAGCAGATGATTTGGCGTTGGCCGAAGCGATGCTGGGGCGGCCATTTTCACTGAACGGCAAGGTACGTCATGGCCGGCAACTCGGGCGGCAGTTGGGGTTCCCTACCGCCAATGTCTGGTTGTACCGCAAAAAGCTGCCGGTGCATGGCGTCTATGCGATTGAAGCGATCACCGATTTTGGGCGATATCAGGGTGTGGCCAATATTGGCTCGCGGCCAACAGTGTCGGGTAAAACTGAACAGCTTGAAGCCCATTTGTTTGACTTCAAAGGTAATTTATACGGTAGCCAAATTGAGGTTTTGTTACGGCAGAAACTGCGTAACGAGCAGAGCTTTGCCAGTGTCGAAGCCCTGCAGCAACAAATTCAGCGGGACGCCGAAGCGGCCCGCACTTATTTTCAGTCGTCAGCCTCAGAGCAGGTTGAAGCCAATCAATAACGATGACGGACGAATAACGGATGAGTGACTACAAGCATACCCTGAACCTGCCGGAAACTGAGTTTGCTATGCGCGGTAATCTGGCGCAGCGAGAGCCAGCCATGCTGGCCGAGTGGCAACAAGACGGGCTTTACCAGCAAATCCGTGCCGCTAAAAAGGGCAAGCCGCAGTTTATTTTACATGATGGCCCGCCCTATGCTAATGGCAGCATTCATATTGGCCATGCGGTCAACAAAATCCTGAAAGACATGATCATCAAGGCCAAAACCTTGTCCGACTTTGACGCGCCCTATATTCCCGGCTGGGACTGTCATGGCCTGCCGATTGAATTGGTGGTGGAAAAGAAATACGGCAAACCAGGCGTGAAATTAAGCGATGCCGAGTTCCGGCAAAAATGCCGTGAGTATGCGGCGTCGCAAATCGAAGCACAGAAAGTCGATTTTGTCCGCTTGGGGGTATTAGGTGACTGGGATAACCCCTACCGCACCATGGATTATGACTTCGAAGCCAATATCATTCGCTCGCTCAGTAAAATCATCGGTAATGGCCATTTGCAGCAAGGCTTTAAACCGGTGCACTGGTGCACCGATTGTGGCTCGGCATTGGCTGAAGCGGAGGTCGAGTATCAGGACAAAACCTCCCCGGCGATTGATGTGCGCTTTAAGCTGGTCGATGAGGCGGTGGTAGATCGCTTTGATCACCCCGAGGAGCACCGTGGTCAGGGGCCGGTTTCTGTGGTGATCTGGACCACCACACCCTGGACCATTCCGGCCAACCGGGCTGTTGCGGTGCATGCGGATTTGGATTACAGCCTGATCCAGGTGGAGCAGGGTGAACATGGACCGGAGCGCTTAATCGTTGCGACCGATCTGGTGACGGATGTAATGGCCCGTGCTGGCATTGAGCATTACCATGCGCTTGGTTTTTGCAAAGGCAAGCAGCTGGAGCTGGTGGCGCTAAAACACCCACTGTATGACTTTGAAGTGCCGGTGATTCTGGGGGAGCACGTCACGACCGACTCAGGCACCGGTTGCGTGCATACCGCTCCAGGTCACGGCCAGGAAGATTTCGTAGTCGGCCAGCAATATGGTTTGGAAGTGGCCAACCCTGTCGGTGCCAATGGTGTCTATTTACCGGATACGCCGCTCTTTGCCGGTCAGCATGTCTTTAAAGCCAACGAATCGGTGGTCGAAGCGCTCAAAGAGCGTCAGGCCTTATTGGTACACAAAGCCTATCAGCACAGTTACCCGCACTGCTGGCGTCATAAAACACCGATTATTTTCCGTGCCACCCCGCAGTGGTTTATCAGCATGGAGCAGCAAGGGCTGCGGGCAACCTCGTTGCAGCAAATTGCCAATACCCGTTGGGTACCCGACTGGGGCCAAAGCCGGATTGAGAAAATGGTCGCCGGGCGGCCAGACTGGTGTATTTCCCGCCAGCGTACCTGGGGCGTGCCGATTGCGCTTTTTGTCGATAAAGACACTGGGGCCTTGCATCCGGATACCCCAGCACTGATGGAGCAGGTGGCGCAAAAAGTTGAGCAGCAGGGCATTCAGGCCTGGTTCGATTTAGAGCCGCAAGAGCTGTTAAGCGCCGAAGATGCCAGCCGCTATGTTAAAGTTAAAGATACGCTGGATGTCTGGTTCGACTCGGGCGTGACCCATGCTTGTGTGGTCGATGCCAGAGCCGAGTTTCATGGGGCTACCCAGGCTGATTTGTATCTGGAAGGTTCCGATCAGCATCGTGGCTGGTTTATGTCGTCCTTGATGACCGGCGTTGGTATTAAAAACCATGCGCCCTACAAGCAGGTACTGACACATGGTTTTACTGTGGATGGTCAGGGCCGGAAAATGTCCAAGTCACTTGGCAATGTGGTGTCACCACAGCAGGTGATGAACAAGCTGGGGGCAGATATTCTGCGCTTGTGGGTCGCCACCGCCGATTACACCTCGGAAATGACGGTGTCGGATGAAATCTTAAACCGGGCCGCCGATAAGTACCGCCGGATCCGTAATACCGCACGTTTCTTACTGGCCAACCTGAATGGGTTTGATCCTGCTACCGATCAGTTGCCGTTCAATGAACTGGTTGAGCTGGACCTTTGGATGGTGAACCGGGCAGCGCAACTGCAGACGGAAATCATTGAGGCTTACGACAATTACCAGTTCCATCAGGTCAGCCAGAAGCTGATGAACTTCTGTACCATTGAGCTGGGCAGTTTTTATCTGGATGTCATCAAAGATCGGCAGTACACCGCCAAAGCGGATAGCCAGGCCAGACGCTCCTGTCAAACAGCGATGTACCATATGGTGCAAGCACTGGTGCGCTGGATGGCGCCTATTATGAGCTTCACGGCACAGGAAATCTGGCAGCAATTGCCGGGCCAGCCACAGCCTTATGTGTTTATGGATGTCTGGTACTCAGGCTTGGCACAAGTTCCGGCAGGTCGTTTTGATGATGATTTCTGGCAGCAACTGTTGTTGGTGCGGGATGAAGTGAACCGGGTGCTGGAAAAGGCCCGTAAGCAGGAGCTGATCGGCGCCTCGTTGCAAGCAGAAGTGACCTTGTACGCACCTGCTGACTTAGCCGTACAGTTGCAGCAACTGCAGGATGAGCTGCGTTTTGTCTTGATCACCAGTACGGCAACCGTCAGCAGCGAAGCGGCACCAGCCGAGGCTGAAGCCACAGAGATCGCTGGTTTGAAAGTATTGGTGCAAGCGAGCAGTGCGGTCAAATGCGAGCGTTGCTGGCATTATCGGCATGATGTCGGCGCGGATTCTGCCCACCCCACCATCTGTTTGCGTTGTGTTGATAACGTCAGCGGAGCCGGTGAGCAGAGGGAGTTTGCCTGATGCGGTTGTTTCAGCAAACCGGCTGGGCTTTCTGGTGGCTGGCACTCTTGGTGCTGGTGTTGGATCAAGTGACCAAGCAGTGGGTGCACCACAGCATGGCGTTGTACGACTCCATTCAGCTGTTGCCATTTTTTAACCTGACCTATGTGCGCAACCCCGGCGCTGCTTTCTCGTTCTTAAGCGATGCCGGCGGCTGGCAGCGTTGGTTTTTCACCGTGGTTGCCGTGGTGATTATTACCGTGCTGAGTGTCTGGCTCAGCCGGTTAACTGCCAAACCCAGTAAACTGACCATTGGTCTGAATCTGATCATTGGTGGCGCTATCGGCAACTTGATTGACCGCTTGTGGCATGGTTATGTGATCGACTTTTTTCATCTGTACTATCAGAACTGGCACTACCCGGCGTTTAACATTGCAGACTCGGCCATTGTTCTAGGCGCTGGGTTATTAATTTGGGACAGTTTCAGCCATCAGGAGCAGAGCCATGACCACGCCAAACCCCGTTAAGCAGCCAGTCAATGCCGACAGTACGGTGATTTTTCATGTGGATATCAAACTGTCCGATGGCAGCGCTGCGGAAAGTACCCGGGTGCATAACAAACCGGCCCGCATCCGTATCGGTGATGGCAGTGTTTCGCCTGCGTTTGAAGCCCAGTTGCTGGGCAAACATGCCGGTGATACGCTGACCTTCACACTGGCACCGGAAGATGCCTATGGCCAACCGAACCCGGATAATATTTATTACCTGGATCGCAGCAAGTTTAGCAGCGACAGCCCGGCCGAAGTGGGTATGATTATTGGCTTTACCATGCCGGATGGCTCCGAGTTGCCGGGGTTAATCCGCGAAGTGGCCGGGCAGTCGGTGACGGTCGATTTTAACCATCCGCTGGCAGGGCAAACTCTGACCTTTCAGCTGGAAGTTCTGGAGGTGCAGTAATGGATATTTTACTGGCCAACCCGCGTGGTTTTTGTGCCGGGGTCGACCGTGCCATCAGCATCGTCGAACGGGCACTGGAATTGTACGAGCATCCGATTTATGTGCGTCACGAAGTCGTGCACAACAAGTTTGTGGTCGATGGCTTGCGCCGGCGCGGTGCTGTTTTTGTTGATGAGTTGCATGAAGTGCCGGATGGCCAGATTGTGATCTTCAGTGCCCATGGTGTGTCGCAGGCCGTGCGTCAACAAGCCAAAGATCGTGGGCTGAAAGTCTTTGATGCCACTTGTCCGCTGGTGACCAAAGTGCATATGGAAGTCACCCGGGCCAGCCGCAAAGGCATCGAATGCGTTCTGATTGGTCATGCCGGCCACCCGGAAGTAGAAGGCACCATGGGCCAGTACGACAATCCGCAAGGTGGCATCTATCTGGTCGAGTCGGTGGAGGATGTACAAAAGCTTCAGGTAAAAAATCCACAGCAGCTGTGCTTTAGTAGCCAGACCACGCTATCGGTGGATGATACTGCCGATGTGATTGAAGCATTGCGTCAGCGTTTTCCGGATATCGAAGGGCCGCGCAAAGACGACATCTGCTATGCCACTCAGAACCGACAGGATGCGGTGCGTGAACTGGCGGGTAAAGCTGAGTTGTTACTGGTGGTCGGTGCTAAAAACAGCAGTAACTCCAATCGTTTACGTGAGCTGGCTGAGAAAATGGGGGCCAAGGCCTTCCTGATTGATACCGCCGATGATATCCAGCAAAGTTGGCTGGATGGCATGGAGCGGGTGGCTGTAACTGCCGGAGCTTCTGCCCCTGAGGTACTGGTGCAGCAAGTAGTCGCCAAACTGCAAAGCTGGGGTGGTCGCACCGTGGCAGAGCATCCAGGCCGTGAGGAAAATATTGTCTTTGCCATTCCGGCAGAGTTGCGTTAATAAACTCGCTGCACAAATCGATTCGCTGCACAACAAAGCTGGTGTTAACGCATTGACAGCGCTATAGTTTGTTGTAAACCATCAAGCTGCTGTGTGGCAATGAATCCAAGTCCATCTGTATCCAGTCCGATGCTATTACCGGCGTTCTGCCAGAATCGAGGGATTCTGGCAGTGGTTGTGCTGGCACAGGCTGTCGCCATTGTATTGGCTTTTGCTCCAGGCACTGTGGGGGATCCCTGGTTGCGCCTGGGTGTCATCAGCCTGTTTGTGCAATGGGTCGGCTTGCTGAGCATGGCGCTGATTTGCCGCTTGCGTCCATGGTTGGCTCAATTCAGGGCACTGTGGCAGGGGATCTGCGTCTTAGCCATTCTGTTGGCTTTTACCTTGTTGGTTAGTTTTCTGGCATTCTGGTTTTTGACTGGGAAAGGCTGGCAACCCTATACAACCGTGCTGTATTTTATGCTGACCAACGCCTTGATCGCTTTTATTGTTGGTCTTCTGGCCATTCAGTTTAGTGTGATGCATGCCGAGCGTAGTATGCGGATTGCAGCCCAGTCGCGGGCCGAGCTTGATGCTTTGCAGGCGCGGATCCGGCCACACTTTTTGTTTAACAGCCTGAATACCACCGCTGAATTGATCCACCAGGATCCCAAGGCTGCGGAGCAAGCCTTGCTGGATTTATCGGCTTTATTCCGGGCCGCGATGCAGGCCGGTGGGCAAACGACACTGGTACATGAATTGGCTTTAACACGTCAATATTTATCGCTGGAGCAGTGGCGGCTGGGTCATCGTTTGCAGGTGCAGTGGTGTCTGGGTGATGACGTACCAGAGCTGATGATGCCGGTGCTGACATTACAACCTTTGCTGGAAAATGCAATTTACCATGGCATTGAACCAAACAGTAAGGGCGGTGAGATCTGTATTGAGCTGGTGCCAGGCAATCAGTCGATCACGGTATTGATTACCAATACGCTGTCACAGCAAAATCGTTCCAACAAAGGCAATGGCATTGCGCTGGATAATATTCGCCAGCGTTTGGCTTTGTTGTATCAGGATCAGGCGAAGCTGCATTGCAGCAAAACAGAGACGCATTTCCGGGTCAAGTTAGTGCTGCCAAAAAATCAGCCTGAGAGGATCACATGAAAGTTCTGCTGGTGGATGATGAACCGCTGGCGCGGGCTCGCTTAAAACGTTTGCTGCTTGCGCACCCTGACTTCGAGCTGGTCGGCGAGGCGAAGGATGGGGCAGAGGCATTGCAGCTGGCGGCAAACTACCAACCGGATCTGGTGCTACTGGACATAGAAATGCCAAACCTTACCGGCCTTGAGGTTGCGAAGGCCTTGTCACAGCAGCCAGTACCACCGGCTCTGGTGTTCGTTACTGCACACCCGCAGCATGCTCTGGATGCCTTGCAAGTCGCTGCGGCCGGCTATCTGGTCAAGCCGGTAGAGGCTGCAGCATTGGCCGAGGTCCTCAAGCGTATTGGTAAACCAACCCGGGCCCAGCTGGAAGCGCAAAAAGAACCTGTGATTAGCTATCAACTGGCGGGCTGCTTGCGTCAGGTGGCTTTGTCGTCCGTACTCTATCTGCAGGCAGAGGATAAATACGTCCGGCTGATCTTCGGGCAAGGGGAAGCGCTGCTGGAGCAAAGTCTGCGGCAACTGGAACAACGCTATCCTCAACTGCTCCGCATACACCGCAAAGTTCTGATCAATCGCCAGCATTTTGTGGCTTTGCACCAAAGTACCCAGGGCTATCAGGTTGAGTTGGCCGGCTGCAAGCAGCGCCTGAATGTTAGCCGTCGTGAAGCCGCACGCCTTAAGCAACTACTGCAACACAGTGCCTTGTAACAACCAAATCTGCACCGCTTATCGGTAGGTCACGCCGCTTATCTGTTAATACTGGTAATTTGGCCGTGACTTATTAAGCTATTAGCATCCGTTATTTTAGAAATTAAACTGCCTATGCACGCTGTTAAATCTGGCAAAGAAACTGGGTTTACCCTGATTGAGTTGATGGTGACTGTGGCTGTAATGGCCATTGTACTCACGGTTGCTGTACCAGCTTTTACCAATGTAATTAATAGCAATCGCTTGACCAGCCAAGCCAATGAACTCCTTAGCACCCTTAGCTTTGCGCGCAGTGAAGCGATACGGCGTAATGCGGATGTTATTTTTTGTCACAGTCAGGATGGTAGCAGTTGTAGCGCTCCGGCAGGAGGAAACTGGCAAGGTTGGATTGTGTTTGCCAATGCCGATCCATCGACCATTCTGGCGACAGGGCGCTTGCACAATCAGTTGCGAGTTTTGTCCAGTTCCAACCTGAGTAATGCTGCTTTTAGCTTGCGCTACAACGCTCAGGGCTTTATTCGACAGGCCGGCAATACGAACTTGCTTAGCGGTACTATTCGGATGTGTCATCCATCCGGTACTCCGGAACAAAATGTCCGTGATGTTCGATTTATTTCTGGTGGCCGAGCCACTGTATCCTCTGCCAGTAGTGCAGCCTGTGCCACTCCGGACAACTGAAGGATCTATTGTCATGCAATGCAGAAAATTTCAACATGGCGTCAGTTTGCTGGAGGTGATGATTGCTATGTTGGTACTGGGTATTGGCTTGTTGGGCGTAGCGGCTTTACAGGCCAGTTCAGTCCGGAACACGCAAAATTCGTATGAGCGCACCATAGCGATCGTGATGGTCGACTCGGTTATTGAAAGTATTCGCGCGAATCCAAATGCGGCGGCTGGTGCCTATGCCATGAGTGATTGCACACCGGCAGGTGGCGGTTTAATTGGTGAACAACTGACCCACTGGGTGACCCGGCTGCAGCAGGAACTTGGTGATTCCGTGAAGTGCTCTATTGTGTTTAATAATGATCGTTATGTGGTGGAAGTTAACTGGAAAGATGAGCGTCAGTCTGAAATGACAGAAACCTTGATCCGAACGGCGGTGGTGCTATGAAAAAAGTGAGCTCATTGAATGCTGTAAAAAGCCAGCGTGGCCTGACTTTGGTTGAGCTGATGATTGCC
This sequence comes from Alkalimonas cellulosilytica, assembly GCF_036325985.1. Taxonomy (NCBI): domain Bacteria; kingdom Pseudomonadati; phylum Pseudomonadota; class Gammaproteobacteria; genus Alkalimonas; species Alkalimonas cellulosilytica. The sequence goes on from NZ_JAUHLI010000014.1 coordinate 72,984, forward strand.
ATGGTATTGGGGCTGATTTTGGTCGGTGGCGTCACAGGCGTATTTCTTACCGCCCAGCAGACCTATCGCGTCAATGATAGTCTGAACCGGATGCAGGATGGTTTTCGTGTTGGTTTTCAGTTACTCACCAGAGATTTGCGAAATGCTGGTAGTTCCGGTTGTACCAACAATGGTCGGGTCGTCAATGTGTTGGCTGGCAACATCTGGTGGGCCGACTGGGCCAACAGTAATTTTATTGCATACGACGGAGGCTCTGTTCATCCCGGTATTCCTTTTGGTGCCGCAACTGGCCAGCGAGTAGAAGGAACTTCAGCGATTCAAATGATGTATTCGCTAAGTGATGGCAATGAAGAAATAAATATTGACCATCAGCCAAATGGTGCAAGCTTTCGGGTAAGATCAGGCTCAGGGATACGAGAGAATGACATTATCATGGTATGTGACCAGACCCAGTCAACCATTTTCCAAGTCACCAACCTCAACAGTAATCCCGGACATGACAATGTCATTCACAATACGGGTGCTTCAGTACCGGGAAACTGCACGATTAGGCTTGGCTTTCCTGGGCCAACAGATTTAACGAGCTGCGGGGGGGCTACCCAAGGCACGCTTTACAAGTTTTCCGCCAATGCAACCTTATCACGTTTTGAAAGCGTTACCTGGTTTGTTGGTAACAATGGTAGGTCAGAAACCGGGGGCCGCTCTTTGTATCGCAGCTGGGTTGAACGTGGCGCTTTGATCACTGAAGAAGTGATTGAAGGCGTTCAAGATTTACAGTTTGAGTTCCTGTTGTTAGGTTCCGCAAACTTTATCGACACTGGTACTGTTCCTGCCAACCGATGGCTGGATGTGGTATCAACCCGGGTACATTTGACGGTAGAAGCACCACATCAGAACCCCCAGGGAGGGGAACGTTTGAGTCGTACGTTAGTGCATGAAGTTGCTTTGAGGAACCCGGTATTATGAACAGCAAATACATCAAATCACAGCAAGGTATGGCGCTGATTGTCAGCTTGTTGTTGTTGCTGGCGATTACCATCATTGTGTTGGCTGCGAGCCGTGGCACCGGCCAGCAGGAGCGTATGAGCGCCAATTTGTACGATAGAGAGCTTGCCTTCCAGGCAACTGAAAGTGCAATCCGGATAGCCGAGCAGTGGCTGATGAATAATCCCAACCATGATGATTTTACCGGGGTGCAGGGCCGTTATCCACAACCAGACCCAAATGACCCGCCCCGTTGGCGTGATCCTGCTACGCTTTGGCAAGCGGCGGATCTCGCTTTAGGAGGCCTGCAGCAGGATGCCGAATTTATTATTGAAGATATGGGGCGTTGGCCAGATCCGCCAGATTGTGCCCGTGGCTCTACCATTCCACCCGGCTGCTTATCACAAACGTACCGCATCACAGCCCGCAGTGCCGGAGCTGATCGCGCTGGTATTATGTTGCAAGTATTGTTTCGTCGCTAACGAACACAGGAGCTAGAAATGGCCATGTTAAAATCCAGTCAGTTGTACTGCCTTATTGCAAGCCTTGGATTAGGGCTATCGGTTGCTGAAGCTTCAGTAGCGATTTCCAATATGCCGTTACAAACAGGGAGCGCGGTAGAACCAAACATCTTGTTTATCATTGATGACTCAGGCTCCATGATGTGGGAGACCATGCCAGATCAGTTGACGACCCACTTCGGCACAGATCTGAATAATCGCTATGCAATGTGGATGTTTCCCCGTGTAGCCGGGCTGTTTGGTTCCGGGGATTACAACAACACCCGGGTGGTGCGCTTTACCGGAAATACAGCGGCGCACTTTCGCTCGCCGCACAACAACACCATGTATTACAACCCAGCCTTTACTTATCAGCCCTGGTCAAATTCAGATGGCACTTTGATGGCAAACTCCACAGCCTCTGCAGCCCCCAACCATCCTCTGGGGGGCTTTGGCACCCGAAACTTGACCGCAAACAACACTCAGTCTGCAAATTGGATCAATGAAAATGGGACTCACACCAATCAAAGCCAGACTTTTTTTCCTGCGGTCTATTACCACTACAATGGCAGTGGTAATTTATGGCTGGAGAGCAGTTATGAGCGGGTTGAAATTCGTCCCGCGAATGCTCCTTTTTCCGGCCATGGCCGTGAGGTAGTGCATGCCGATGGTACCCGTAATCGCACCGATTGTGCCGTTGCCAATGCTTGTACCTATGAAGAAGAAATTCAGAACTTTGCCAACTGGTATACCTACCATCGAAACCGCTTGTTTGCCTCACGAGGTGGTATAGGCCGGGCTTTTGCAGCTCAGGGAGAGAATTTGCGTGTTGGTTATGGGACTATCAATAAAGGCAGTTCAACCATCGATGGAGTAGCCACCCGTACAGTGGTTCGGGGCGTAAGGCGCTTTGCCGGCGCGGATAGAGATGCGTTTTTTCATGAGCTGTACACTCGTCCCGTTCCAGCACAGGGCACTCCACTTCGTTTAGCGTTGGATGGAGCTGGTCAGTATTTTTCCAGAACCGATAGTCGTGGCCCATGGGGGTTAAATCCGGGTTTTGGTACTGAACCAACCATAGAACATCTCACCTGCCGGCAAAGCTTCAGTATATTAATGTCGGATGGGTATTGGAATGGAGCAACACCCTCTAATATCGGCAATCAGGATAATACTGATGGCCCTATCCACAGCCGCCCTGATGGTACTACTTATCAGTACAAAGCGGGGGCACCTTTTAGTGACGGTTTTTCTAATACGCTGGCAGATGTTGCTATGAAGTACTGGAAAAATGATTTACGTCCAGATTTAGATAACCGGGTACCTACCCCGAACGATACGATTAATCCTGCATTTTGGCAGCACATGGTGACCTACACGGTAGGTCTTGGTGTGCAGGGTGATATCGACCCCAAAACAGCCTTCGATGCTATCGCAACCGGTACCAGCGTTATTTGGCCCAATCCTGCAGCAGATGGTGCCTTAAATGCAAAGATTGATGATATGCTCCATGCCGCTGTGAACAGCCGGGGAGGTTTTTTCAGTGCCAACGATCCAGAGACTTTTGCCCGTGAGTTGACACGTACCTTGAATAATATTGTTGACCGGGTAGGCTCCGCCTCGAATTTAGCTGGTACCACTACCTCACTGGAAACCGATCAAATGGTGTTTCAGGGCCGGTTTCGCTCTGGTGATTGGTCTGGTGACTTATGGGGTTTTGATGCCGATGATATCGGCTCAGAGCCTAAATGGAAGGTTTCAGAGCCATTAAATAGCAGGAACTGGACGGGCCGTAATATTCAATTTTTCGATGCTGGTAGTCAAAAGCTTTTCAATTGGGGTAATTTGAACCCAACCCAGAGAGGATGGTTGCAATCTGAAGCTTTGGTGAACTTTATTCGCGGCGATCGCTCGAAAGAAGCCCGTGAAAATGATGCCAACTATCAATTCCGTAATCGCAGCTCCATTTTAGGTGATATTGCTCATTCCTCGCCCGTCTATGTTGCAGAGCCAGAGAATCGGTTTTACGATCGTTTCCAATGGGATGAACTCAACTCCTACCGGAACTTTATCCGGGATAAAAAGGATCGTCATCCTGTGGTCTTTGTTGGCTCAAATAGCGGTATGTTGCACGCATTCTCAGCCATAAATGGTGAGGAATTGTTTGCTTATATTCCTTCACAACTGCTGCCAAAACTTGCTGCGCTGGCAGATCCTGAGTATCTGCATGAATACTATGTCGATGGAAATGCCAGTGTGACGGACGTATTTATTGGTGGTGAGTGGCGCTCAGTCTTGGTAGGCAGTCTGGGCCGTGGTGGTAATATGCTGTTTGCATTGGATGTCACGAACCCGGCAGATCCTCAGGTCATGTGGGAGTTTTCAGATGCGCGCTTAGGGACTATGGTGGGTAAGCCAGTTGTTGGGCGTCTAAATGATGGCAATTGGGCTGTTATTACAGGTAATGGCTACAACAGCAACAATCATAAGGCTGGTTTATTCTTAATCAATATCCAGAATGGCTCCTTAATCAAGTACATTGATACCGGGGTTGGCCAGAATAGTTTGGATAGCAGCGGCCGCACTTTATCCAATGGTCTCAGTCAAGTGGAAACCTGGGATGACGATAACGATGGCAACGTCAATTATGTGTTTGCCGGCGATTATCAGGGCAATGTTTGGAAGTTTGATTTGAGTCACAGCAATGAAGGGCAATGGCGTTCTTATTACCGTCAGGGCAGTACACCACTGCCACTTTTTACTGCGGAGAACGATGAAGGGATGCGGCAAAACATCTTAGGTGGTGTTTCTGTTGCCGCCGATCCTGATACCGGCAAGCGGTGGGTCTTTTTTGGCACCGGAAGTTATTTAAGCAATGATGACCCTGCCAGTACCGATGTGCAAAGCTGGTATGGCTTGATTGATGATGGCCGTATTACCAGCCGGGCTCAGCTAACGGAGCGCAAAATCACCGAGCAAAGCCTTGCCAGTGGCCGTCAGGTGCGGGCTATCGAGTCCGGTGATACCGTCACCAATAAAGGGTGGTACATTGATTTAATGGTCAATGGCCAAAAAGAAGGCGAACGTATAGTGAATCAGCCACGTATCATTGGCCGGGCTTTGGTGGTGAACTCCATTATCCCTGATACCGATATTTGTAACCCGGGTGGCTCTGGTTTTGTGATGGCGATTGACCCATTCAAAGGTGGACGGCTGGCACGTAACTTCTTTGATGTGAATCAGGATGGCAGTGTGGATGATGGCGATATGATGAGTGGTGATGTGCCAGTCAGTGGTGTTGGTTTTAGTAGTATGCCGGGTGAGCCATTGTTTATGGGAGATGAAATGGTGGTCGGTTTAACCGATACCAGTATTGAGTCTATGTTGACCAGCTCAGGTGTGCGAAGAGGCCGGGTATCCTGGCGGGAGATGACAAATTGAATAGTTGTATTGTGAAGCGGCAGCGGGGCATTACCCTGGTAGAGCTGATGATTGCAGTCGCCATTATAGGCATCCTGGGTGCCATTGCGTACCCGGCATACCAGACGCATATTGAGCGCTCGAATCGGACGGCAGCCTCAGGCTGCCTGTATGAGCTATCTCATTTTTTAGAACGGCACTATACCACCAACATGACCTATGCCGGTGCTGTTTTGCCGAATGCTCAATGTCAAACGGATACTGCGGCGCGATACACTTATACCTTAACAGAGCTTGCCGCACGAACCTATCGTTTGTCCGCCATCCCACAGGGACCGCAGTCAAGTGATAACTGTGGTACCTTGACATTGAACCAGGCGGGTCAACGTGGTGCTGCCGGAGGGACAGATCCAGCGGTAGTACAGCAATGTTGGTAAAAAAATAACCTAAATATATTGATCTTTTGATTTTATGTTGTAATTTTATAGTTAATGTTGATTAACTATTGAGCATAAGGATATGCGATTACAACAAGGGATCAGTTTACTCGAGGTATTGCTGGCTGTTTTATTGCTGAAAGTTTCTGTATTAGGAGCTTTAGCCGGCCAGCTACACGCCCGCCAAATGGTCGTTGAGGCGACACAACGTACCCAGGCAGCTGCGATGGCTGCTGACTGGCTCAACCGGATGCAGGCTTCCGGTCATAGTTTCAGCCAGATTGCACCTTCCCCTGAATGCAATGCCAGTACCCCTTGCCCTCCGGAGTCTTTAGCCAGTTGGCTGCATCAGCAGTGGCAGCAACAGTGGTGGCATGGTTCAGCTGCCTTGGCTCAAGGCGGTTATTGCAGTCAACAGTTGGATGCAACTACAGAGTTTGTGGTGTACTGGTATGGCCGGCAGTTGCTGGGACAAACCAGCAATGACACTGCTTGTGGCTCAGTGAGTGGTGCCATGTCACTTCGATTGCAGGGCGCTTTATGAGAGCCGTAGTTCAGCGACAATATGGTTTAAGCCTGGTAGAGTTGATGATCGCAGCAACGCTGGCCTTAAGCTTACTGGCGGTGCTGTTAACCACCACCAGTAAGCAAGCACAAATGAGCCGGGAAACCATGCAACTGGCGATGTTGCAGCAACAAGGGCAGATCCTGCTGAATTTACTGCAAACGGAGTTGCAGCATCTGGGTTTTTGGGCTGGCTTTAGTTTGGATCAGATGCGCCAGCTGCAAGCTCCGTCGGAACCTGTGATTGGGGATTGTCTGAAATTACCGCTTGATAGCGGTAGTTTTCCTGCTCCATCTAAATTGTTGATCCCTCTTTATGCTGAACTTGGCTCCGGTCAGAGCATGAGTTGTCTTGGGCAAGCGGCGGAACATTCTTCCATCCTTCAGTTCAAGCGCTTGCTGGCACAGCCGCTGGAGCATGCTGAGTTGAAACCAAACCGTTACTATCTGCAAGTTGAGGCTGGGAGTCTCCGACTGGTGGATAGTGATACAGCCAGTAGCTCTGGACCTGCCGAGTTTTGGCCTTATCTCCATCAACTATTTTATGTGCAGTGGCAACAAGGCATCCCGGTGCTGATGCGAAAACGTTTAATCCGAAATCAGGCGGGGAGCCCGAGGATCCATACAGACTCGGTGATGGATGGTGTGGAAATGCTCTATTTTGAATTCGGTATCGACAGTACGCTCGATGGCCGGGCCAATTACTTTCTACCCTTGCAGCAGATGCAGCCTGAGCACTGGTATCAGCAAAGCAGCCGGATTGTTGCAGTGAGTTACTATGTGCTACTTCGATCGCTGGACCTTGATCGCCACTACCTGAACGACCAATGGTATCCGATGGGGCAGTCCGGATTCCAGGCTCCCGGGGACAATTATCGCCGGCTGCCATTGCAGGGTACTCAGTACTTTCATAATACGGCTTTGCAAAATCACGGAGGATGAAACATGCAATCAGAGCGGGGGTTTGCCCTGATCACCACACTCTTATTGGCAACTGTGATGCTGATGTTGGTATTGGCGTTGCTGCAAAGCAGTATGCTCAGCATGCGTATCGCAGACTCAGGCCAGCAATCTTTGCAGCTACGACAAGAAGCCTGGCGGATGCATCTGCAACAACCGCTCAGCGCAGGGACAGCTCTGTCCGAGGTTCGTTGCCCTGACCAGTATGCCGCCTGGCATGCTGATAGCCTTTATTGCCAACGCTATTTACTGCTCAGCACTCCCGAGCAGGGGCTCTGGCACAGCAGCCAGGTGGGCAGTATCCAGCTTCAGCTGAACCTAACAGTGCAGGATGTAAACGATGATTAACCTACTGCCGTTACTCTTTGTATTGGTGAGCAGTCCGGTGCCATTGAGTTGTTTTGAACAACAGCCAGAATTCACTGATTTTGAAGTCACCAGCCAGGGCGTTATTTACCGCAATGCTTACCATGGTGCGCCACTGTCCGAGCCAAAGATGGTAGCCGACCTCAGTGCCTCGGGGTGGCTGTTTAGCACACAACACCGAGTGGTCGGCAGTTACTTACCGCAAACTGCACTGGTTGGACAGCAGCGTTTTGAACAGTTGTTGTTGCTTGCTTTTCATCCGGGCTTGCAGTCTGAACAACTGGTTGTGGTTCGGGTGTTTCCGCAGCAGTCTGAAAGCTGGCAATTTGATCAGCTGCTGCCTCATCTGGATGATGCGGTGATGGCTGCAGGGGATACTGTCGTTGCTGCCTTGTGGCAGCAGCAACAACAAGCCGCCGGTTGGTGGCGGCCTATCCCGGGCAAAGCGACACAGTTGCCCACCTTGTATGCCGGGATCTTGTATCTACCGGTTGCTCAGGTGGTTGATGGGGACTGCCCGCTTTACCCACTGGATGTAAGTGTCCATATTATTCATATGCATTCAGGCCACACCGTCTCACCACCAGAAACGGTGCAGCTGTCTGAACCAGGCCCGCTGCAATGGCAACTGAAAGTGGAGGGGGACTACCTCGGCCTTTGGTTGCAGCATAAAGACGACAACTGGTTGCTGCAACCTCAGTTGCTGCAAATTTTACCGGATTGCCTGCAATGTAGCAGTGTCATTGAGCACAGCAGCTGGCCGAAAATGCTGCCTGTGGCACACTTCTGGCTGGAAGAAGGAGCCTACTGATGACCCAAGGTGTCGCGAAGGCCAATGGCATCACCTTGATAGAGCTTTGTTTGGTGGTGGTTATTATGGCGATAGTAGCAACCATTGCTTATCCATCCTACCTGCAGTTTGTGCTTAAAAGCCATCGGGTAGAAGCCACCGAGGCACTATTAGCACTGGCTGCGAAGCAAGAGTTGTACTTTAGCGAGTTTCGTCGTTATAGCGACTCCCTTACAGAGCTGGGAACCAGTGAGCCGCTCACTCTGTCTGGTCGTTATCAACTGAGTGTGCAGTTGTTTGACGATGGCATGAGCTTTGTATTGCGGGCCCAGGCAGTGGGCGTACAAAGCCAGGATACAGACTGTGCCGCTTTTAGTGTCAACCAGCTGGGACAACGGAATAGTGCAGTCCCCTATGCTGAAAGCTGTTGGCGCTGATGAAGTAACAGCTATTTAGTCAGGGCAGGGGAAGGAGTGATGTTGCAGGCGGCTACGGCCTGCCTGATTGAGTGTCAGGGTGTAGTGCCAGTTCATGCCTTGTTCCGGGCAATAACGAAAACTACCATTCTCAAGTGGCCCCAGGCTACCATCCCGGCGAAAACTTAATTGCTGTCGGTGATAACTGAGTTGATGTGTAGGATGAACTGCAGGGAGTTCCCGTACCGGCTTCCATTCATTGAATTGCCATTGACTGATTTGTAACGGGTGCACGGACCAATTTTCGCTGCAGTCACTTCCGGTCAAAGGACAAATCCGGACACTGGTTGCCTGGCCACTGGCCAAAGCTCTGGCATAGGCCAGCTGCTGGCTCAATTGTTTCATATAGGCTTCGGCACGTTGTTTGCTGATAAAATTATGCCAGGAAGGTATTCCAACGGTACTGAAAATGATGATGATCAGCAGTGCCACCATCATTTCGATTAACGTCCAGCCGTTGCGTTTCATGCCGTTATCATAAAATCCCCCATAATGGTGAAATTATGATCTGCCGAGTTTAAATTGTCAATTTTATGTTTATATAAAATCTAAATTATGATTCATCATAAATGGTGGGAATGGGCCGCCGTTTATGCTGGGTACTCCGATAGATGTGAACCAGTCGTTGTTGTACCTGAGAAGAAACGGGCTTCCCTTCGAGAAAATCATCAATATCATCGTAGCTCAGGCCAAGTGCCACCTCATCAGCTTTTTGTGGCTGCAAGCATTCCAAATCAGCAGTTGGCACTTTTTGCACCAGCTGGGCAGGGGCTCCTAGCCAAGCTGCCAGGGCACGAACCTGACGTTTACTAAGGCCAAACAAGGGAGCTAAGTCGCAGGCACCATCGCCCCATTTGGTGTAAAAGCCGGTAATATTTTCGGCTGAGTGGTCGGTTCCGAGCACCAAGCCACCCAATAAACCGGCCAGATGGTATTGGATCACCATGCGGGTGCGGGCTTTAACATTGCCTTTGCTAAAATCAACCCGGTGTTGGTCGCTCACTGCAATGCCCATAGCAGCCATCGCGCTGGAGGTTGCCTGATGGATGGCATCGGCGCCGGGCTGCACATTGATGCTGAGCGCCTTGCTTGGCTTGATAAAATCAATCGCCAGTTGTGCTTCAGACTCATCAGCTTGTGTAGCGTAAGGCAATCGTACAGCGATAAATTGATACTTGTCAGAGCCTGCTGCATTTAACTCATCAACAGCCAACTGGGCCAGCCTGCCACAGGTGGTGGAGTCGACACCACCACTTATGCCCAGTACCAGATTACTCAGGCCTGCTTGTTGCAACTGGCGTTTAATAAAATCGACCCTGCGGCGCACCTCTGCAGCCGGATCGATGGAAGCTTGTACCTGCATTTCAGCAATAATTTGTTCTGGTGTCATCCTGGTTTCCTGCTTAGAGGCTTATACCCAATCGCTTTCAGATAATGCTATCATAGAGTTAGTCTGGGTTCAGGTGGTTATGTGCATGAAAAAAATTGAAGCGATTATCAAACCTTTTAAACTGGATGATGTGCGTGAGGCATTAGCCGAAATTAATATCACCGGTATGACGGTTACTGAAGTCAAAGGCTTTGGCCGGCAAAAAGGCCATACCGAGCTTTATCGTGGCGCCGAGTACATGGTGGACTTTCTGCCAAAAGTGAAACTGGAAATTGTGGTAACAGACGATCAGGTCGAGCGCTGCATTGATGCAATCACTAAAACAGCGCATACCGGCCGGATTGGCGATGGTAAGATCTTCGTGCTGGATGTCGGGCGGGTTATCCGGATCCGGACCGGCGAGGAAGATGAAGAAGCCATTTAAGGTTAAAGATCTTCAAAGCCCGGTAGTCCTATTTGCCGGGTGCTCACTTTGGTTGTCACGTGCCTGTGGGGCCTGCGGCGGCTGGCATGTTTTTGAATGACTTGTTGCTTCCGCACCTGCCAATCGATGGGATCCAGCTTTTCTTTCCACTGCAGCAAGGCATGACGGGCACTCTTTATCGCTGCGTCAGGATCAACAATGGGGGCCGGATAGTTGGATGACACCAAAGATGCAAAACGCTGGCGCACAGAGCCAGGCATCAGCCAGGGAGTATGGATCCAACTGGTTGGCACGGTTGCCAGCTCTGGTACCCAATAACGGATATAGCTTCCGCTAGGATCCCGCTCTTTACTCTGCTTCACCGGGTTGTACATCCGGTTGACGTTAATACCGGTCACACCGCATTGCATTTGTATCTGTGGATAATGAATGCCCGGTTCGTAATCAATAAAACACTTTGCCAGATGCAGTGCAATTGGGCGCCATGGCAGTCCAAGGTAATAACTGGCAAAAGATGCCAGCATGGCTCTGCCTCTGAAATGCAGCCAACCAGTAGCCAGTAAGGCGCGCATGCAGGCATCAATCAATGGGTAACCGGTATGGCCGGTACACCAACTTGAATAGCGGTGCGGCTCAAAGCTATCTTCCCGAAAACCAATAAAACCAGAATGCATGGGGAGAAACTCTATGGCAGGCTCCGTTTCAAACTTTTGAATAAAATGGCAATGCCACCGCAACCGGGATAAAAACGCGGATAAATTCACTCGATTAGCCCCTGAATGCTGTAATTTCAGCTGTGTGTCTTGAAACAGTTGACGCAAACTGAGTTCGCCATAGGCCAGAAAAGGACTTAAACGTGAGCTGTGCTCAGCCGACGCAGCTGGCTTACCTATGCTGCGCAAATAATGCTGGTGCCGGTTGCGGAAAAAAGAATCGTAGGTGGTTGTCAGTAAGGCATCAAAGCGTTGAATGCAGGCGCCGATATCACGGCTACGTGTTAGTTCTGGTAATGGCTTGGGATCGGGCTCATGCAACAAAGGCAGTCGGACCGGACGAGGGACCAAAGGTTCTTTGAGCCAGGTGTCCGTCTGCCGTTGCCAATGATCTCTGTTGACAGAGCCCCTAAGTACCGCAAACTGCCGATACTGCCGCCATGGGATCGATTGACGTTTCAAAGCGCGCGCAACAGCAAGGTCGCGTTGATAGGTCCAGAGGTTGCCTGTTTCCTCATGGCTATGCACCTGGCAAATTTGAAACTTTTGGCATAGCGCAAGCAAAACATGACTGGCAGGTCCTACTTCAATGATTAACGGTTGCCCTAATTTTGTTAACTCTTGGTCCAGGCGCTGCAGGCTGGCTTTGATAAAATGCCACTGTCTGAGCGAGGTGTCAGGTTGCTGCCAATAGTCAGGCTCTATGATGTAGACTGGCAGCACAGCGCCTTGCCTGGCTGCCTCATAAAGTGGTGCATGATCATCAATGCGAAGATCACGCTTAAACCAAACCAGTTGCCTCATAATTTTTCCAGGCTATTGAGTATAAGGTCGGCGTGTTGGCGGATAGCTTGTTGTTCCTGTTCCGGCTTTTTATGCCACTGCTGGTAAGCCAGCTGCAAGCGGGCATTGCCACCTAATTGCTCACTATTGCGATCCAGAAATCCCCAATACAAAGCATTGAACGGACAAGCACCTTCGCCATAGATTTTCTTTACATCGTATGGGCAGTGCTGGCAGTAATTACTCATCCGCTGAATGTACTTGCCACTGGCGGCATAGGGTTTGGAAGCAAGTACTGCATCATCAGCAAACAACGCCATGCCCAGGGTGTTGGGCAGTTCAACCCACTCAAAGGCGTCAGCATAAACGGCCAGGTACCAATCGGTGACCTCATCCGGGTTTAAAGCAGTCAAGAGCGCAAAGTTGCCTGTCACCATCAAACGATGAATATGGTGGGAATACGCATAATCGATGGTGCTTTGAATCGCCTGTTGCATGCAGCGCATTTGCGTCTTTGCAGTCCAGTAAAAGGCAGGCAGTGGCCGCTGTGCCGCCAGGGTGTTCCGTGTTTTGTATTCCGGCATCAGTAACCAGTACAAGCCGCGCACAAACTCCCGCCAGCCGATCAACTGACGGATAAAACCTTCCGCGGCATTGAGTGGTACCTTGCCATCTTTGTAGGCTTGTTCGACTTTCAGGCACATCCAGCGTACATCCAGCAAGCCTATGTTGAGGTACATCGAGCAGATGCTGTGAAACAAGAAAGGCTGGTCCAGCAGCATCGCATCCTGATAATCACCAAACTGAGCCAACTGCTGCTCAACAAAATGCAAAAATGCCTGCCGGGCCTGTTTGCCCGTGACGGCTAAGCGGAAAGTAGTCGCATCGCCCATATTATCCGTGAAATGCTGCTCTACTAGCACCATCACATCCCGGGTAATGGCATCAGGCTCAAACTGAAGCGGGGGGATCTGGGCCAGATCGGGTGGGCAGGCTTTGCGATTGGCTTTATCGTAATTCCACTTGCCACCTTCGGGCTGGTTTTTGTCATTCATTAACAAGCGGCTGTAGCGGCGCATCTCCCGGTAAAAATACTCCATGCGAAATTGCTGCCGATCTTTCGCCCAGTTGGCGAATTGCTGGCGCGAACACAAAAAGCGATCATCGCTCAGTTGCTCAAGTGGCAGGTTGAATTGTTCCTGCCAACGGGCAATTTCTTGCTCTAAGCGATACTCACCGCACTCGGTCAGTAAAATACTGCTGAGCTCGGGATGCTTTGTCAGGGCATAGGCTACCGCGTCAGTCATACTAAGCACGGATGGGTACTCCGCAAACTTCAGATAAAGGACCTGATGGCCCAGTTGCTGTAATGTATCGGCAAAATGCCGCATGGCACTGAATATCAGTACCAGCTTATGGCTGTGGTGTTTGGTATAGCTGGCTTCAGCCATGACTTCGGCCATCAAAATCACATCGTCTGTTGCTATCGCTTCTAAGCTTGCGAGGGCGGGGCTGAGCTGATCGCCCAAGATTACGACTAATCGTGGCATGCTGTTGTCCAATTCGGTTTTGTTTTTAAGTTACGTCGTTCTGGCAAGGCACGATCAAAAGAATGCTGAATGAAAGCCGGTCAGTTCGCTGGCGGAATGAAGCTGTTATGTTATATTGTAACTTTTCTGGAGGGCTCACATGTTGACAGAACAAGAGTTGCTGCAAATGCCGGCAGATGATTACATGAATACCAGCCAATTGGCTTATTTCGAGCAGCTGCTGCGCCAGCAAAAACAGGATCTTCAGCGGCGGATTGAACAAAGTAAGCAATCGCTTGGCAGCCGCGAGGTCGAGCCTGATGAGCTGGACAGAGCTTTGATTGAAGAGGAAAACCGTCAGAGCTTGCGCTTGGTGGAGCGAGAGTATTTTTTACTGCGTAAAATTGAACAAGCTCTGGATCGGATCGCCAGCAGAGACTATGGCTATTGCAAGGAGAGCGGTCAGCCGATCGGTTTGAAACGACTGTTGGCACGGCCAACGGCAGAGCTGAGCCTGGATGCGAAAGAGCGGCAGGAAATGCAGGAAAAGCACTTTAGTAAGCGGCGGGGTTAGCCACTTTGCAAGTGGCAAGGCAAAGCGTATGATGAGAACCATACTCGGTGTAAAAAGCGGAAATAAATCATGATAAAAGCAAATGCATTGGTAGTGACTACGTTGGCCAGCAGTTTGGTGCTGGGGGGGGGCTTGGTTGGAGCCGAGGTGCATGCTCATGAACAGCGGCATCAACACAGCCATGAACATCAGCATGCCGATAGTGAACCTGCAGAGCAGCATCATCATACGACAGAACACAATCATAGCCAGAGTCATGATCACAGTCATGAGCACAGCCACGACCATGATCATCATCACGATGATGAATTTACTCAGCTTGGCGCTCATGTGCACGGTGAGGCCTTACTCACTTTTGTGCTGGAAGGCAACGAAGCCATTCTTGCATTGCAAACGGCCGCTTACAACATCGTTGGCTTTGAGCATGCACCATCGACGGATGAGCAGCAGCGCGAAGTTCAAGCCGCTTTGTCTATGTTATCCAAAGGCAGTTGGTTTGAATTAAACCGTGATACCGGTTGTCAGATAGAGCAAGCGGATGCCAGCACGGATTTAACCCGGCCAGGCCATCAGAATCATGGTGACTTTTATGCCAACTTCACCTTGCTCTGTCACAACCCGGCCCGGCTGCAGTATCTGGATTTATCGCTGATTCAGTTGATGCCGGCACTGGAGCGGGTTCAGGTGCAGTGGGTGGTGAATGAACGCCAAGGCATGAATACTGCGACCTTACGCGAAGGGCGTATTCGTTTTTAATGCCCATCCTCAGCAACCACTAAAAAAGCGCTCGAGGGCGCTTTTTTAGTGGTTTTTTTGAAATTAAAGTTGTTTTACCAGCTGTATTCTTCGATGTGATCGGCTTTTAAGCTGTAAGCGGCAAAGGCCAGATCGTGCGTCATTGAATCAGTGGTGAGAACGCCGGTGATCCAAAACGGTGTGTACATCATATCGGCGGTCAAGCCTTTTGCATCCGTCACATAGACAATCTGGTTCGGTGGCGGTGGTGGTACATGGATGCAGGCACCAAAGTAGGGTACCAGGAAGAAACTGGTCACGTTCTGGTTTTGATCAAACTCCAGCGGCACGATAAAACCAGGCAGCCGAACACGCTGGTTATTGAACTCTTCACGTACCTTGGCTGAGCTAAGAACCTGTTGCCATAAGCTGGCATAAGGATCGTTGGAGGCATCATCAAACGGCGATGGTTGGCTGTAGTCGTGCTCAATATCCGGCAGCGTTTCCAGCAACGCCAGATCCTCTTCCGGCATCAGATCGGTCCATTCCAGGGTACGCACCTCATCAGCCTGCAACTGGGCGGAAGTAAATGCGACAGACAGCAACAGGATTGCTATAGACAGTACACGCAGCATTGGAGCTTACTCCTGAACTTTGGTATAAATCATTCCCATCATCTTACCATGAAGGTAGAACAACCGGTGACTGACAAGCCGAAAAAATATGTAATTGAACTCAAAAACCTGCGTTTTCGCTGGCCTGGCAAGCAAGGCTGGCAGCTGGCGCTGGATAGCTTGCAGCTGGAAGCTGGTCAGCATTTGTTTATTCGCGGTGCATCGGGCTCTGGTAAAACGACCTTACTCAATTTGCTCAGCGGCATCACCACTCCCAATGAAGGGGAGTTGTGGTTGCAGCAAACCGCGATGCATCAGTTATCGGCGGCCAAGCGGGATACGTTGCGGGCACAACAAATCGGGGTGGTGTTTCAGCAGCTGAACCTAATCCCTTATCTGTCTGTGTTGGATAATGTACTGTTGGTGGCAGGTTTTGCCAATCAGTCGGCTGCTGAACTGACCGAGCGAGCCATTATGCTGTTGCAGCATCTGGGGCTTAACGATGAACTGCATCACAAAAAAGCCACGGAGCTAAGCGTGGGTCAGCAACAACGGGTGGCCATTGCCCGGGCTTTACTACTTCGCCCGGCCTTACTGATTGCCGATGAGCCAACTTCAGCGCTCGATGCCGACAACCGCGATGCTTTTATGAAACTGATGCTGGCAGAAGCCAATGAAAGTGGCACCACTGTGATTTTTGTCAGCCATGATCAGGCGCTGCAAGGCTACTTCAGCTGGCATTTGCCGATGGATCAACTGGAGCAGGGGGTACAGCCATGCTGATGAAACTGGCGCGTTTGAGTTTATGGAATCGCCGTGGCACTGTGCTGATGACGGTGTTGTCTCTGGTCATCAGCATCAGTTTGCTGCTTGGTATTGACCACCTGCGGCATGAAGCAAAGAACAGCTTTACCAGTACCGTGTCTGGCACCGATTTGATTGTCGGGGCACGTTCCGGCCAGCTGAACTTATTGCTGTACTCAATTTTTCGCATTGGTAATGCCACCGCCAACATCAGTTGGGAGACCTACCAGCGCATTCAAAACCACCCGCAGATAGCCTGGACCATCCCCATCTCGCTGGGCGACTCGCACCGGGGCTATCGGGTGGTGGGTACCAACCAGGATTATTTTGAATTTTACCGTTACGCTGGTCAGCAGCAGTTGCAACTGGCGCAAGGGGTTATTTTTGATGATGTGTACGACACGGTATTGGGTTCAGAGGTGGCGGCACGGCTTGGCTATCAGTTAGGACAGGAAATTGTCCTGGCCCATGGCATTGGTCAGGTCAGTTTTAGCGAGCATAAAGACAAACCTTTCACCGTAGTGGGTATTTTAGCGCCAACCGGCACGCCGGTGGATCAAAGTGTGCATGTCAGCCTGGAAGGCATCGAGGCCATTCATATTGACTGGCAGCAGGGCGCCCCTATGCCAGGGCGACGGGTGAGTGCCGAGCAGGCGCTGGAGATGGATTTAACGCCAAAAGCCATTACAGCTTTTCTGGTAGGTTTGAACTCCCGGGCGGCCACCTTTTTAGTGCAGCGGCAAATCAATGAGTTTCGCGGTGAGCCGTTAACGGCTATTTTACCCGGTGTGGCGCTGGCCGAGCTCTGGCAGATGCTCAGCATGGTCGAGCGCTTGCTGTTGGTGATCACGGTGTTGGTGTTATTAGCCGGCCTGGTGGGTATGACCACCACCTTGTTGGCTTCAATGAAAGAGCGGCAGCGGGAGATTGCTATTTTACGGGCGGTAGGTGCTCATCCCCGCACCTTATTTTGGCTGGTGCAGTTGGAAGTGTTGTTGATTACGCTGGTATCGATGCTGCTGGCGATGGCCGTGCTGATGGTTGGCTTGTGGTTTGGCCAGGATCTGCTGGCTGGTCGCTATGGCTTATTTATTGGGTTAAATCCAATTCGTCAGAGCAGTTTGCAGCTGATGGGGCTGGTGCTTGGGCTGGCGTTACTGCTGGGTTGTATCCCATCCTGGCTGGCGTACCGCAAAGCACTGACTGATGGCCTTAGTGTGCGTCTGTAGCAGGCAGTAAACTCTGTAAAATAGTACGGTATTGATTGCTGGCCTGCAATTGCTGCAGGCCGCGATTAAACCGCTCCATTAATTCCTCTGAGCGAGGATCCTGCTTGGAGAGGATCAGGTACATCGGCCGTTGATCCAGCACGGGTTCAATATATTCGATGTTTGCGGCATGCTCTGGCAGCAAGGTTTGCAGCAGGTAAAGGCCGTTCAGCTTATCGGCTGGTACCAAGTCGACCCGCTCCAGTGCCAGCATGCGAAATGCCTGCTCATCACTGGCAACCGCAATGGTATTAAGCCGTGCGAGTAGTAACCCTTCCGGCTGCGCATAGCCTTGCACCACCCCTAAACGAAAGCGCGCATCAGCCAGTTGCTGGAAGTTACGAAACTCCAGCGGCATGCTACGGCGCTTAAACAAGACGATTTGGTTGGCGTACATCGGCTGCGAATACAAAAAGTTTTCCACTCTGTCTTCAGAGTACCAGGCAGCGATGAGACCCACGTAATTCGCAACTTTCGCTTCATGCAGAGCGCGGCCAAAGGGCATGAACTCTACTTCGATCTGAATGCCTTGCAGTGCAAAGGCCTGGCGGATGATTTCAGTGACGACGCCTTGCTGCGGCAAGTCTGCTCCATAGTGGGGATGGTAGTTGCTGCTGGCCAGCACAATGCGCTCAGCCTGAAGTGAAGCGCTGAACAAAAAGCCTAAACACAGCAGCAAACAAGATAGCAGCAGTTTCATCAATCATCCTTTACCGGATACAGCTCAGACCTGAGTATAACGTTCGGAGTAAGCCGGTGGTTTGATAAAAAACTGATATTTGTTGCCTTTGCTTACTCCGACGTACTGGTGCTCCAGTACGCCTGAGTGATAAAAGGTTTGCTCAGTAGTTTTTTACTGATACGGTCGAGTTCATCACCATCCATCGAAATGGTAGCCAGCATGGCTTCGATTTCGATATCCTCATTGCCAAAAGGGGAAACTTCCATGCCCCTTGCCGGCAGTCTGGCCGCTTCCAGCACCAGCTCCACTACATCCACCGCATGTTTTTGCTGCTGTTTATCGGCAATCACATGCAGGATGTAGGTGACTTCGGTGGACTCCACATCCATCGGCTGGCGGTTGATCTGGTTGACAATAGGGCGCAGCAGGGTATTGGCCGCGAGCACAAAGAGCGTCCCCAGTACGGCCTGCGGCAACAGGCTGGCCCCGGCACTGGCACCAATGGCTGCGGAGCCCCACAGGGTCGCCGCAGTATTGATGCCACGAATATTGCCTTGTTCCCGCATAATGACACCGGCACCTAAAAAGCCAACGCCCGACACCACATAAGCAATCACGTGTGCAGCACTTTGCGCGCCGTTTAAGTTAAAGGCAATGTCGACAAAAATCGCTGCACCAACGGCCACCAGGGCATTGGTGCGCAGGCCAGCAGTCCGCTGCCGGTACTGGCGCTCTAGCCCGATTAAAGAGCCGAGTACAAAGGCCACTACCAGGCTGATCAGGCTATCCAGCAATGGAATGAGTTGGATGTTTTGCATTGCAAGCATGGGGTTCTCCTTAAAGCTGAGCCATCCGCGGCTGAGTAAGGTTAGGGGCATCCAATGACAGGATGCCGGAGAACCACTGCCAGGCCGGGGTTGGGAGCCGGCCTGGCAGTGTACAACAAGGTTGTTGCCGTTCGATGACGTTTAGCCGACCGGAATATCCAGCAGCCAGGTCGCCATGGCAAAGTAAATGATCACACCACAAGCATCGGCAATGGAGGTAATCAAGGGGGCACTGGCCGCTGCCGGATCCAGCTTAAAGCGGCTAAGCAAAAACGGCAACGACATACCAATCACGCTACCTACCACCACCACAATTTGCATGGTCAGAGCAACCACCAGCGCAATCTCAGGGCCACCACGCCAGAAGCCGAGGGTGGAAACGGCCAGTGCCATGGTTAAGCCGAGCAAACCAGCGACCACAAACTCTTTCCCCAGCATTTTTGCCCAGTCTTTGATCATCACTTCGCCGGTTGCCATGGCGCGTACCATCAGGGTAGCAGCCTGAGAGCCCGCATTACCACCACTGTCTACCAGCAAGGGCAGGAAGAACACCAGCGCAATATAGGCTTCGATGGTATCTTCAAAATAAGCAATACCAGCACCCGAAAAGATGTTGCCAAATACCAGTAGTACCAACCAGAACACCCGCTTGCGGTACAACAAGTTGATGGAGGCATCCTTGATGTTGCCAACAATTTCACTGACCGCACCGACTTTACGAAAATCGGTGGTGGCTTCTTCGGCGGCTACGTCCATCGCATCGTCGTAGGTCACAATGCCCACCAGCTTATCGCCACCATTGGTGACCGGCAGTGCAATTAAATCGTATTTGGCGATCAGTTGCGAAGCCACTTCCCGCGGCGCATCCGCCTTCACATAGACCGGATCCCGGGTCATAAAGTCACCGATGATGGCATTCTCATCCGCCATAATCAGATCTTTCAGTGACACGGTGCCAACCAGCCGACGCTCAGAGTCCACCACATAAGCCTGGTAAATGGTCTCGGTATCCGGTGCTGCTTTACGCAACTGAGCAATGCCTTCTTTGGCGGTGCGTTTGGCATCGACCAGGGCGTATTCCGAGCTCATTACCGAGCCTACTTTGTCTTCCTCGTAAGCCGCCAGCTTCCGAATATCTTCACGCTCGGCTTTGGCCAGCACCGGCAGCAAACGCCCTTGTTGGTCTTCAGGCAGCAGATTGAACAAGTCAGCGCGTTCATCCGAGGCCATATGCAGGAACAGCTCCCCCAGAGCTTTAGACTCCAGGCAGGGAACAATCTCGGCTTCCAGCTCTTTTGGCAGGTAGCCAAACAGCAGTGCACGTTCTTCGACCGGGGTCAGACTCATCAGCTGAGCAATTTGCTCGACGGTGAAGCTGCTTAGCACCGCGCCTATATCGGCCGGGTGGCAACGGCTGACCAGTTGTGACATGTCCTCTTTGTCTTTGCTGAGCAACACGGTGCGCAGGTTAAAAATCAAATCTTGTGCATTCATGGTAGTTCTCCCTGCTTAAAAGGCGCTGAAGTAAACAACGAAACCGGCGCTGATCCAGTGCTCATTCGCACTGCCGCTCAGACGGTTGCCATAGCTGATGTCCAGTTGCAAACGGTCTGCTTTGGGCTCAAAACGATAGCCAAGCTGATAAAAAGGCCGGCCGGCTGCTTCGCGGAATACTTCGGCAAAGGCCCAGTGATTGGCCATCACTTCCCGCTCCAGCGCGATACCTGCGGTCACTTCATTGCCGGCATCACGGTTATTGGCGTAGCCAAGGTTGCTGTGCAGTAACCAGGCATCGTCGGCAAAGCTGTGGGTGACAGCCAGATTCAGATGCTGATCACCGCGAAAGCTACCCTGCTCAAAGCCATGGCTAAAGCCGATGGTGGCGCCCCAGCCATTGGTTTCCAACGCTCGCAGTTCGGTTTTAGCGGAAAGTTCATACAAGTCGGGCTCGCCGGCGGTTTGGCTGGCGTAGCCAAACCCCCATTCAACACCGGCAACCTGACAAGCCGGAACGAGCCAGAACTCATTGGGGCCACGATTACGCTGCCACCAGCTTTCCAGCTGGCAGTCGTCAACAAGGGTCGCATCATCGGTGATCAGCGGCCGACCGGCATTTGCCAGGCTGCTCAGGCCCATAAAAAAAACGGCCAGTGCTGTCATAGACAACGATTTGGTTGGGGCTACGGTTGCATCACGCAAAGCTACATGATTTTTAGTGTACATGCGCCTTATCCTCTTCGGTTGAAGCGGTTGCCAGCATGAGAAAACAGATTGTGTCAGGCAGTCTTTGACCGCCAGTTCAGCAAAAGGAAAGTATTGGTTGCATCAGCAGCTATCAGGCAGACGACATCATGCCCAACGAATAGCTGTACAGCACTTGCGACAAGCTCAAGTGATAAAACCAATGGTATTGAATAGAAATGAAAGGAGTATGACAAAAAACAGACTACTGACATCACTATTCTGCGCCTGGCAGAATAGTGCTAAAGACCATGCTGCGAAGCGTTAAAACATTCCTCGTGTTGACTGACAATCGACAGACCAACGCCTACTACCAGGTTGTTCGCCCACGATGGGTCTCCGCAGTGGTTAAAGTTGCGGCGCATTATAAGGATTGCACCGTCTTTTGCAACCTTTGATTGAACAATGATCAAAAATAGTGCGCAGTATTATTGGCTTAGGACCTAAAGAAAAAACCTTGAAAAACCTATTTTTAATGGCTTTTAGGCAGGAAGTTCGCTATTTTTTACTCAGTTGTTTTTTATCAAGAGCAGGCCATGCCAGCATCCCCACAGCACATTCAGCAGCAATTGGAAGCTTTGCAACATCGTTACCTGAAGCGGCTACAACAAGACTGGCCAGAAATTACCGCTATGGCAAGCCAACTGCTCGATACCAACGCACAAAACTGGCAAGACATTGTAAAAGGATTAAAGTTTCGTTTTCATACCCTGGCTGGTTCAGCGGGTACCTTTGGTATGCCAGAGCTTGGCCAGCAAGCCAAAGCACTGGAAATGGAACTCGATGCCTGGCTCGACCTTAAACAGGGCCCAGATATTGAACGTAAGCAACATTTTTTGAATATGGTGCAGGAGCTGAGTAACTACAGTATCAGCGAGCCTCAAACCACACCGACACCATTGTTTCAATCGCTTGATGATGAGTTTACCCGCAAAGCACAGATCCTGGTGTTCAGTAAAGATGGTGAACTCGGTAAGCAATTGACCAAAGCGATGGATCCCTTTGGTCATCAGGTGGTCAGTTGTCAGCAGCTGGAAGAACTTCAGAAGACGGTCGCAGTGCAAAAGCCGGATATCCTGGTGCTGGATATGCCTCATAACCGTTTGCCAGATGCATTGAAAAAAGTGTTGTCACAGCTCTTGGCTGATGAGCAACAACCGACGGTGCTGTTTACTGTCGGTGAAAAAGAAAGCTTTACCCATTATCTGGCGGCCGTGCGGCTGGGGGCGGTTGGCTATTTTATGAAACCTGTAGATGCCGCTGCGATTGAACTGCGTATTCAGCGTTTGCTGGCGCAGCGTCAGCAACCACGTTTTCGGATCCTGATTGTGGATGACGATGTGATGCTGGCTGAGCATTACCGGCTGATTATTGAGCAGGCGGGTATGGAAGCCAAGGTGGTCAACGATCCCACCAAGATGCTGATAGGTTTGCAGGGGTTTCAACCCGATGTGATCCTGCTGGATGTCAATATGCCGGATTGCACCGGCCCGGAGTTGGCACAGATTATTCGCTTTAAAGATGAATGGCTTGGGGTGCCGATTGTCTATTTATCGTCGGAAACCGATAGCCAGCGGCAATTGGATGCGTTGGTGAAAGCCGGGGATGACTTTATTTCCAAGCCCATCACCGACCAGGCCTTGGCGGTCACGGTTTTTGCCCGCGCTCAGCGCGCCAGGCAACTGGCAGAGATGATGACCCGCGATAGCCTGACCGGCTTGTTGCAGCATGCTACCGTGAAAGAGCGGCTCGGCGATGAAATTGCTAAAGCCAAGCGCAGCAAGCAGGAGTTGATTGTGGTGATGCTGGATTTGGATCATTTTAAACGAGTGAATGATCAATACGGCCATTTAGTGGGCGATCAGGTGATCAGCAGTCTGGCGAACCTGTTGCAGCAAAAACTGCGCAAAACCGATGTGATCGGTCGTTATGGTGGCGAAGAGTTTTTACTGGCTTTGCCGGATTGTTCGCTAAAAAAAGCCAAAACCATTCTCGATGGTATTCGTGAGTCGTTCCAGGCCATTCCATTCAGTGCCCAGGATAAGCCGTTCCAGTGTACCTTTAGTGCTGGCCTGGCCCGGGTTGATACCAGCCAGTCAGCCGATGAAAACATCGACCGGGCCGACCAGGCGTTGTATCAGGCCAAGCACAATGGCCGCAACCGGGTTGAACTTGCCTGATTAACAATGGAAAAAGCCTGTCAGATGCAGTTTGGCTGACTGCGCACTGTAATGGCAGAGAGTGGCTGGGTATCCAGCCAAAACCGGCGAAAGGCCCAGGTCCACATTTCCAGCATCTGGTAGGGTTTATCCAGTTGGACCACGGCTATCGGTTCTAATTCGCTGTCTTGCTGACAGGCCAGGCTGAATTCAAAGGCATAATTGCCCTGCATGCCCATCCTGAGATCGGCCATGGTGAGCAGTTCGCCGCGCCGAAAATAACCGACAAAGCCATGACTGAAACGGGTGAGCTCCTTTGCTTGCGGTAGTTGGCTTAGTGCCTGCGTCTGTTTTGGAAAGACATGCCGGCGAAATTCAATCGGTGTTGTGCCATCATTCAAGGCATAAAAGCCTTCGCGATAACCAGCCTGGTCCATCACCACAATGCGCCACACCAGGGTATTCAGGGCTGTGGGCTGTACCAGCCGTTCATAGTGTGCAAGCTCCGGATGCATGCTATCGAGTTGCCAAAGCACCCACTGCTGAGCAGCTAAGCCCCAGCCTAAATACAGTGATGAAAGTAGCAAGCCTAATTGATTAAAGCCAAGGCCCCGGCCCGGCAAACGCCAGGCCAGGCCAACCCCAATCAGCAGAGGCAGGGTATAGAGCGGATCAATCACAAAAATACTTTCCAGCGCGAAGGGGTAGTCGCTAAAAGGCAGCGCCAGTTGAGTACCATAGGTGGTGAAGGTATCCAGCAAGCTGTGGGTGATCAGCACCAGCCAGATGGCCAGCCACCAGCGCAAAAACAAGGCTTGTTGTTGGTGCCAGCGGCAAATCAACCAGGCCAGCAGTGGTGAGAACAGTGTCTGGTAAAAAAAGGCATGGCTTTCGCCTCGATGACGCAGCATATTGCTTAAATCATCGCCGAAGTTCCAAAATACATCCAGATCGGGCAGGGTACCTGCCACCGCTCCCCAGAGGGCGGCTTTTTTCACCGGAGTGGACTTTCCCATTACAGCAACGGCGACGGCAGCACCCAGCGCGGCCTGAGTAACAGAGTCCATCAGTTATCTACCAGTACGCGATCTGTCGGGTCAAAGCGGGGTGATTGAATGGACAGTACTTGTAAAGGCTCATCGGAGGTCACTTCCAGCAGCCCATGCACTGTGCCAGGCGGGATCAACAGATAATCCCCGGCCTGAATGCTCACCTCAGCATCGGCCAAGCGCATGCGGGCACTGCCCTGCAGCACATAAATTTGCTCGGTATGACGTTGATGGTAATGGTTGGGCACAGCGCCACGGATGGTTAGTAAGAAGCTGCTGCTATGCTCTGTTGCTGCCAACGGCTGGTTGTGAATAGCCGGTGCATCTGCCGGGGCCACCAGCTCTGGTAAATGCAGCAGGGTGGACGAGCAAAGGATAGCTGGTAAAGCGAGCAATGAAGTGAAAAAACTCATGGACCAGACCTTCTTATGCAAAGCAACCAGCTTAAAAGAAGGTCTGAATTCTGTCCAGTAACTGCTGTGTTGCAGCACAGCAGCTTGCTATTAGTGGGCGCGGTACAAACGGCAAAAATAGTCGATAATGGAGTCGGAATCAAAACGGCTGAACTTCAAATGATGCTTTTGCACAATGGCGTCTGCCAAAGAGCGCAAGGTGACATCCAGCGACTGGCCACAGGGGCGAGTGAGCTCATGGCGGCTGAACAAGTAATTCAGTGCAACCGAGGTATAGGACTTGCCGGCGACAGGTTGAACCAACTGCAGTTCATGCAGACGAACGCCAAGGTTGCGTAATTTTTCTAAGCGACTTTGTTCGTTCATGGTGCGTCCTCCAACAGTGTATGCGGGTTATCCGGTACATAGAGGTTATCGTCTTTGTCGCTGATAACTTGAGCGGTAATTTGCAAAAGCCTGTGCAGAAAGGCCGTAAAATTGTCACGAAAAAAATGCTACAATCTGCGAATTCAGCATCTTAATGCCGTTTTTAAGAAGAGAGTTCCATGAGAAAAACCACCTTTTTTTCGTTGCTGGTAGTGCTGGCGGTATCTTTGCAAGGTTGTTCGCCCTCCCCGGAACGGGAGCAGCACGTTGAGCTGCGCATTTTGCATACCAATGATTTGCATGCCTACCTGCTGGGCTACGATTATTTCCAGCAGCGCGAGACCGACCGGTTTGGTTTGGCCCATACGGCGGCTTTGGTGCATCAGGCCAGATTGGAGCAGCCGAACAGCCTGCTGTTTGATAACGGCGATACCATTCAGGGCAGCGCCATGGGCGACTGGGCCCATGCTCAGGGCCTGGAGTATCTGAAGCAGCAACGCCACCCGGTGATCCGGGCGATGAACTACCTGGGCTATAATGCAGCAGCGCTGGGTAATCATGAGTTTAACTATGGCCTTGAGTACCTGGATGCCACCATTGAAGGGGCGACTTTTCCGTTTTTATCGGCCAATGTGTTTGAGCCGGATGCTGCAGCCGATGACTGGCAGGCCAGCCGTTATACGCCTTATGTGATTCAAAGTCATAGCTTTGTCGGCACCGATTTGCAGCGCCATGATATTCAGGTGGGGGTGCTTGGGCTGGTGCCGCCGGATATTATGCGCTGGGATCGGCATCATCTGGAAGGCCGGGTGCAGGCTCGGGATATGCTGGCAGCCGCTCAGTACTTTGTACCGAAAATGCGCGCCGAAGGTGCGGATGTGGTAGTGGTGATTGCCCATACCGGCCTGCGGGATTATGGCGATTATCCTGAGTTTGCCGAGCAAACCGGGCTCTATCTGGCGCAAGTGGAAGGGGTCGATGCCTTGTTGCTGGGCCATCAGCACCGGCAACTGCCGGGGCCGGATTATCAGGACCTGGCCGGAGTAGATGCCGAGCGTGGCTTTATTCATGGCGTACCCGCTGTGATGGGCGGCCAGTATGGCAGCCATCTGGGCGTGATCGATCTAACGCTAAAGCGTAACGATGGTACCTGGCAAGTGGTGCAGGCTACCAGTGAGCTGAGGCAGGTTGGTCCGGAGCGTGATGAACTGTTGGTGGCTTTACTGAGTGATGAACAAGCTCAAACCCTGGCGATGTTAAATCAGCCTTTGGGTGACACCGAGGGTGCCATTGAGAACTTTTTTGCCCGGGTTACCCCGAACACAGCCGTGGCCTGGGTCAATCAGGCGCAAAGCTGGTACGCAACCAGCCTGCAGCAGCGGGGCGAGTTGCCGGATTTACCCATTATCAGTGCTGCCGCGCCGTTTCGCAGTGGTTTTGGCGGGCCGGAAGACTATACCCATTTGGCTGCCGGGCCGCTGACGCTTGGCAATATCGCTGATCTGTACATTTACCCCAACACCTTGCGGGTAATTGAGTTAAGCGGCAGTGAGCTGCGCGACTGGCTGGAAATGTCGGCCCGGACTTTCAATACCATCGAAGCCGGCAAAGACGAGTGGCAGCCATTGCTGGCGCCACGGATCCCAAGTTACAACTTCGACATGATGAACGAACTGAGTTACCGCATTGATTTAAGCCAGCCTGCCCGCTTTGATGGTGAGGGCCAGCAAGTGAGCGATAGCCATCGTATTGTTGATTTAAGCTATCAGGGACAGCCGGTCAGCGCCGAGCAGCGCTTCTTGCTGGCAACCAACAATTACCGGGTGAGCGGTGGTGGCTTTTTCCCGCATGCCACCACAGCTCCGGTGCATTACACCGGCCAGATGGAAGTAAGGCAAATCATCGCAGCCTACACCCGCGAACAGGCTAAGCAGCATAGCGCAGCCATTCCGGTGCAACTGCAACAGAACTGGCAACTCAAGCTCCCGGCTGAGGCCCGGCTGGAGTTTCGTAGCAGCAGCCTGGAAGCAGCCAAAGCCAAAGCAGAACAGCATCCGCGCCTGCAGTTTCTGGGCTTGGATGATGACGGCTATGGCCGTTATCAGTATCTACCGGAGTAAGCGTTTTGAGCGAAGCAGCAGGCATGCGCCTGAATAAATACATCAGTGAAACCGGTATCTGTTCACGGCGCGAAGCCGATCGGCTGATTGAACAGGGTCAGGTACTGGTCAATGGCAGCCCGGCCGAAACCGGCATGAAGGTGAGCGATGCCGACAGCATTGTGGTGGCAGGCAAGCCGCTCAAAGCCAAGCCTAAAGCCGTCTATCTGGTGTATCACAAGCCGGTGGGCGTGGTCTGTACCACCGATACGGCGGTTAAAGGCAATATTGTTGATGCGGTGAACTACCCGCAGCGCATTTTCCCAATCGGCCGGTTGGATAAACCGTCGTCCGGTTTGATTTTGCTGACCAATGATGGCGACATCGTCAATAAGATTTTGCGCGCTGGCAATGCCCATGAAAAGGAATATCTGGTCAGTGTTGATAAACCCATCAACCGTCATTTTTGTCAGCGAATGGCAGCTGGCGTACCGATCCTTGGCACTGTGACTAAGCCGTGCAAGGTCACGCAAATTGGACCGGATCGTTTTTCCATTATCCTGACCCAGGGACTTAACCGGCAAATCCGTCGTATGACGGCGTACCTTGGTTTTGAAGTGACCCGGCTCAAGCGCATTCGCATTATGAGTATTCAGCTGGCCGATTTAAAACCCGGCCAGTGGCGCGAAGTCACCCCAGCAGAGTTTGCTCTGCTGAGTGATTTGTTAAAAGATTCGGTGAAAACCGAAGAGGCCTCACAAGGGGCCGGAGCCGGTATCAAAAAGCGGGGTCATCAACCACGCATTGAGCGGCCGAAGCGGCAGTACCGTTCGGGCTAGTCTGATAAACCAGCCCGCTTCAGCTAACGGAGCAAGGCGCTGCTCTAATCTGCCAGCGCCTGATACAAAGTGCGGATCCAGCGCTCTTCGGTAATGAAATTCCAGTGCCAATCCTGCCATTGCTCACCCAGGCCCCTTGCTATCATCGCTTCCAGTGTCAGGTCTTCGGCTTTGAACTGCTGCACCTGAGCCAGTGTGGCTTCCATCATCCGCAATTCCCGCTCTAAGCCAGCCCGGTTGGTTAACTCGCCGTGCCCTGGGATCACCCGGGTGTTGGCATCAATGCTGGCGAACACGTGACGGGTCACGTCCATATAAGCTTGCAGATTGCCGCCGGCGTTGGTGTCGATAAAGGGGAAGCGGCCTTCAAACATCAGATCGCCCATATGCACCACATTGGCCGCTTTAAACCACACGATGCTATCGCCATCGGTATGGCTTGGTTGCATGGCGGTCAGCAGGATATGCTGGCCGTTCATATGCAGGCTTAATTGGTCGGTAAAGGTCAGGTTGGGCAAGCCTTCGGCCGGAAAATTGCTATCGGCTTGCAGGCGTTTACGGACATTATCGTGGGCAATAATGCGGCTATCTGCGGCCAGTTTGGCATTGCCGCCGACGTGATCGCCGTGAAAGTGGGTATTGACCAGCACTTGCAGCGTTTGCCCTTCGGCCAGCTCACTCAGCTTGGCTTCAATCTTGCCGGCCATTTCGGCAAACTGGGCATCGATCAGCAAAATGCCATCGTCCCCAGTCAGGGCTGCCATATTGCCGCCAGCACCGGTTAGCATGTAAAGGCCCGGTGCCAGCTCGGTTGCTTCGATCTGCACATCGGCAAAGCGATCAGCCAGTGCACGGCTGCTTACAAGTAATAAAACGCTGCAGAGTAAAAGGTGTAGCAGTTGAATGGTGCGCATCAGGATCTCCAGAGTGGTTGCGAACAGGAAACAAGAGTCGTTAGTATGAAAGCCTAGTGAATTTCTGCCGGTTTGGATCTGTTTTTGCCAAAAAATAATACCTTTGAAACAGTTACCATTTGCTCCGGGCCAGCCTTACCTGGCCTTGCTGCCAGCTACCTGCGCGCGCTGTGGGCCAAGGGCAGCAAAGACGCCGGGCCTTTACGCGCCTGTGCTTTGCTTGAGCAGCTACCGCTGCAGCAGCTTCAGGCCTACCAACAGCTATGCCAGTGGCCGCAGCTAAGTCCACAGCTAAGCCCGCCGCCCTGCTGGTTGCAGCTGGTTAGTTTTCCGTTGCAGTTAAAGCTTGTAACGCACCCGCGTTTTCCGTTACCCGCCATGGGGCTGGTGCATCTTGAAAACCGGATTGAGTACTTTTGTCCGTTGGATTCCGCTATAGCAGTGGATTTTAATTGCTGTACCGAAGCCGCGCAGCCGCATGAAAAAGGCCGTACCGTTGCGCTGATCACCGAAGCAAGGCAAGCAGAGCGGCTCATTTGGCGCAGCAGGGCGGTGTATCTGCAGCGCCTGCGTACCCCCTCCAGCCGCCAGGAGCAACCAGCGGTTACCATCCGCTATGCTTCTCAAAGTGCAGAATGGCCGCTGCCGGTCAGTCTGGGGTGGCGTTATGGCCGTGTATCGGGCGATCTGAATCCGATTCATCTGCATCCCTTGCTTGCCCGCTTGTTTGGCTTTACAGCCAACATTGCCCATGGCATGTGGAGCAAAGCGCGTTGCCTTAGCGAACTGGCGGCACAGGGGCTGCTGCCAGAGCCGCCCTATCAGGTCGAGGTACGCTTTGCCAAACCCATCTTGCTGCCAGCTCAGGTTCAGCTGCATTGGCAGTCAAGCGGGCAGAGCATTAATTTTGCGCTCTGTTCGGCTGACGGAGTACGCTGTCATTTGCAGGGCGCAGTGACCACCATCAGCCGTTAAGCTTTTCCGGTTCATGGTCAGCAGGCTAGATTTCAGCGCAGGTTCAGGCTGGATGACGTCTTATTGAGCTTTGGGGCTGTAAGCGGCAGGTGCTGCCATGGCGCAGCCTGGATCCTCTATAAGGTAGCTAATGATGAATAAAAGCCTCTGTCTCGCGTTTGGTTTCTGTAGTGTGGCGCCCTTGCTCTTGGTGAATACGGTATGTGCTGGAACGGTGCTGACCGATGCCAACCTGACCAAGCTGGAAGCGGCCTTGCCGGCACTTGCCAGGGTAGAGCAGGACAATGTTGCTTCTTTGTATCAGGTTAGGCTGCAAGCGCATTGCGATTGGTCGCGTCATGCGGCAGAGGTGCGGGCGCAGCAGGAAGGGCAAGGCTACCTGGATGAGGTGGATTTGATTCTGGCAGAGCATGAACTGACTGCACCGCTTTTTATGGAGTTAACCGCCAAGGGCAGTTGGCCGGTACTGGACTCGATGCGGCCCATGCTACAGGTATCGCGGCGTGCGCTACCATTCTTGCCGGAGCCTCAGCGTCAGCAGACTGTGCAGGTGCTGGACCAAACCGATCACATGACCCAGGCGATAGGCCCTTGCCTGACCGACGCGGATAAAGTGGCTCTGCAGCAACATCGTGGACGCTTGCTGGCACTGGCCGGTCGGATGCCGGGTGGCCTCATTCCCGCCAAAGCAGAATGGATGCCGTAACACCGGTTGGTCCAGGGGGAAGTTGAAGCGGACAGGAGCTATTGCAAAGACGCTAAATTCAGGTGATATTGACGAATCTTTTGGCAGGACAAGCCATTTTAAGTGGTATTGCTATTTTAAGTTATTGATAAATATTAATATTAAAGTTGGCACGTTAGCTGCTATCTACACGGAAGTTGTTTGGCAAATAAGTTTGAAAGGATAAAACATGGGATTGTTTCGCTTTATTTTTAATGTGCTCTGGTTTGTATTGGGTGGTTTTGTTATGGGTCTGGCCTGGTGGCTGACTGGTTTGATTTGCTTTATCACCATCATCGGTATTCCTTTTGGCCGCTCCTGCTTTGTGATTGGCCAGATGGCATTTTGGCCTTTTGGCAAAGAAAGCATCAACCGCCGTTACATCAACCGGGCAGAAGACATTGGTACCGGCGCTTTAGGCAGCCTGGGCAATATCATCTGGTTTATCTTTATCGGCATTTGGCTGGCGATAGGGCACCTGTTTCATGCGCTGGTCTGCTTTATCACCATCATCGGCATTCCATTTGGTCTGCAGCACCTGAAGCTGGCCGCATTAACCGTCGCGCCTATTGGCCAGACGATTGTGAGTAAGGCTTAAATGCCAACAGGTAAGCAGCCAATAAATCAGCACTTGATGTCATCAAATAAGTCATCAAGCGCTGCTTTGGATCCAGTTTTCTAGTCGTAAACCCCCAATGCGCTCGAATTCCCGCAGGTTGTTTGTTACCAGAATTTGGCCTTCGCTTCTGGCGTGACCGCTGATATGCAGATCATTCACACCTATTGGCGTGCCGCACTGCTCCAGCTCCGAGCGAATATCCCCATAATGCTGAGCAGCTTTCTCGCCATAGGGTAAAATCACTAACCTGGAAACAAAGTCTTCCACTGCCTGGCGGTTTTGCTCTGGCTTCGTGCTTTTTTCAACGCCATGGCAAAGCTCTGCATAGGTGATGGAGCTGATGCACATCAGGCCGGCATATTTGTTAAAGGTTGCAGCAACTTCGATAGGGCGGCGTTTTATCACGTAGATACAGATATTGGTATCCAACATGTATTTCAGCATTAAAAGGCTTCCCGCTCTTGCTGTTCTTGTGATGCTCGCTCTGTCATAAAATCGTCGGTAACTGCAGTACCATGCAGGAAAAATGAATCCCAGCTATTGGCAACCGGCGTTAGAATACGATCCTGACCAACAACACGAACTGCGACTTTTTTTACGTCATCAGGAAAACGCGCATCAACCGGTAAGCGCACCGCTTGGGTGTTGTTGTTTTTAAACACAGTACCAGTACTCATCACAAGCTCCAATATGCAGGTAGATAGTTTGAGTATATACCTGTTTTTTAAAGCTGCAAAGTTAGGGGGAAGTGAGTGGGTTCCCGCAGCTTATTTACTTCAGTTGCTTTTTCGGGTCTTGACGGCCATGCAATACACGAATGACCTCAATCTTGTTGCCATTCACCGAGTAAAATAAGATATGACTTTCGATTGGCAGGCTTCTGATGCCGGGGAATAACTCTGGTCGTTCAACACCTAAGAGTGGTTGCTCGGTCAACAGCCACAGCTGACTTTTAATATTTTCCAGATAATTGTCGGATTGAAGCTGTCCCCAGCGAGAAAGACCATATTGGTAAATGTCTTTCAGATCATCTTTTGCTGCTGGTGCAATAACCAGCTGATGAGTGGTCATCAGAATCAGCTTTTAATGTCATCAAACAAGGCATCAAGTACCGCTCTGGATTCAACGGCAATTCCTTCGCCTCGTGCAAGTTGTTCGGTTCCCACATGAAGTTGCTGACGTAACTGTGCTAACTTAACTTGGTGGATCCAGTCCTCATGAGTGTCCATAAAGCGCAGAGCTTCCCGAATGACTTCACTGGCATTATTGTACATACCACTTTCAACCTTTGCTTTAACGCGTGATTCCAATTCCGGGGTCAGTGAGATATGCATAATGGCCTCTAAAAAGGTACAGACAGTTACTCTAAAAAATCTAGCACAACCAACAAAGATTGCCAATCTTTGTTGGTTGTGCTTTCGGAGTGAGAGCTTCAATCAGAGCTGCGAATCTGGGGAGGCGTGGGTAAAACAAGTGCTTTCTTAGTGGCTTAGTAGATGAATAGCCATAAAAAAAGCCAGCTCAATTGAGCTGGCCTTCTGGTTTGGTGGAGCTGGGGGCATCTGAACAGTAAATTATTTAATAATAAAAACATTGGCTTGATGCTGGTTTTTCGCCTTGAATCCATTCTGTGTTACTTTTTGTGTAACTTGAGGTTGGCGCTACCCTGTTTCAGTTTTCAGAAATCCGAAGGGTTTTGGTTCAATTCCACTTATTGCCTGAAGTTACCTTGTCGCATGCTATTGCAAAGGCCACATACAGAATTAAACATATATAAATCATGAGCTACTTTTTGTACAAATAGACCATACCCTTCCAGCAAAACCACAGTATCGAAGCCATTACTACTAATGTGATAATTACAGAGCCATTTGTGTCTTGCTCACTGAAAATCACTAAGCTACCACTTGCGAATAAATACATTGCAGATGCAATGCCAAGGCTCACAGATGCAGCAATCAAACCAAGTATGGCAATTAGTGCACCTCTAAACAGATAAGCAATTGCGGATTTAAGATCTTTTTCTTTTGGCTTCTGGTGCAATTGATCGCTGACGGGGGGCTGGCTATTTTCGGACTTCGCTTTAAGCATTGCTTCTAAGTCAGCTCGCAACGCTTGCACTCTCAACTTAATATAGGTGGCTTCAGCTTTGTTTTTATCGCCATCAGAGTCCGCAATTGCCCTAGTCATTACACCATCTTTGATCCTGCCTTCCTTCATTTCCAAGGCAACCTGCTCATAAATTTCATCAAGCTGTGCGTCATTGATACCTGAATTAAACTGACTCTGCTGGGTCTTGCTTAAACTTCTCTTTGTTTTTTTAGTAATAGCGCGAATGCTGAAATAAATGCCAGTAACAATCAGCATTGCAATGAATGATGGCGCTGAAAAGTTGGCAGCGGCCACTTTCCCTTGATTTGACAAGACAACTAAAGACATTACTGCCCAGGCAGTCCACAACCCTATGATGATGTTCATTAACCGTCCTTGTTTTGATGTAAGTGATGCCATATTTACCAAGGCGATCCGTTATGTCAAGCCAGCAGCATAGCAAACACTTTCAACCTATGGCGCTCAACTTTACTCAACCTACAACCAGGCAAGCATCTGTGCGGCGATGACCGTTCATCAAAAAGTCTGGTTTAATCTGGTTGGTCAGGTTTAGTTAGGTTGTGTTATGACATGTACCTGACGCTATGTCGTGTACTACTGCTACACACTGCCGTCATGTCAAACAAACCGCTAAGCAAATATTTTTAACTTCACAGCGATCAACTTTAATCATCTTTTGCCATCCTGCCGCAGCAACATTCATTGCTGCCGTCATGCCGGTAGTTAACATGCTGTGTTGATGTAGTTCTGATGCGCTGTATGCGTTGCTGTAATCGTCAGTCATGTGGTTATAGCTGTGTCGTGCTGTGTCACGTTCTGATGCGTTACACGTTGCGCTCTGCGGCATGTACATGCGCTGCTTGCTGTGTGCTAAGGGGCGCATTTCAAATGCTACCCATGCGGTATGCTCATGCGTTGCGTGTAGTTGGTGTTGCGCTGCGTGTGAAGTGCTAAGCCATAATTCTGGCTTTGGTGTTCATGTACCAGGCTAAGCAGTGATTCCTGCTTAGGTGGTGTCGCTTATTGTCGATGTGCAAATACGCATATCATCAGTACTTAAAGCTAAGGCGGAATGATGCCTTTGATGCCTTTGATGCCATTCTGGATTTCAAATCCAATAGGGTTGAAGTTCTGGTGCTGCTTATACTCATAGCCTAGGTACTTTCATCTTAGCTTACCAAGCCAGCTTACCTGTTAGAGTCGAATCAGGATAAGTACCAGTACAGCGCCGATCCTCTGGTACTGGATGCTTAGTAACACCCCCTACTTGA
Source organism: Alkalimonas cellulosilytica (assembly GCF_036325985.1). Lineage (NCBI taxonomy): Bacteria > Pseudomonadati > Pseudomonadota > Gammaproteobacteria > Alkalimonas > Alkalimonas cellulosilytica. The sequence goes on from NZ_JAUHLI010000014.1 coordinate 107,605, forward strand.
TT